>CAKMJY010000100.1 GCA_927433595.1 uncultured Acholeplasmatales bacterium | reverse complement strand
GCCAAAGAAGGCATCTTAGATGTCTTAGATGCTTATAACGATGACGCCTTAGCAGAAGACAAAATCGTTTATCTCGATTTAGCAGAAACGATTGGGTCTGCGTTAGGTAGTGTCGTCAATATGATTTCAATTGTACTGGTTATTTTTGCAGGTATCTCATTGGTAGTATCCTCGATTATGATCGGGATCATCACGTATGTATCTGTCATTGAACGTACCCAAGAAATTGGGGTATTAAGGGCATTAGGTGCGAGAAAAAAAGACGTCAAACGCGTCTTCAATTCAGAAACCTTCTTAATTGGTCTAACGGCAGGTTTATTGGGGTCACTGATTACCTTTATCTTAAGTTTCCCAATCAATGCGATTGTTTATAACCTAAACCCACAAATGAAAGATATCATGCAACTCACGTTCATGCATGTCTTCTATATGGTATTGGTATCGATATCACTTACCTTCATTGCAGGTTTATTCCCAGCCTCACTAGCGGCTAAGAAAAACCCAGTTGAAGCATTACGTGCAAACGACTAAAAAAAATGGCAGATGGATTAATTTCCGTCTGCCTTTTCTATTTCGTTTTCAAGTAACACAAAGATGAAGATGGTTGCCAAAGTATAAATTAACATAAACATCGTATTATCATATAAGCCATGTATTTGTGAGATTAAAATACCGACAAACATCAATGTCTTAATTAAGGTTCTATTGGAAAGCAAATACTTAAAGCTGATAAAGAAGTAGTAGCCAAGCGCAATCAACCCAAAACTACCCATGACGGCTAGTGTATGGAATATCGTTGAATGGAACACTTGGATGCGGTCTGGATTACCAATATCGGTCATCGCTTCCCAGCCACCACCAAATAGCGGATAATCTTTAAATATCTCTAATGCATGTTTATATAATGTGATTCTCGAGGATGAAAACTGATCTAGGTCATCAAAACCACCTTGAATGGCAATTTCAAATGCCTCTTCAAATACAGGTAATATAAAGTAAGACGCCACTGATACGGTTATCACCATGATGATGAAATTCACAAAGCCCCATTTATCGACATGCCTTAATACTAAAATCGTATAAATTAAGATCGATAATGCCATCGAAATATACCCACCACGTGAAGCGGACAGTAAGATGATAAAGCCAGTTAAAATGGGGAATATCCAAAACCAAATTTGTTTTTTGTATTTAATGATGTAATAAAATTGAGCCCCAAATAATAAGGTGATGTGGATCGCAACATCATTGATATTGGCCCAACCGAAATCCCCATTATACCAACTCGAACGCATCCCTAAAGATACGCGTTCTCGCAGCGTGAGTTCGAGGTTTTCCGTGAAGAATCCCAGGCCAATGTGATACCCCATTTCAAATACCAAAAGCAGTGAAAATCCAAATAGTACCCATAAGGCATAATGTTTATTACCACTGGTGGTGGAGATATAAAATAAATAGATTAAAAAGTAGATTAACCCGATGATGGATAACTGAAATAGTGTCCAAGTAAAAGGTCGATATAATAGCGGGATTAAATAAGCCACCGCAAACCATATATAGGCATAACTTAAAATACCTTTCTTCGGTTTCGGTCTAAATCTTATAAAATGGATGATTAACCCACCTAAGACAAAGATCACAATCATATAGATGATATTGAATTCAGAGATGGTCTCTAAACTAGGATTTTTTGTATTATAGGTATAGATTAAAGCGAATGCAATCGGCAAGGTATAAAGAGTATTTTTAAATAGAATTAACAGTAATGAAAACGTGACTAAAAAGAACATCGTTAAATACGTGTTCAAGTCTTGATAAGGGCCTCTTGCGACAAAGGTAATGCCAGCCAGTATGACAATCATACTAATATAGAGTTTTGAATTTAAAAAGCGTTCAACTGTTTTCATGTTTATACCTAATAACATTATAAAGCAAAATGTCGTAAAATGATTATTTTCTTACAAAAGCATTATAACGCATTTCATGACCAATGGTCGTGGTTAATCCATGACCAGGGTAACAAACCGTGTCTTCTGGCAAAATATATAGTTTTCTTAAGATACTATCTTTGATTTGTTCAAAAGAACTCATGTAAAGATCGGTTCTGCCAACGGTTTCTCTAAATAGTGTATCACCCGATATTAATATACCTTGACTATATAAACACGTACCACCTGGTGAATGTCCAGGTGTATGGATGACATAAAAGGTAGTATCACCCAGTTTTATGCTATAGGTTTCATCCGGTTTGACATAATAATCAACATGCACGGTATAGGGTAGTCTGGATATGCCTTGGGTATGATCGAAGAAAACACGGTCATTGAGTGGTGCGACGACAAGCGCATTTGGGTATAAATCTTTTAAGGCATTGATGCCACCAATGTGATCAAAGTGTCCATGGGTCGCATAAATGACATCGATTGTTAAGTCATTTGTCGTTAAATATGCTTTTACTTTATCACTGTCAAAGCCTGGGTCAACGACAATGGCATGGCCTTTTTCAGATATAATATAGCAGTTTGAACGGATATCACCTAAAGTAAATCGCTCGATTTTCATAGTATCAACTCCTAAAAGCATTATATTATAAATATGGGGTTATCACCAACGAAAAACCCTAATTCAAACTAAAAGTGTTTTCATTTGCATAATCGTTTGTATAAAATACATAATTCATATAAAATAGAAGAGGAAAAGAGGTTATTTCTATGAGAATAGCTCAAAATTACGGCGAATTAGTTGGACATACCCCACTCGTTCGATTAAAACGTTTAGAACAAACATTAAATATAAATGCTGAACTGATTGGAAAAGTGGAACGCTTTAACCCATTGTCTTCGGTCAAAGATAGACTAGCAAAAGCGTTAGTTGAAGACTTAGAAGAAAGAGGTCTTTTAAAATCGGATACAGTGATTGTTGAACCGACCTCAGGTAATACTGGTATTGGTTTAGCATTTATTTGTGCGTCTAGAGGAATAAAACTCATCATCATCATGCCTGAAACCGTGACAAAAGAACGTGTCATGACCATCAAAGCTTTGGGTGCTGAAGTGATACTCACTGAAGGTCCAATGGGCATGAAAGGTAGCATTGCCTATGCAGAAGGCTTATTAAAAGCAAATCCAAACTATATCATGCCTCAACAATTTAAAAGTTTGGCCAATGCCCGTATGCATAAAAAAACAACGGCTGTTGAAATCATCGAAGATACCGATGGTCAGTTCGATGTCTTTGTCGCAGGGGTCGGTACAGGTGGCACGATCACCGGTGTCGGTGAAAAATTAAAAGAAGTCTTACCAAACGTTGAAATTGTAGCCGTAGAACCTGCAGATTCACCTGTTATTTCAGGTGGTAAACCAGGGTCACACCGCATTCAAGGCATAGGTGCAGGCTTTATTCCGGATGTCTTAAATGTTAAAGTCATTGATAAAATCGTTACGGTTACCAATGATGAAGCCATTTATATGACCAAGTTGGTCGCAAAGACAGAGGGTATCTTCTTAGGCATTTCATCTGGTGCAGCCATCATGGCTGCGGTGAAGCTTGCCAAAGAAGCATCATATCATAATAAACGATTTATCATCATCCTACCAGATTCTGGAGAAAGGTATCTCTCAACCGGGATATTCGAATAACACTATGTTTTTTAAACAATTAAGATTAACCTTAGCGGCAGCCAAAAAGAACGACCCGTCTGCCCCTTCAAAGCTGACCATCCTGTTAAGCTATCCAGGTGTGCATGCTTTAATGTATTATAGAGTCGCGCATTTCTTTAACAAAATCAAATGGACTGGTCTTGCAAGAATCATTTCAAATATGGGCAGAACATTTACCAACATCGATATTCACCCAGGTGCACAAATTGGTAAGGGTCTATTCATTGACCATGGTGCAGGGGTTGTGATTGGACAAACAGCTGTCATTAAAGATTACGTGGTGATATTCCACGGGGTAACCCTTGGCAGTAACTCCGTCAAATCGACTGGTAACAGACACCCTAACATCGGCAACCATGTTACCATTTATGCCAACAGCGTATTAGTTGGCAACATCACGATAGGTGATAACTCAATCATCGGTGCGAACTCGATGGTTAAACAAGATATTCCCAATAACAGTGTTGTCGTTGGTAACCCAATGCGGTTCATATCAATCGATAATAAACGCATTTATGATACAAACTGTGAATGTGAAATCATGAGACAAGAATTAGAGAATTTAAAAGAACGCTTGAATGAACTTCAAGCTAGGAAATCTGAACAATAATCAGAATCCCCATATCGGAAACAATCGACTACGGATAGTAGGCGATACCGATTAAGGGGATTTTTTCTTATTTAAAGCGGTTTTTCTTATTATTTATAAACTTTAGTATATCTTTTGCAATAGCAGGTTATAAAAAATATAATAGGTTTAGTATTCAATAAGGTGGTTTTTTAAATGCGGAAAAGGTTAGTTTTAATTGTTGCCTTTATCTTACTCATATTCATATCCATATCCATTGGTGTGGCCGATATAGATTTATTAAGTGTCTTACAATTTGATCAAGCAACGTGGTTTTTAATCTGGACCTCTAGAGTGCCTAGAACGATCTCAATCGTATTAACGGCTGTTGGGTTATCCATCAGTGGGTTAATCTTACAAACTATCAGTAAAAACAAGTTTATTTCCCCGTCTGTGGTTGGCGTTACTGACTCAGCACAATTAGGGATTTTAATCGCATATCTAGCGTTTGGCACGCTATCTATGACCTTTAAATTAAGCTTTGCTTTTCTGTTTGCCGTGTTAGGTAGTTTTGTCTTTATATCCATCTTGCAAAGAATCAAATTCAAGAATGATATTTATGTGCCTTTGATAGGGATGATGTTTGGTTCTATCGTATCTGCGATTGTCTCATTCATTGCGTACCAGTTTCAGGCAACACAGTTTGTGGATACCTTGGGTTTAGGCAGTTTTACCACAAAGATTGCAGGAAATTATGAATTGTTATATGTGACTATCATCCCGATTATATTAGCGTTTATCTATATGGTTCAGTTCAACATCGTTGGACTGGGTGAGGATTTCGCTAAGAATTTAGGTGTGAATTATAAAAGAACCATGATCATTGGGCTTGTCGTCATTTCAATGGTGACTGCAGCCATATTTGTTGTGGTTGGCAATATCCCATTCATTGGGCTAGTCGTCCCCAACCTAGTATCCATATACTATGGGGATAACGTTAAAAAGACCGCTTGGGATGTTGTTTTATTTGGGAGTGTGTTTGTGTTGCTTGCAGACATCATTTCAAGGGTGATCATATTCCCATATGAAATCCCTGTATCACTTACTATGGGTGTTATTGGTAGTATGGTCTTCTTATACTTAATATATAGGAGGGTCAAATATGCGAAATAAAACCTATAAACCAATGTTTATATTAGGGCTAGTTGCAGTCGTTGCGGTTACCTTATACATGACATACTGGCTAATCGGGATAGACGTCATCACGATTGGACAGCTAGAAAGAGGTTTAACAAGAAGAAGTTCAAGAGTCGTTGCGATGATCATCGTTGCACTATCGATGAGTATCACAGGACTGACTTTTCAAACGATGACTCAAAATAGAATCTTAACCCCATCTGTGATCGGGTTTGATTCAACGTTTGTGTTATCACAAACCTTGATTGTCTTTATATTTGGTAGTCAAACCGACTTAATATCGAACCCTTATTATAATTTTATTTTAACGTCTACCTTAATGGTTTTAACCTCTATGTTACTATATGGGTTTATCCTAAGGAAAGGGAAAAATAACCTAGCATTACTATTATTAGTGGGCTTAGTATTTAGAACTTTAATGTCAAGCTTGACCTCGTTTTTGAACCGAGTCATCGATCCGGACGATTTCTTAGTGGTTCAATCTAGAACGCTTGCAAGCTTAACCAACATGAACACCGATATTTTATGGACATTAGCACTACCGATTATGGTGGTTGTCGTAATCTTTATGTTTAGAGATTTAAAATACTATGATGTCATGAACTTAGGTGAAGACCAAGCCAAGAGCTTAGGTGTTGACTATTTAGGTATACAAAATAGAAGCTTAATATGGATTGCCATCTTGATTTCTGTTTCAACAGCACTGGTTGGTCCATTGATGTTTTTAGGGTTAATTACGGTAAATCTTGCAAGAGAAATCTTGAAAAAAGATAACCATAAACCACTATTCATCTTGGCCTCTTTGATTGGCGTTGTTTTCTTAGTCCTTGGACAGTTTATTTTACAAGTGCTAGAATTAAACACATCACTGTCTGTTTTAATAAATTTAATTGGTGGTATCTATATGATTTATATCTTGATGAGAAAGGACAAAAAATCATGATTGAAATAAAAAAAGTGCATAAGAAGTATGGTGATTTGGTCGTCCTAGATGATGTTAATCTGACCATCAAGGACCACGCTGTGACGGCTTTAATTGGCCCAAACGGTGCAGGTAAATCCACGCTTCTAGGGATTTTATCCAAACTCATTACTTCAGATAGCGGTGAGGTTTTTCTAGATGGGGAAAATATTTCAAAAATAAAGCCCAATGTCTTTGCCAAGGCGATAGCTATCTTAAAACAAACCAACCAAATCCAAGTAAACTTAACCGTTAGAGAGCTCGTGACCTTCGGTAGATGGCCACACTCTAAAGGCAATTTAACCAAGGAAGATGACGCGAAAATCGATGAGGCTATTGCATTCCTAAGATTAAAAGAAGTGGAACATAAAAACATCAATCATCTATCTGGTGGGCAAAAACAACGCGCCTACATCGCGATGATTGTTGCCCAAGATACAAAATATGTATTATTAGATGAACCACTCAATAATCTAGATATGCGTTATTCAGTCGATATGATGCTCATCTTACAAGACCTAGTCAAGAAACTAGGTAAAACCGTCATGATCGTATTGCACGATATCAATTTCGCTGCCACCTTCTCAGATCATATCATCGCTATGAAAGATGGTAAGATCATCAAAGAAGGCACACCAGATGAAATCATGGATAAAGGCATATTAGATTATGTTTTTGATCATGAGTTTTGTATCGCAGGGGTCAACGGGAAGAAGTATTGTATATATTATCAAGAAAATCTAGAGGAGAACACATGAAAAAAATAGCATTAGTGTTTGATGTTGTAAGTGATCTTTATAATCAATTTCAATATCAATGCCATGATTGGCTATCTCATTTTTAAGCTTATCTAAAGTATAAATCATTCTATCACCAGCTTGATTAATTATA
>CAKMJY010000099.1 GCA_927433595.1 uncultured Acholeplasmatales bacterium | reverse complement strand
TGTGAGCGTTTAAAATAACCCGTTCTTCCAATGATGTTTGACAAATACTACAATATCTATAAAAAGATAAGGTGGTAAATGATATGGCAAAAGCATACGATCAAACATTCAAAAATAAGATTATAAAAGAACGACTAAGTGGATTAAGCGTTAAATCAATTTCAATCAAACACGGTATTTCAATTTCGGTGATTCATAAGTGGCTTAAAACGACGAAGGAAGATTCATCAAACAAATCTCCACTCATCAACGTGACGGAACTGATTAAAACAAGAGAGATTTCATTTAAACTAAGTGGACACTCAGTAAGTGTCTCTCTGGATGACTTAAGTGATTTACTAGAAGCACTTAAATCATGATTGATCTAACGCACATTAAGAATATCTATATAGTCCCGGGGTATACTGACATGAGAAAACAAGCAGATGGTCTACTATCAGTGCTACAGGTTAACTTCCCAGAGATAAACTTAACCACGCATAATTTATATCTCTTTTGTGGGCGCTCGCGAGTAGTCATCAAAGTATTAGAGATTGATGATACCGGCGTATGGGTTTATTATAAAAGGACTCATGGGGATAAGTTCTTATGGCCAAAGAAAATGGATAGTCAATTAATTGATCAAAGACAGCTTCTTTGGTTATTAGATGGGCTTGATGTCATTCAAAAAAGTGCACACAAACCACAAAAATATTCTTACTAAAAACGGCTTGAATAAGCCTTTTTCTCTATACAAAACCACTTAAATATGGTATAATAAAGGTAGATGAAAAAGGGTGAGTTTATGGCGAAATATGATGATTTAAGTCGTGAGAATTTAATCAAAATCATTAAAGAACAAGAAGAAAAAATAGCGCATTTATCATTAGTCATCGCTATGAAAAACGCAAGAACCTTCAAGCCAAAGGCTGAGACAATTGATCCAGAAGAACATAACTTATTTAATTATAATGAAGCTGAGGCACTATCAAGCACCACACTAGATAGTGAATTAGAGTCCATAAAAACAAGTCATCCAAAGAAAACAAAGTCAAAGAATCACTCTGAGATAGACTTTGAAAAATTCGTTACAAACACCATCGTCCACGACCCATCTAAGGGTTCAACAGGCACCTTTGAAAAAGTGAGCCAAGACGTGACCTACAAAGTGCACGTTTCACTGGATGTTCAAGTCGATAAGCACGTCTATTTAACCCTTAAGCAAGTAGAAACAAACACATTAATAACCGAACCAAGGGATTTCTGTTTTAACAACTCAGTAGCAACCCCATCACTAGTTTCATATATCGCGAATGAAAAATATCTAATGGGCACCCCACTTTACAGACAAGAAAGTGCTTTTTTAAGTACGGGCTTACCACTGTCTAGGGTGAACTTATCGAATTATCTAATCAAGGGTGCAGCAGTCCTATACCCAATGTATGTCTATTTGAAGCACTTGCTTATCCATAATCAAAACAAAGTCCTTCATGCCGATGAGACCACACTTAAAGTAATAAACGTTTCAGGTAAGCAGTCAAAAGAGAAATGTTACATGTGGTTATATACCACATCAATGACGGACCTACCGATTTATCTTTATGAGTATCGGTATTCAAGATCAGGCGCTTGGCCAAAAGCGTTCTTAAAAGACTACAAGGGCTATTTGGTCGTTGATGACTATGCGGGGTATAATCATATCCCGAATGTGACCTTACAAAAATGTTTCGTTCATGCCAGACGTAAGTTTTTCGATATCTTTAAAGCAAACAATGACCCCAAGATTAAAACAATTATCAACTTGATTGATGATATTTTTAATGCTGAGCGCCTCTTTAGAGAAGACAAGCTTAGTGCAAATGATATTCATCTAAGAAGAAATACAGCAGAGTACCGAAGTAAATTAGAAGCATATTTTAATCATTTAGCTAGCCTAAACTATTCACCGACTTCGGTGACTGGTAAGGCGGTTAACTATAGTTTAAAAAACAAAGTCGAACTAATGACTTATTTAAGCGACGGTCATATACCGATTGACAATAACTTAGCTGAGCGAGGTATTAAGCCTTTCGTTATTAACCGAAAGAACTTCTTATTCTCTAATACTGAAAAAGGTGCAGAAGCATCAAGCATCTATATGAGTATCATTCAAACAGCAAAAACAAACGGACTAGACACAAATAAGTACTTAGAGTACCTATTTGAAAACCTATATAAGATTCAGATCTTTGAAAGTGACTATCAAGACCCAGTCAAATTAAACGATAAATTTAAGATGATGGCACATTTATTACCGTGGGATAACAACATCAAGACACAATTTAAAATGAAAGAAACCTCTAGATAGCCAAAACTTGGTGCTAGAGGTTTTCACTTTATATGAGACGTGCTATTTTAAACGCTCAC
>CAKMJY010000098.1 GCA_927433595.1 uncultured Acholeplasmatales bacterium | reverse complement strand
GTTATATTCTTAAAGCAAATTTTAGAACGCACACCTTTTAGGGCATTACATCTTTATTATGAGTCAGATCAACTTCGAAACTATCTTGGTAGACTGATTCTATGTTTAAGTTTCGCTTTCAAGGATCCAAAGAAACCTTTCATCGCTTCATCGGCTTTACGAATGACCATTTGAGCTTGGGTGGTACTCAAATAACGATAATGTTCGCTATCTTTCAGTAACTTATAGTTATCGTTATAAGATAGGTATTCATTCGTTTTTAGAAAGTGTTGTCTAACATTATAGAGTGCTTGATTATAAAGACTCTTTGAAGCACGCATTAAAGATACTAAAAACTGGTGTTGGTGATCTTCTAAATAGAGTCTTGATTTAAGTGCTTTATATGGCATAATGGCGTCCTCCTTTCTCACTTATATTATACCATAAAAACACCATTATTTATACATTTTATGAGAATATTTAATTATATATAATTCCACTTAAAAAGGTGGTTTATCCCAGACATTTGGTGAATTTATATAAAAACATTTTAGTCAACGTTCTGAGAGCGAACAATAAAAGACGAACTTTCCTAATAAATAAAAAAAAGAGCACGATTTCGTGCTCTATTTGAGTAGTTTTCTAAATGGAATGATATACCCACCGGATACATTGGATACATCGTTTGAGACGATCATTGCCTTAGGATGAATGTCTTTGATGCCTTTGATGACATCTCTTGCGCTCTTACGGTTCGCATAAATCATCAAGATTTGACGTTTTTCATCTTTACCCATACCTTCAATCACCGTGACACCATATCCTTCTTCACGAAGGTGTTTGGCAATTGGTTTTGAAAAGTCTAGGGTCGTAATGGTTTGGATTAACACCTTACCAAAGGCTAGCTTTTGTTCAATCAATGAACCAGCAAATACCCCTGCAGCAAACCCAAAGCTATAGACAATCCCCTTCATAGGCGATTCAGTGATACCGTTGATGACGCCGCTGGCAATAAATACCCATAAAATAATCTCTACTAATGCTAAGGTAGTCCCTAATTTACGGTACCCTTTTGAGATTAAAATAATACGCATTGTTCCGATACTAACTTCAACAATTTTAGCAAAGAATATCAGTAATAATTCCCATAAAGGGGTTATCGTTAAAATGTGAATAAAGTCCTGCCACATAAAATCACCTGCCTGTTGTATTTTAACATAGATTAACGTTTAATGCTAGAAAAAGCGGTTTGAAAATGACTTATTTTACGGCTACTTTTAAAAGATTAATTTCAGATTCTGTGAGTAATCGATGACTGCCTTTTTTCAAGGATTCATCTAATTTAATCGGTCCAAATGTCACTCTTCTTAAATAGGTTACGGTCATATCTAAAGCTAAAAACATCCGTTTGACTTGATGGAATTTACCTTCCTTGATGGTTAAATATGCCTTGTTTGTATCTATCAGTTCAATCTTAGAAGGCATGCATAAATACCCATCATCAATGGTAATGCCTGTCTTGAATAACTCAAAGTATATTTGTTTAAAATCCCCACTAAACTCGACATAATAGGTCTTATCGACATGGTATTTAGGTGATAACAACTGATGCGCCAATAACCCATCATTGGTTAAGATTAAAAGACCTTCTGTATCGATATCCAATCTACCAACTGGGAAGGTTTTATAATGATCGTATAGCGGGATTAAATCCTTGGTCGTTTTATGATAAGGATCATAGTTAGATGAGATGACCCCATCCGGTTTATGTAACATGATATAAATGAATTTTTGGTAATCTGATTTTTCTCCATCGACAATGATTTCATCTAAGGTTTCATCAATCTTCTTATCATCCTTATAGATGACGATTTCATTCACACTGACTAACCCCTTTTTGATTAATGCTTTGACTTGAGTCCTTGTCCCATAACCAGCGTGGCTCAAGTATTTATCTAGTCTCATCATAATGCTTTATATGCCTGATAAATCATATAGGCAACCCCTTCTTTATTCAGTAGCGATTCATCGATTGGTAATGGATACCAATTGACATCATCGACTTCACTGGATAATCTAAATGGTCTTTTTTTGACCGTCGTAATATAAAGTAAAAATAACGTATCCAAACGCGGATGATAATGAGTCTTAATGAATCTAATATCAATCGCTTCTTGACCAATTTCCTCAAAGATTTCTCTTCTAACGGTATCCTCAGCAGACTCACCAGGTTTATAATAGCCTGCCACAAACACTAAGTGATCTTTAGACACGTAATTTTGTTTCAGTAGCGCGACTTCATTATCTTCATTGATGACCATCGTTAGAATACACACTGGGGCATAATCAAAATGAGGTTTGTGGCAAACCTCACAATAAGGCACTAAGCCTTCATCCCCAATTAGGGTTTCTGTTAATAAGGTGCCACAGTCCTTACAATAGGTAAAACGCATGGTATCACACTCCAAACCTATTTTACCAAAAACACGTCAAAAAGCCCATTTATTATTATAATAATAGGGTTTTTCGTTTGTTATTGTAAAAAAATGTGATTTATCTTATAATGGACGTGTTGGGCAAAAAAGAATAGAGGATTTATAGCGTGAATGAACTCGTGTTTAAAAAAATAATGAATGAGTGTTCGGTGGCATTCGCAACCTGCGAAATGTTATTTGAAGATAATACACCGGTAGATTACCTTTTTTTAGATACAAACCAAACGTATCATGACATGACACGTTCGACTAAAGCACAAATCATTGGTCGAAGCGTCACGTCATTAGAAGCATACCCTACTGAAGAAACCTTAAATTGGATCAATCAATATGCAAAAGTATTTAAAGAAGAAAGTATCTCGTTTATCCAATATTCACACACCTTAAAAAAAACGTTTTTCGTCAAAGCCATCAAGCTAGATGAAAAGACGTTTTTTACGATGTTAGAGCCATACGATCCTTATAAATTGGCATTTGAACAATTAAAGATGGAACAAGAAAGTATCTTAAATTCTATCGCAGAGGGCATCATAGTCGTGTCAAAAGACTATGATATATTATCCATCAATCGCCGTGCTTTAGAAATGCTTGCATACGATGCTGAAGCAGGCATACTAGGTAAACCAGTATTTGATTTTTTATTTGGTGTTGAGAAAGACATTAAACTAAATCGTTTTAAAGCGATTATCAAAGACATCCCATTTTATAACCGTCAAACGAGATTCCTAAAATCAAATCAGACATGGATGAGTGTGAGTTTCTCGCTACATCAAAAAGTCATCAATGACACCCCAATTGGCTATGTCATTTCTTTTCAAGACATCGACCACCTAAAAGCACTAGAACATGAACTGAAAACGGTTGAACAAACCAACTCTATCCTTTTAAACCATCTGCCAGGGATGGCTTATCGCTGTTTAATGGACGAGTCTTATACCATGACTTATGCCTCACTTGGTGCCTATCAATTAACAGGGTATACCAAAGAAGAAATCGAATATAACCAAGTTGTATCATTTAGCGACATCATCCATCCAGACTACAAAGCATCTTTATATCAAACTTGGGTAGATGTGATTAAACATAAGACAGAATTTGAAAAAGAATATATGATCATTACCAAACAAGGTGAGAATAAGTGGGTATATGAAAAAGGTAAACCCATCTATAACGATTTAGGTGAAGTGATTGCCTTAGAAGGCATTATCCTCGATTTAAATAGAAGAAGAGAACGTGACCTAGAGATTGAACATATGATGTACCATGATCAATTGACAGGTTTAAGAAATAGACTTTATTTCGACCATATGTTAAAAGAATTTGAACATACGTCCTACCGGACATATTAATTCGAAGTAAACCCTCTAACGTAGATGCGATTGGATTTCCATTACTACTGTAAATTTTAATACCATCGCGAGTAGGCGTTAAATCCCGCAAATCAGCTTTTATCGGTGTTC
>CAKMJY010000097.1 GCA_927433595.1 uncultured Acholeplasmatales bacterium | reverse complement strand
GAAGTAATTGATATCATATTGTGGCAAGGTGCCAAACACGGATAATCTTGTGCCGAGAGCGAGGATGACATCGGCCTCTGCTAGCGTATTCATAGCTGCTTTTGATCCCATGTGAGAACAATAATTTATGTATGTCATAAGTCGGTTGATCAATTGAATCTTTTTCAATCACAATCATCCGGATGTTTGTTTTTATGATCGATTCAACAAACGCTTTATTTAGACTACTATCCTGCATGTTCACAACCAAAATCGATTCACCATGGTTGATATAGGCTTCATTGTCATTGACATACCGTGCTAAACCGATAAAGCGGTCTAATGGGTATTCGCTTATCATGGGTTTGTTTTCTAGCATGTGCGCTAACCCATCCACGTGCGTGCCTGCGTGCATGTTTATGGTTAATAGGCTATTTTGATAGCCATCACGCGTGATATCTGCGATTTGTTTTAATGACACTTCAGGGTCACCATCGTAGACAGCCATTTGGTCAACAATGGTTTTGGTAAGGTCTAATATCATACCTTGTTTTGTTGGAAGCGATTAAAGATTTGTTTATTCTCTAATGCTTTTAGCATGATTTCGGCGCTGGTTTTATTGGTTGCGAGTGGTATTGAAAACACATCACATAACCTCAATAAAGCCGATACATCTGGTTCATGAGGTTGTGCAGTGAGTGGGTCTCTTAAAAAGATGACCAAATCTAACTGATGGTCCGCTACCATTGAACCGATTTGTTGGTCCCCACCAAGTGGGCCAGATTTCATTCTGATGATTGGTAATTGTGTTTCACCCATAACCAAGGTACCAGTTGTCCCTGTCGCATATAACGTGTGGTCTTTTAATACGTGTTTGTATTTTAAAGCCAGTTCGATGATTTCAGGTTTCTTCTTATCATGTGCTATTAGTGCTACTCTCATATATATCACCCACTTAAATTATCGCATATTTCTTGATGAATATATAGACTCAGTCTAGAAAGGTTTTATAAAAGCTTTGGCAGAACCTATCTTATTGCCTTTTAATAAGTAGGCTTTTAAGTTCTTTTGTAAGGTTGTTTCTGTCTTTAGTTTTGAAAAATCCTGGTCTCTCGTATCAAATACCCAATAAAGACATTGTAAGTCATCTTCATAGAAAGTGTAGTCTTCGAAAAAAGATTGGAAAATCAATAATCGTGCATCCGGGTTTAAGACGTCTTTTAACCTTGGACTTAATAGCCAAGACTTACAGTAATATCGGTAACCCTCAATGTTAAAGTATGCTTTAAAGAAGGTTTTCGATTGATTTAAGGATTCAGCAATGGCATCCTTAGTCAATAAGGCATCTGAAGGAATATGAATACTAATGACATCTTCGCCTTCTAGTGTAGCAATTTCATATTCTAAAGATCCTAATCTAAACAAAACAGCTGATAATTGTCGATAAATCCAAAATCCTCGGTCAAATTGATAGATACCACTTTTCTTTTTGGTTTCTAACATAAAGCGCGTGAAAGCCTTCATCGTGTCGATAAATATATCGTAACCAATGCCTTTAGACTGATAGATATTGTAAGTTTCTAGTGCACTATAAAGCATGACATATAACTGCACTAAAGTGTCTTTATATTGCTTAGTGAGTGATTGATAGCTAAGCGGTGCAGTCGTCATACTTGTCAACCGGGTTTTATACTTATCTAATGTCGCCTGATCTATTTTGACATTTCTAAAATAGGTCTTAACGTAGATTGGTAATGAGATGTCATGTTGTAATTGTTTAAATGTTAGCATCGGTAGACTCCCTGATTTTTTATCTACTGTTATTATAGCACCTATATTAGGCTACATTTTAAACCTTATTTGAAAAAAAAGTACAGTTTAGAACTGTACAAGGTTATGTGGTTTGTTGAATATAGCGTTTTTGCCAACTGATGAATCCATATATGTCGTGGACTAAAAAGGCTATGAAACAAATAACCAACGCCATATAGGCAGGCTCTTCGATGCTTGCAAGTACCCATAAAATGATCAATACGACATCGTTAACCGCATAAGCAAGGGCATAATAAATGCTTCTTCTCATGGTTAGATATGCCGCAACAAAGCTGGTTAGGATGGATAGTGTACTAAGCCATAAGTAATTTGTATCAAAATAGGCCAGTATAAAATAGAATAGCGCCGTTACAACCAAACTCAATAGCGTTAGAAGCTGATACTCCTTCTGCTTTATGACATTGATTTTAACCTCACTCATTTTACCTTCATATGGGTTATTCATCCATGTGATTAGGGACAATAAAGCAATAGGTGCAGTCATAAACAAGTAGGTAATCATTTCCCCATAATATGAAAATGAATAAGCGATTATGCCATAAAATACTGCAAAAATAATGACCAATACCTGTCCAAACGGATGACCCTTTGATAAGAAAATTAAGGCCGTTGAGCCAATCCAAGAACCAATTAAATAAAGATACTGTGTTTGATTGAATATAAAGAAAAAGACAGTCATGGTGATGATACTAATAGCCCAAATAGACCATTCCAGTGGATTAAAATAGCGAAAAATTGATGTCATAAATACCTCCATTAAAAAATAAAAAAACATCTTAATTCACATCTTCAAAGACCTAACGATGTAAAATAAAATGCAATATGCCGAGATACCCGGTGGCATCTCTAATGGATGATTCAATTATATGATCAAACAAGTTTTGACTTGTTGATATGTAAAATGGCAGGGACAACAGGATTCGAACCCGTACTAACGGTTTTGGAGACCGCTGTGCTACCGTTGACACCATATCCCTAATTAACGTGCATTATTAATATAACACACGTTTCATAATTCTTCAATAGTTATTTTTGTTGTGGCAAATCTTCATCTTTCTCTTCGATGACTTTTGAGTTCAGATTTTCTTTGAATCTGACTGGTGAACCTTTGGTTGTACCGTACGACTTTTTCTTTCTAAAGAATAGTAAATACGTTAAAAACGCAATGATAACGACATACATCGCCATATTCTTCCATAAGGTCCATTGGAACTCGTTGAAATAGTTATGTGCAACACCTTTAGTTAGGCCTAAAGACTCAGGGGTTGGATACACTTTATCTGCAGCATTTGGATCTAATGGTGTGGTTAAAGCTTCAGCCAACTGCATATCCGCTTTATCTAAGAATACGTCACCATCAAAATCATATAATTTCACTTTCGTATTCAATCCGTTATCATCTACACCTAACGCATAGACTTTAACATCTAGGATATTATAATAAAACTCTGTTTCGCCATCTGGTGAATAAAGTTTCTTCAAATCTACCGCACCGAACATGAAACTGTCTGAAATATCATAAAGGGATAACGTAAATGCATTTCCACCTTCAACATAGAATGTTACTTCAATGCCTTTTGAGTAATCATAGCCACCTAAATCATCCATTTGAACTCTAATAAAGTTTCTGCCGCCAGCAATGCCATAAAACATGTATAAATTATAGCTATAGGTTACAACTTCTGATTCATTTTCATCATTGAGTACCGTTTCTTGATAAGTATCTGATACCTCAACCAAATTTTCATCTAAATAATAATCATATAAACTCTTAAAGAATGTTTGGTCAGCATTTTCTACTGCTTCATTACCATACTTCTTCACATATGCAGTTTGCATATCAAAATTGGATAGGGCATAGACATTCAGTCCAATATACGCCACTAGAAATCCAAAAAATAATCTACCTAATAATTTCAAATAAAACACCTCTTATTCCACATCTAATGATACCAAATAATGCCCATAAAGAAAACTTTTTTAGCACTCATGTAAAAAATTCTATATTTATCTCTTTACATCTTAGAAAAATATTGTATAATAATATTTGCGCATAGATGGCGGCTATGGTGAAGCGGTTAACACACCGGATTGTGGCTCCGGCACTGGAGGGTTCAACTCCCTTTAGCCGCCCCATGCGAAGAATATAGGCCTATAGCCAAGCGGTAAGGCAACGGACTTTGACTCCGTCATCGTTGGTTCAAATCCAGCTAGGCCTGCCATTCTAAGAAAACACGACTCCTAAAACGAGTCGTTTTTTATTTTTATATAGAAAAAAGACCTATGCAATGCTGCATAAGTCTAATAGATAAAACTAGATATTTTGTTTGAGGCCAAATAGCACCATCGGTTTATCGGTTAAAGTGAGTCTACCACCTTTGACCACGACTTGATTTGGATATAAGATATTTTGGTATGTCCCATCAGGTAGCTTAACTTCTACTTCACCTTTGACTTGACCAACATTAAAGATACCAAATGTCATCGAATTTTTGTTTTCATAACTAATCACAATTGCTTCTTTATCTTGAAGGTGAATGTTAAATAGGCCAGTTTGGAATAAAGAATCTTTCTTCAAGTGACTCATTCTATGAATTAGGTTTCTGAGTTCTAGATTGTGATTCGATAAATCCACTTTGTCGACTTCGAATAAATCAGGTCTCTTTGTCACACCATACTCTTGACCTGCATAAATCATGGTCGCACCTTTTAAGAAGAATAAGGTCGCTGTCATGTTTAGTAGCTTCATTGGGTTTTCTATGAAATGTGCGATTCTTTCTTGGTCATGATTTTCCAAATTTCTAAGTTTAACATAGTTTCTTGGGAATGTGTATTCTTGTCTAAGCATCGCTTTTAACCAATCATTGAGTGGTTTATGGTGTTGGACATACCCTAAGAAATCATGATGAATGTCATAGTCATAACAAATATCAAATGCTTCAAAGGTCTCTGAATCTGACATCGCTTCAAAACCAGAGTCTCTGATATATTTAACAAATTCACCGTGTACGGTTTCTGATAGCCAAATGAGGCTTGGATTAACCTTTTTAACCGCCTCACGTGCTTCTAACCAAAATGCTTGTGGTACCATTGGGGCAACATCGCATCTAAAGCCATCTACGCCTAATTTAGCCCATTTAACGAGGGTTTCAATTAAGTAATCCCATAAACCTCTATGTGTGAAGTCAAGGTCAGTGATGTCCCACCAGTCACCTACTTTACCAGCAAGTTTACCGTTTTTTCTGTAATACCATTCAGGGTGTTCTTTCAATAATACAGCATCATGTGATGTATGGTTAAAGACCACATCAATCATGACTTTCAAACCTTCTTGATTGGCTTTCTCTATCAATGTCACAAAATCCGCTTCTGTACCAAAGTCCGGATTAACTGCTCTATAATCGCTGATTGAATATGGGCTACCAATCGAACCTTTTCTATTTTCTTTACCAATTGGATGAATTGGTAGTAGGTAAATGTAGTCCATACCTAACGTTTTAATTCTTGGTAAGTCTTTTATTAGTGATAAAAAAGTACCTGCTTCTGTGTGTTGTCTTAAGAAGATCTGGTAGATGTTTAAACTTCTTAAACTTTCTTTTGTATCTTTTGCCATAGTATCACTCCTCTATCTCTTATTATACCTAAATAAAGCCACATTTAAAAGCAAACATTACAGGATGTAACCCTTTAGCACGATTGGTAAGGCAGTCATAATTCTATTCATATTTGACTACATAAAGTATAATAGTCTTAAGGAAGTGGTCATATGTGTGGCAGAGTCAGTGTTGCGATCACAGTCAGTGATTTAAAGATTTATTTGGACAAAACGTATGGTATCAAAGAAATCAGTAAAGACATTCAGTTACCTAGATATAATGTCTCCCCTGGCCAATCGGTCATTGCCTTACTGAGCGATGGCACAAAGTTTAGATGTGGTTTAATCCATTGGGGCTTCGTACCACCTTTTTCAAAAGACAAAAAAATCGGGTATCAAATGATCAATGCTAAGTCTGAATCATTGAGAGATAAAAAAGCATTTAAAGGTTCTTTCGAGACCAAAAGATGTGTCATTCTCGCCGATGGTTTTTATGAGTGGCAAACGCAACAAACCTCAAAACAAGCGTATAGAATCACCTTGCCCCATAAAGGCGTATTTGGCATGGCTGGGCTATATACCATTTGGCATGATGAGGATAAAAAGTTTTTTTCTACGACCATCATCACCACCAATGCGAATGGTGATATGTCAAAAATTCATGACCGAATGCCTGTCATACTATCTGAAGCAGAAGCCAAGATTTGGTTAGATCCAAGTCATAAAGATTTAGATTTCTTACAACAATTATTGAAGCCTTTCAAAGACACACTTAACATATATCCCGTCAGTTCAAAAGTGAATGATTCATCCTATGATGAAAAAGACGTTACATATGAAATTAAACCAATCATTGAGCCGTTTATATAGAAAAAAAGTTTGAAGACGAGTGCTTCAAACTTTTATTTTTAGTTAAATCTTTCTTGCGACAAACGCGAACATTTGTGGACCAGTATGAATACCTAGCACTGGTGTTAATGGTGAAATAGTCAATGTTCTAACGCTCAATGCTTTTTGTAACATTGAACCAAGTTGACTTGCCTTTTCTTCGTCGTCACCAAAGTGAACGGTTAGGTCAATGGTTTGGCCTGCAAATTTCTTCACCAAGATATCTTTCATGGTTAGAATCGAACGTTGCATCCCAATTGCCTTGCTTAAAGTAATATAGACACCTTCATCATTGACTGTGACAACTGGTTTAATGTGTAATAATTCACCAATCGTACCTTCAACTTTACCAATTCTACCGCCACGTTTTAAATACTTCAGTGTGTTGATGGTGTACATTGCAATTGAGTCTTTAAATCTCATTTGGTCTAACTTAGGTAGTATTTCTGAAACCGATAAGTTTTGTTCAAGTAACTCCATTGCGTATTCAACGATATAGCCTTGACCAGCACCTAATGTTTTTGTGTCATACTGAACCACTTCTAAGCCTTCAACTTGATTTAAAACCAATCTGAATGCGTTAAATGTGCCTGACAATCCGGATGAAATATTGATGACTAATATAGCCTCATATCCTTGTTTTTTGACATCTTCAATGATGTCTTCTAAGTCTTTTACATCTGGTAATGATGTTGAGATTTGATGTGTATCCAGTTTCTCATACACTTCTTTAGCTGATACTTCGATTTGATCTTTAAAATTCTTGCCATCAATGACAATGTTTAGTGGCACAACGAATAAATTTTTGTGTGCTTCTAAGTATGCTTTTTGCAGGTTTGCCCCTGAGTCTGTTATAACTGCTACTTTCATAATTAAATTCCCCCTATATATGTAAAGTCGATAATATCTAGTTTTCAATACTAGGTTATCATGTAACGGATATTTTGTCAATTTTTTTAACTTCAAATCGCATTTGAAAAAACAAAAAAGAGCTTAAATTGAAAGATCTAAGCTCTTTTTCGCCGTGATTTTCATCACACCAACATATTTTTAAATATTACCGCACATAATATTCATGTTGCTACAGTGTTCTTAACCATAATGCTAGATATAAAATAAGATAATGATAGAATGAGAAAATTAGACTAAATCCAGGTCCAAATAATATGCCAGTTAGAAATCGTTTGAACTGATTACTTCTATAATTAGTCTTTTTTTGTATGATGCCATCAACGATGAGTGGTATCATGAAGATTGGATAAAAGTAATAAAGCTTATTATAATAACCGAGAATAACTGATAACAAGATACCCATATATATGCCAGTACATCTGGCACAAATTGGGAACACATAGTCTCTTAATTTAAAACTACGAGATGTCATTTGGTGACAACCAAAGAACAAAGCCAAATAGGATTTTCTAAAGATGGCATTTAATAGTGACAACACAATTAGTAATAGTGCTAAAGCCATTGCACCAAAAGCCATGAATGGAAAATTTAAACTTTGATATTGATTATATTGATATGTGATTAAGGCAGCTGGTGCCGCCATCAAATATATAAATACAAGATAGGTTTCAAATTTACTTATCTTTTTTTTATATAAACAGCTACAGCTAGTTTCTACTTTTCTACCACATGAATCACAATAATGCATCGATTAGTATCCAACGCCTGGTTCAAATATAAACGCACCAGAGGCTGCTAAAGCGATCATCGCGATGATATAAATAATTACGAAAATCACATTAAGAATCACACTAACAAGTGCACCTTTACCAGCTGCTTTTGCTGATAATGGTCTTTCAGTTTGCCATACCAAATATAGAATTAATCCAGCTACTGGTACACAGAATCCTAGTAAACCCCATAAAAACCCACCATCGTCATTCACGTTTGATGGTATATTTGAAGATATGTCATTTACAGGTTTGCCACATTGTGTACAGAAGCTTTGGCCATCTTTAAGTTCAGCCCCACACTTTGTACAATATCCCATATTACATTGCACCTAATTGTGAGAAGCTTGAGAGTAAGCCAAGTACAAAGCCAATGATTGCACCAATACCTGCTGCTTTAGCATTATTAGGTTTATCTTGTCTCCATACTAGATATAAAATTAAACCAACAATTGGGAAACAGAAGCCTAATAGACCCCAGCCAAATCCACCATTGTCATTAACGCCTGATGAGGTTGATTGTACACTTGTACTAGATACAGATGTGCCACAATTGCCACAAACTTGTTGTCCTTCTTCTAATTCACTGCCACATTTTTTACAAAAAGCCATTGTTATTTCCTCCCGTATGTAATCATATAAGTAATTATAACATAGATATTTCATTATTTTAATAGCTTTTTTCAAAATTGTTTCATGTTTGAAATCTAGCATTTTAGACGTTCAAAAATTCGTGTTTTATTATGGAAGCAATGTACAATATAAATGTGATATACTATCAAGCGGTGATAACATGATCAATAAGCTGTGGCAAAAAAACTTTACAATTTTGACTTTAGGGTCGTTTATATCTGCACTCGGTAATTCAGCCGCTAGTGTTGCTTTTGGTATCATGATTTATCAACGAACAGGTTCCCCGTTAACCTTAGCATTATTTGTCGTAGCGAACATCATTCCAAGATTGCTCACCGCGTTCATTGCAGGGCCATTTGTCGACAGGCACAGTCGCGTTAAAATCGTATACGGTTTAGATTTCTTTTCTGCACTCATATTTATACTCATATCACTTACCCTTTATTCAGGCTATTTTGATGTGTTGGTATTCACACTAATCGGTAGCTTCTTTGGGATCATTGATACCATATACCAGTTAGCTTTCATGAGTTTGTTTCCTGAAACCATTTCTGAAGGAAATCACTCAAGGGCTTACTCATTATCCAGTTTAATTTGGCCACTCTCAGCTGCAGTTATGGCCCCTGTTGCAACATTTATGATTGAAAACATCCAAGACGGGATTGCACTACTCATGTTATTTAATGGTATTACATATTTCATTGCTGCCTTATTTGAGACTAGAATCAAAGTAACTGAACACTTGAACCAAAATGAAGTAGTTGGTTTTAAGTTTATTCATGATATCAAAGAAGGTTTCCAGTATTACAAAGTTGAAAAGGGTATATTAGGTATCGGTTTACTATTTGCTTGTTTTAGTTTTGTATATGCTTCACATGATTTATTGAGAATGCCTTACTTTGCTAACAGTGATATCTATGATTTAACCCATTTTTCGTTATTAATCTCAGCCAGTTCGATTGGTAGAATCATCGGTGGGTTTATCCACTATATATTTAAATACCCACCTAAAAAGCGTTATATCATCGCAGTTAGTGTTTATATCACCGTTGAAGTATTATCGGCAACCTTGCTTTATACACCGCTATTCGTTATGATTACTATTAGCTTTATTGTGGGGTTACTTTCTGTTACATCCTTTAACATTAGAATGTCTGCAACTCAAATATATATTCCAAAGCATATGCGTGGTAGAGTCAACGCATCTCAAAATCTATTGTGGCAAATTGGTGCGATTGTTGGTGCATTAAGTGCTGGTTTGGTCGCTGAGTATAGTAACTTAGATTTTAGATTCATCATGTTACTGGCAGCTGTTATTTCATTGTCTGCAATTCTACTATTTCCAATTAGAATGCATAAAGCATTCAAACACATTTACAATGCCGATGTATGATAAAAGCGTCCAAAACTGGACGCTTTTCTTTTACATTTTATATATTTGGATAAGTTTTTCGACTTGCTTCAAGCCATCAACGGCACTAGACATAATACCACCAGCATACCCTGCACCTTCACCCATTGGATATAGGCCTTTGATGTTAGATACACCTTCATCATTTCTGACGATTCTAATTGGGGATGAACTTCTCGTTTCAACACCTGTTAATATGGCATCATGCATCGCAAATCCGCGGATGCGTTTATCAAAATCATGGAATGCTTCTCTCAAGGTTTCTGTAACATAATCTGGTAAGATATCGGCAAGATTGACGAATTTATACCCTGGTAAATAAGTAGGCTTAACTGACCCTATATTAGTCGATACTTTATTTTGTAGGAAGTCACCTAATAACTGAAGTGGGGCATGATAATTCTTACCACCAATTTGATATGCTTTTTGTTCGATTTCTCTTTGATAGTACATACCAGCCAGTGGGTGGTCACTACCAAAGTCTTCAGGCATGACATTAACTAAGACAGCAGAATTCGCATTATCGCCATCACGCTTTGATTCACTCATGCCGTTGGTGACTACGCCACCATCTTCTGAGGTAGCACACATGACATAGCCACCTGGGCACATGCAGAATGTATATGCGCCTCTACCATTTGGACTGTGATAATTGAGTTTATACTCCGCCGGTCTTAAGTATTTCGCAAACTTCTTAAACTGTGACTCATTGATTAAGGATTGAGGGTGTTCCACACGCAATCCAACTGAGAAGGCTTTTTGTTTGATTTCAAATCCAGATGCATAGAGTTTCTCAAATGTTTCTCTAGCACTATGACCAATACCCATTAAACAGATGTCTGTATCAATCTTTTCTTGATCATTGACGATGACACCTTTTAAGACGCCATCTTTAATGATAAAATCTGTGACTTTGTTAGAAAATCTAACCTCACCACCTAAGGCAATGATTTCTTGTCTGATGTTTTTAATGACCCCTTTTAAAACGTCTGTGCCAACGTGTGGTTTATTTAAATATAAAATCTCTTTTTGAGCACCGTGATTAACCAATGCTTGTAAGACGTACTTACATCTAAAATCATTGATTAAAGTTGTTAGCTTACCATCTGAAAACGTCCCAGCGCCGCCTTCTCCGAACAAAATGGTTGCTGATTCACTATAGTTGCCTGTTTTCCAAAAGTCATCGACATATTTTGATCTTGTATCGACATCTAACCCTCGTTCTAAAACGATTGGTTTATAGCCTAGTCTCGCTAGTAAGAGGCTAGCAAAAATACCAGATGGGCCAAATCCTATTACCACAGGGCGGTGTTTCAATCGGATGTCGCCTGTGATCATTGGGTCAAAGTGCTCATCGGTTACCACACTTAAATTTGGGTATCGCCTATTGACTAACTTTTGTTCGTCTTTGACAATCAAATCAACAGAATAAACATAGAACACTTGTTCCTTTTTTCTTGCATCTATTGCTTTTTTATAGAGTGACATTTCAATGATATCAGCATCTCTAATGTTATATTTATCCTTTAACAAGGCACTAATCATGGATAATTCTGTTTGATCATTAACCTGTTGAACAGGTATCTTTAATTCGGTTAGTCTAATCATTTAATCCTCCTGCATGTGTCGCGGCGACATATCCGCTACTCCAAGCCCATTGTAGGTTGTACCCACCACATAAACCATCAATATCGATGATTTCGCCTGTAAAATATAACCCTCTAACCAAGTTAGATTCAAGTGTTTTAGGATTAATTTCTTCTACTACGATGCCACCAGCCGTGACCTGAGCATCGTCAAAATCTTTTGAGCCAATGACTTTAAAACGCCAATCAAATAGCAGTTTAACCAATTTGTTTAACTGTTTATTTGGGATATCCTTAATTAAGGTATGTTCGAATATACCAACTTCTTTTAATACCGACTTAATGAGTTTTTTATGAATTAAACCAACTAGTCCATCTTCTATGGTTTTTCTTTCTAACATTAAAAAGCGGTCCATTACACGTTTTTCATCGATGCCATTGATTAATTGCACCTTGATGAATATCGTTTGATAATCTAGTAATAGCGCATTGGCCTTTCTAGATAGTTGTAAAATAGTCGGTCCAGAGATGCCATATTTGGTAAACAAAATGTCACCTTGTTCAACTTGAAGTATATGGTTGTTATGGATTAAAGTAGCTTCGCCTTTAAACTTAACACCATCCATATGTTTTAAGTGCGGACTTTCAAGTTCTAGTTTCACAAGAGCTGGAAATATGTCTGTCATGTGGTGACCTAGGTTAGTGGCCAATTGATACCCACTCCCATCAGAACCACTTAAAGGCATCGCCTTACCACCTGTGGATAATATGACTTTGTCCGCTTCCATTGTTTTGCCTGAGGATAGTTTAAGGCTAAATGTTTTACCCTTTTTGATGTCTATGACACTTGTTTCGAGTAACAGATTTACACCCAATCTTTTAACCTCATATATCAATACATCTGTCATCGAGGACGCTTGTTCAGATAAAGGATAAGTCTTACCTAACTCTTCAGTCTTCGGAATAATCCCCAACGATTCAAAAAAAGATATTGTATCTTTCACACCAAACTGATCGAAGGTTTCTTTGACAAAGTTTGGACGATTATAGTCTTGTTCAGTTGCAAGTACATTGGTAAAATTGCATCGACCATTGCCGGTTGCAAGTATCTTCTTACCCAATTTATTATTACGTTCAATCAGTGTAACATTGGCATTTAATTGCTTCAATCTGATTGCTGCAATCAAGCCACTTGCACCACCGCCAATTACGACAATATGCGCTTTCATATAAACACATCCTTCTTCTTTATTATAACATAATAACCCTACCCGATAATCTTAAAATCAAATGAGGCTTTCCTTAAATCAAAAAAAGGATTACCAAATAAGGTAATCACTTTTGATCTATTATTAAGATTGGTTTTTCATACAAATATTTCACTGTAAGTATAACTAGCAATAATGATGCACTTATTAAAAAGACTGGATAAAACGCGATTGAAACTCGGTCAAAGAATAGACCAGCAAGTGGCGTTAATAAGCCAAAACCCATATAACCAATTACCATTTGAAGGCTGATGATTCTAGATAATTTTTCTTTTGAGAAATGAAAATTATTAGAGAACATTAGGTTTGGATAAATCGGACCTGAACCAAATCCTAAAAGACCAGCGACAACAAAATAAAACCAATAATCGAGCTTAACAAATAATAAAACTGCACCTAGTAAAATGAATGCTTCGCCAGCAAGAATTAATAGACTTGGTTTTAACTTAGTCGCTAGTATACCAGACACCAATCTACCTAGGGTTAAGGCTAGATAGTAACTGGTTGTGAACAACGCAGCAACACTATAACTAACCCCTTTTTCAATGTAGATATAACTGGATATCCAAACGCCAAGCAATGATTCAATATGGACATATAATAAAAATAGAATCATGGATAGAATTGCACCTCTACTACTAACAATCTCTTTTAATGGGATATGCACATGGTCTGATTTCACATGGCGTTCTTTATGCCATAATGGCATCGATAAGAAAACCGTTAATGCGATAAACACTAAAATGGCCCCCACGATGATATAACCTAATCGCCATTGTTCGTCTTTTAGTGTATAAGCCATAATGGTAGGTCCTAATGTTACCCCAATGCCATAGAAAGAGTGAAGGAAACTCATATGTGATGCCTTGTAGTTAACGGCTAAATAGTGGTTTAATGACACATCAATCGCACCTGCACCTATCCCTAATGGTAGTGCAAAGAATAACATTTGATAGAACTCATTTACCTGACTCATTAGAATCAATGCGATGCCTGTAAATAGAATCGATACGAACGTAATCCATTTTGTTTCAAATAGTCTCAATAGTCTTGGTGCATTAAAGGTTGCTATGATTGACATGATATAAATAAAAACCGTCATGATACCCAGCGTACCGAGTCCAACTGATAAGTCTTCTCTGACCAAATTCCAAGCTGATCCTAATAATGCATCTGGTAATCCCAACGCAATAAACGCAATATAAATAACACTTAGTAGTATGAATGATTTAAAAGCTAGTCTTTTCATGATATCCCCGCCCAAGGACTATGATATCACAAAATAAAGACTAGCTTACAATGGTTTAGATTCGATTGGTGTTTTCAATGATGGTTTTAGCTTCCTTCAGTTCATAATCTGAATAGAGGTATGGCTGTGAAGAAACATACTCGATAAATTGATCCATCGAAAATAAGTGATTATTCATATTCGAAAATGATTGATCTATCATCTTTTTACCTAGGATTGTCACACCTTTGATTTCATACTTAGGCAAGACTTTCTTCAAGTTTTTAACATGTAAATCCGTTTGCATGATAGGGTTCACGAGGGTGTTTGCTTGTTTCCAAGATTTTAGAAGTGTGTGATCAACTGATAATGTCTTCTTAACACCTAAATAAAAGTGAGGTGTCCAAATACGTTCATCGGCACTGCCTTTTAGTGGTCCATCGAGTGCCAATGTTTGGACAACATAAATGCCGCTCTCATGAAACAATATGATATCAATAGAAATATCACTGTTATCAAATATTTGTTCTTTTAAGACTGTATCAAACAACATGTCCCCTAAATGGTGACTATAAAGCTTATCAAATACCTCGAATTGATATTGGTAATAAGGCATTCTATACGTTTTCTTAAATGGCACTTTGGTTATTTTATAACAATCTGAGCTCAAGTATTTTCGTTTCAAACGCGCATTTTTTATGAATCTAAACGTTAAAACAAGAACGGTAATCGAGAAAATAATGATGAAAAATACACTAAAGAAAATCACTAACCCTCCAAAATTACCAATTGCGAAATTATAAAGCAAAAAGATAAACAGTAAAACTAACCAGAATAGAGAAACTGCAAGTCTAATATAAAACCGAATTTCTAGATAATCTCTTAGTAATTCTCTTGGGGAATCAGAACGGTTACTCATATGTGCTCCTTTAAATTAGATATCGTCTATACTAATATAATAGTAGCACCTATATTTTAAAAAAACAATGAGAAAAAAGACTAGACTCATCGTCTAATCTTTAGTTATTGTTCTACTTTTTCGTATGGCCATGTTTGATAGCTACCTAAATCATACACATGCAGGTAACCAATTTTCTTCATGATTTCAAGTGCTCTATAACTTAATACCCCTTCATCACAATAAAGCACATAAGTCTGATAGCGATCTGGATAATCGTTTTCAATGTTATTAAAAGATTGAAATGGATAACTCACTGCTTCAGGGATGTGGCTATTTAAATAAGCTTCATAGGATCTAACATCCAGTAGGATGATGGATTCACCATCCTCTACTTTTTGTACATAATCTTTCGGGGACAAATCATTGGCATATGGGCCTTTTACAAAGAATTCAAAAAAACTCATAAACTCACTTCCTTCGGTACATATTTTAGCATGTATGGTATCACTTTTTTAAACAATATGCCCAAAAATAAAACAGGCCAACTGACCTGTTTAAATTCATTACGCTCTAACTTGTTTTAAAGCACGGCTCCATTTGGTTAATTGATCCAACATATCGTTGACGTTTACTTCATGTAGTGGTCTTGGATTAAAACCTGATTGATTAAAATCATCGAATAATGATAATAAAGTATGTGATCTCACATCAGCAACTTGAAGTTCACCCAAAATGGTTCTTAAGTGTTCTGCCGCTCTTGCGCCACCAGCTGAACCATATGAAACGATGCCTGCAGCTTTATTGTTCCAAGGGTCTCTTGCTGAGTCTAGTGCATTCTTAAGTGCACCAGAAATAGAATGGTTGTATTCAGAAACGATGAAGATAAACCCATCGAGTTCTGCTAATTTTGCATTCCAAGCCATTACACCTGTTAAGTCTGCTGATTCACCTAGTAACGGTAATCCAAATGATTTGATGTCTACTATTTCAAATGTAGCATCTGTTCTTTTATCTGCTAATCCTTTTACCCAATTGCCTACGGCTGGGCTTACTCTACCATCTCTAGTGCTACCTAAGATGATACCAATCTTTAATGTATCTTGTGTCATTATTTAGTTCTCCTTTATATAAGTTACTTTATGTAACCTATTATATATTGGTAACTTAGTAATGTAAAGTGATTTGCTTATCCAAAGAAATCTAGTATAATAAAAATGGTGATACATATGGAAAAAGCAATCTGTTCAAAATTTGAAAGTGCCTTTCAGGTCCTAGGTAAAAGGTGGACTGGTTTAATTGTGAACCAACTAATGGATGGCGTTAAGCGTTTTAATGAACTAGAAAATGAAATCAAAATTAGTGGTAAGGTATTATCATTTAGATTAAAAGAACTAGAACAACTGGGTATTGTTTCAAGGATTGTGTACCCTGAAACACCCGTTAGAATTGAATATAGTCTAACTGAAAAAGGGTATGCATTAAAGCCAATTATGGCTGAAATATCCAAATGGAGCGACTATTGGGTTTGATAAAATGTAAAAACTGACAAGCTTTATGGCTTGTCAGTTTATTTTTTTATGGTTTTGTAACTGCAGTTGCATCAAGTGAAATTGATGTTTGAGCATATATCATACCATTAATCGATGATCCGGTATTCATACTAACATTGGTCATTGTCAAAATGACCCCTGAGAAATCTGCACCAACACCGATTGCGACTGTATCCGCAACTAACCAAAAGATATTTTCGGCTTTTAATCCACCAGTTAATATAATTTGTGTGTTGGCTGCCATCTTAAGGGTACCTGCAATTTGGAATATCATAATATCTGTAGATGTCCCGTCTAATGTTAAGTCCGTATTGATTAATGCATCATTACTCCACATATAAACTGCGCTAGATAATGTTTTTCCACTTAAGTCGCCTGTATATAGTTCGGTGTAATCTGCTGGTCTACCTGTACCATCATTATAAGCAATCATCATATCTGCTACTGCAGTGGTAAGGTAAGCAGGTGTTCCGACTTGATAATCAGCTGCAAATACATGACCTGTGACTAGTGAAGAAGTGGAAAATTCATTTGCACTATCCATTGTTAAGCCAAATCCTGTAATATAAGATGCCGATACTGGACTGACACCGATATTACCAACGATGGCTGTTGTGCCTGTTGTTGCAATCCCGGTTTTAGATAATAATACAAAATTATCCGCTGTTCTTAAGTTAATCGCTAAAACAACTTTAGTGCCATTTTCTTTTGATGCATTAAAAGCGATGGTTGCCGTGTTTAAGTCTGACACAGCATCTGAAACTTCAGTGTCTGTAAGCGGTGTAACTGCAAGTACGGCAACTGCCACTGCAATTGCAGCGCTGTAGGTTGCTTTATCTGCGGCTACTACCCATTTGACTTCAGGCACGAAAGCTTCCGCACTAACGCCTACCATGGTTTCATTCATATTTAGGTTTGCTTCTGCAATCGCATCTGCAAGCGGTTCTGTATTATCTGTCACTTGATTTGAAATCGTAATAACCAATTCTGCTTTTAAGGTTGGTGTACTATCAGATGTTACCTTAGCAGTTACTGTGCCATTTGAAACCGCAGTTAACAATCCAGATTGATTAATGGTTGCACTACCTGTACCATCTGTCACGGTCCATGATACCAATCTATTTGTTGCATCGGTTGGTGTTACTGTGAAGCTAAGTTGTAATGTTCCCCCATGTGATGTAATGGTTGTGCTTGCACCAGCACTTTGTATGCTAATCCCCGTCACAGGAATAGAATTATCTGTTTTTGGTGTACATCCAATGACTGACAATAACAAGCCAAATGAAAGTACTAATGTGAAAATCTTTAAAGCTGTGTTTCGTTTTAAATTCTGCATGTGGTTCTCCTCTTGAATAGCTATGAAAATATTTTCATTGTTCTATTCAACTACACTTTACCACGTTTAGTTATGTTTGAAACATTTACATTTGTTATGTGTTTAAACACTTAATGAGGTGTCACCGCAAACTAGGCCTAGGCTATGTTTCCCTTAGTTATAGGAAAAAAGCCTCATTTAGGTAAAAATAAAAACAGCACATAGCGAAAATTCATCATATGCTGTATTTGACACAAATAATTCATGTTATTCATGTGATAAGATAAAAAATAAGGTCGACTTTACGCGTAAGTATGTCAAAATCAAAAATGCTTCGTGATGTCGGTTGGACTGTTTCGAACTTTTGTCGTTGTCCCATCACCTAGTTGGCCTACAAAATTCCAGCCCCATGATAATACTCTGTTTTTTGAGGTGACAACTACTGAATGATTTTCGCCTAATGATACTTGTTCAATTGACTCTCCTTTGCCCAATTTAAATTGCTTGGTGATATCGGTTGGGCTATATTTATCTATTGATGATCCATCACCCAATTGACCATTCTCATTATTACCCCAAGCGAAAATTCGGTTTTCTGAAGTCGCTACAAAAGCATGTGTGAATTCTAGTGAAATATGTTGAATGATTTCGCCATCTTTCAAGTCAAACTCATCGGTAATGTCTTTAGGGTTTGTTATGGTGGTATTTATTACCCCACCTGATTCATAATGCCCATAATATTGACTACCCCATATAAAAGTTCTACCTGAGGAAGAGATTGCTGCTGAGTTAGCACTACCACTTGTGATAAGTTCGATGGTTTCTTCTGTAGCCAAATTAAATTGCTCTGTTATGTCTGTTGGACTTGTCACACTATAATCCAACATTGGGTCATCATCTACACTGCCTTGATAAGTAGTTCCCCAAGTGAACATCCGTCCTGTTGACGTGATGATGTTACAATGATATCCACCTGAAGAGATGTATTTGATGGATTCATCTAGACTTAGATTAAGTTGATTCGTGATATCAACCGGATTTGATTTGTTTGTTAGTGTACCGTCACCTAATTGACCATACGCATTATCTCCCCATGTCAAGATACGTCCCGTTGAAGTAAGGATGGCAACATGATATCCGCCTGAAGAGATGTATTCGATGGTCTCATCTATGTCTAGTTCAAATTGATTGGTGATGTCGACCGGATTTGTTTGATTTGTTAAAGTGCCATCACCCAATTGACCATATTTGTTGTCGCCCCAGGTGAAGATCCTACCCATTGATGTAAGGGCTGTTGAATGTAAATTACCAAGTGAAACTTGTAGAATGATTTCGCCTTCTTCCAAATTGAATTGTTTGGTGATATTGACTGGTTTTAATTTATTAGTTGTTGTACCATCACCTAATTGACCATCTTCATTCAATCCCCACGTGAATAATTGACCCGATACAGTGAGTGCTGAAGAATGATGCCAACCTAAAGAGATTTGTTTTATGACGATTGTTTTTTTTGAACAGCCAGCAACAAAAAGTGCTGCCAACATGATAATCATCCATATAATCCATTTCTTCATCGATATACTCCTTAACATATGTGCCTTTTTTTATATTTTATCACACCCATCTTCAAAAACCATTCATGATATTTATTAATTTATATTCATGATACTTTATGATTTATTGAATCGGCTTTAATTGAGAAAAAAATAAAAGGCAAATATCTATTAGCCTTTTAATCAAGTAAGAAATTTACAATTATGGTGCCGAAAACAGGATTTGAACCCGCAACCTACTGATTACGATTCAGTTGCTCTACCGTTGAGCTATTTCGGCTTTCGCCAATAATATAACACAATTATTTGCTACATGCAATTTCTTGTATGATAGAATAGAATCAAATGTTTATATGAGGTATATGAAATGATTATTGTAAAACCTGTATTAACGAAACACGATTTAAGGTTATTCACTGAGTTTCCAAATAAGTTATTTAGAAAAGAGAAAGCATATGTGCCTGCGCTTTCCATAGATGAAATGCATGTGTTTGATCAAAAGAGAAATCCTGCCCATGAATATTGTGATTCGCAATGCTTTTTAGCCTACAAAGACAAAAATTTAGTTGGCAGAATTGCAGGCATCATCAATCATAGATGGAATGAGTCCAATCAAACCAAGATTGGCCGATTCTCACGTATTGACATGATTGATGATCTAGAGGTTACCAAGGCATTGATAGAAACGGTCACCAATTGGCATAAAGATAAGGGCGTGACCGAATTAATCGGACCAATCGGCTTTACTGATCTAGACCGTATGGGTATGTTAGTAGATGGCTTTGAACATTTAAATATGTTTATCACCATTTGGAATCCACCTTATTATATGAAACACCTTGAGTTACTTGGCTTCGTGAAGGACGTTGACTGGATTGAAAAACAAATCAAGCTTACATCTATCCCAGAAAAGATTGAGAAGGTCGCCAATATTACCGAAAGACGATTTGGCTATCGTTTATTGAAATTGAAGAAGAAAAAGGATGTTTTCAAGTATATCTACGATGCTTTTGACATGTATAATGTGGCATTCAATGCTTTATATGGTTTCTTCCCTATCAGTGATAAGGTTATGGATTACTACATCAAGCAGATGATTCAAATTGTGAAGTTAGACTATCTTTGGTTCGTGTTGGACAAAGAGGATAAAGTCGTTGGGTTTGGCCTGATGATGCCTTCGCTTGCGATGGCAAACAAAAAAAGCAATGGTAAGTTGTTTCCATTTGGGATATTTAGAATTATGCGTGCCTTAAAGAAACATTCAGTGATTGACTTATATTTCATTGCGGTTGACCCAAATCATCAAGGCAGGGGCATTCCTGCTTTAATGCTTCAAGACGGCATTAAAGAAGCGATGAAACATGGTGTGCTTTATGCAGAAAGCGGTCCTGAGTTAGAACTAAATACCGCGATTCAATCACAGTGGAAAGACTTTGATTATGTAGACCACAAACGCAGACGTTGTTACAAAAAATCCATTTAAATTCAAAAAATGCCGGGCAATTAGCCTGGCATTTTCTTTAGTTAATCGATTTTAAAATTTGTTCATAAATCATGTCGCAAACTGCTTGTTCGCTCATGTCGATTTCATTTTTAACATACTGTAATAAAATCCCTGAGATGAGTGCTTGAATGACATGTTTACTATAAGGCTTGATGCTTTTAATATCAATCTCGTTTGTATCGATGGCCATTTTGATGATTTGTTCAAACCGTTTACCCATACTATGCTGAATGGTTTCAATCAAGCATTGATGTTCAGGTTTTAGATTAGGAATTTGATCAAATGTATTGTTCATAATGGCATCCATGATAACTTTTGCATCTTTCATCACAGTTAAGATACGTGTTAATTGTTCGATAAATGCAGCTTTGAATGTCTTTTGGCTGATTGGTTCTAACAAAATCGCTTCATATGACTTTAATAAATAGGCATACGTATCAGAAATCATCGCTTCTTTGCTGGCAAAATGTTCATAGACGGTACTCTTACCAATTTCTGCTTCTGTCGCAATTTGAGATAAAGACAAGTCGTTTAAATTCACGCCTGCTTTAATATGAGATACCAAAACTTGAATGAGTTTATCTTTAGTCGTTGACATGAGATAACGCCTCTTTTTTAATCGTTCTTCCGTTAAATAACGCATAGATAGCTGGAACGACAACCAGTGTTAATATGGTGGCATAAATTAACCCACCAATAGCAGTAATCGCCATTGGTTGTAGTAATTCTGAGCCTTCACCAAGTCCTAATGCCATTGCTGCTAACCCCAATATGGTAGTTAAGGATGTCATGAAGATTGGTCTTAATCTGGTTTTACCTGCTTGGACAATGGCCTCAACAACAGGATGACCTTCTGATCTTAATACGTTTATATAGTCAATCAAGACGATACCATTATTAACCACAATACCTATCAGGATAACTAACCCCATGATCGATACCAAGCTTAAATATGAGTTGGTGACCAATAGTGCTAACATACCACCCGTAAATGCCAGTGGAATGGTACCTAGAATAATGAATGGGTATAAAAGTGATTGGAACTGAATGGCCATGACCATGTATACCAACAAGATGGCAACTAAAGCTGCAATCACCATATCGGATACTGCTTGCATGATTTCTTCGTTTTCACCTTGGAAAGTGACTTTGTAGCCTGCACCATATTGTGTATAATCCGTACTAGCTAGGTAATCATTAACCTTATCATTGACTTCAGTTGATACCAATGTAACGTTTTTACCTTTTTCAATTTCAGCCGTGACTGTGACATAACGATTTGACCCATCGGTCTCAATCGTTGTGAAACCTGTGATGTAATCAATCGATGTGATTGAATTCGCATCATTAGTCAATATCGGTGCGACTGCAAGTGTAAATAGTGGTGTTTCTGTACTCATTGGATCAAAATCCATGACAATCTCATTGTTAACCACTTTTAAGAATGGGTTAACGACGAATTTAAGCGGATCACCAGTTGCTAAACCACTTGGGTCGACTGTATATATGCCTTGGTTCGTTTCACTCACATAGGCGTCAATCATTGCCATGGTTGCTTGATCAAAGACTTTTATACCACCTAAGAAGTTTAAGTAGTCTCCAAACATATCTAACGTTAAACCGCCCGATATGCTGTTATTTGGTAAATCAATTTGATAAGAAACCCCTTCAATGGTTAAATTAAAGGATTGTGTCTGACCTAAGCCGTCTAGATTTTGATATAAGTAACTGATGTTTTTAGAGACATCTGATGCCGTTAAGCCGTAAGTCATCGCAACGTCTTTATTCACGGTTACTTTGACGTTATCGCTACCTTGCGAGACACCATTATCTGCTTTAACTACCCCATCGATTTCGCTAATGATTGTTGTAATATCGTTCGCGATCGCCTCAAGTGTTTCTAAATCATAACCGGATACTTTAATATTAATGCCCGATGCACCACCAAGTGCACCAGTTGAGTTTTGAGATGAAATCGATGTTTCGAGCATATTGGTTTGATCAAACCCTGATATACTCGTATAATCGAATGATTCTATGATGTTTGTGATGGTTTTTTCATTTTCGTTTGTGCTATTTTGACGACCATCTTTTAGGTTGACCGTGATGCTAATTGACCCTTGTTGGCCACCTGCCATCATCGCAAACCCACCAAATCCACCACTTGAACCAATGGTTGCTGATACCGTTTCAACATCAGATAAATCCATTAACTCTGCTGTGATTGTATCTGTATAAATCGCTTTAGATTCAAATGATGTTTGTGAAGTGGTAGTGATATCGATGGTGATGGTGCCTTCGTCTGATTGTGGCAATAAGATAAAGCCTTTGCTTGCCACCACGTAAACTGATCCTATCAATAGTAATAAAACAACCAATAAACTCTTCACTTTATGTTTTAATGTGAATAACACTGATACTTCATATGCATGCTTAATCGCATGCAGTGTCTTACCTTCTTTTTGAGGTTTTTTATCTTCAAGCATTCTCGATGCCATCATTGGTACTAAGGTTAAAGCAATGAATAAGGATGCACCCAATGAATAAGCAATGGTTAATGCCATCGACATAAAGATGTCTGCAATCATGCCTTCAATGAAGACAATCGGTAAGAAGACGGCAACGGTGGTAATCGTAGATGATGTAATCGCACCTGCTACTTGTTTTGCACCTTCAATCGACGCTTCTTTCTTAGATTTACCTTCGCCAATCATACGGTAAATATTTTCAATGACAACGACTGCATTATCTACTAACATCCCAATCCCAAGTGCTAATCCACCCATGGATACTAAGTTTAGTGATACCCCAGTGAAGTACATCAACATAAACGCTGTGATAACTGAAATCGGTATGGCTAACCCAACAATTAAGGTTGGTTTAACGTCTTTTAAGAATAAAAATAAGATGATGATAGCAAGTAATCCACCAACAATTAGATTTTGTAAGACAGACCCAATCGATTGGTTGATGTATTCACCTTGGTCTAAAAGTACTTCATAATGGGCATCGCTGCCTTCTCTAGCCATGATGTCTTCTAGTCTTTCTAAAATCAAATCACTGGATTCCGTGATACCGTAATTCGATTGTTTGGTGAACGATACTTGAATACCCTGTACCCCATTGATTTTGGAATAGGTATCCGTGTTCGCGTTGATATATTTAATCCCGTTAGATACGATTAAATCACTCAAATAAATGACTTCTGAATTATCAAAATGGATAGGTAGTGATGCGATATCTTCAAGTTGATTAATTTTATCCCCTAAATAGAGCATTCTTAATTCGCCACTATCTAAAGCAATCCCAATTAATCCACCAACATTTTGAGCTTCAATGATGGATAAAACCGTTTGATGATCTAGTCCATATGTATCTAGCTTTGTTTGATCTAAATTGATTTGTAATACGACTTCTGCTTGACCAGATACACTAACATCCGCAACGCCTGGAATGCTTTGTAGGTCTAACATGATGTCTCTATTGATCCATTCTGTATTACGTATGAGGATTTCTTCATCCGTTAACGTTTCGTCATATTCCCTAAATAACGTGACGGTCATGACAGGTAACATGTCTGGACTGATTCTTAATATTCTGGTATTACCAACGCCCTCATTGAATTCAACGTTATTTAAAAGTTCTCTTAATTCAATGACGACAGAATCCATATTGGACCCTTCAGCAAATGTGATGATAGAAATCCCAAAATGTTCGTTTGACATCGATGATACTTCTGAGAAGTTCCCGATGGTTGCAACACTGGATTCAATCTTTGTGGTCACATCCTGTTCCACTTCTTCTGGTGATGCCCCTTGATAGTCTGTTATCGTTACAACAAACGGTAACTCAATATCAGGAAACAAAGTCAAAGGTAGTCTCGTGACTGAGAAAATCCCTAAGACAATTAAAATTAATACCCCCATCAAAACTGTGATGGGTTTTCTGACGCTATATCCACTCATGTGTATTCCTCCAAATTTAACCCGACCGAATGGTCGGTCGGCTAGTAATGATTATATCAATAAGCGCCTAGTGAGTCAATCAAAATACGTATAAATTTTATGTAAATTTTACCACAAAAAAAGACCTTATCGGTGGATAAGATCTTGGTTAGAATAATAATTTTGATGCGCGTTTAGATACATAGATTTCAATGGCTTCATTGATTACTTCGATACGAGCTGAGTTTTTCTCAATTTGTTCGCCATCGGTATTCCATTCTACATAGCCTTTCGCTTCAATATCATAAAAACTTGACTTGAGCATATGGACGCCTTTGGACACTAAACCACCAATCGCGAAGAATGATAAGACTTTAAATAACGTCATGTAGCGTCTTCTTTCAAATATGCGGGCTTCTATCTTACCATCATTTAATTTCGATTTTTTAATCAAAAACAAATTGATGCCACCAACACGTGGGCCATTTAAGAATAATAGTAATGTAAACGTCTTATCAATCACACCTTGTTCATGGGTAATCTTTAAAGGCATCTTATAATCATAAAACATGTCTGTGATCCCTCTAACCACATAGGCTAGTGATCCAAACCGCTTTTTATCACTGCGTTTTAAATCATAACTCGCTTTTGCAAACTTACCGGTTGCTGCCGCGTAGGTGAAATACGTGTTATTGATCTTGGATACATCCATCTTTCTTAATTCGCCAGTTTCCAAAATGAGATTTAGGGCTTTCTTAATGTTTCTAGGGATGCCAAGTAGGTGAGCAACATCGTTTACAGTACCAGTTGGAATATACCCAATTCGTGGTTTTTTATCCAGTGTCATGATGCCATTGACGACTTCATTTAAGGTGCCATCCCCACCAGCTACCAAGAGCATGTCAAAAACAGGTTCTTGTGCAAACAACTTCGCATCACCTGATTTTTGTGTCTTAAGGATTGAGATATCATGACCTTTAGCAATAAAAGCTTTTTCTATCACCGGATATAAGCGATTAATTTTGCCATTGCCACTTTCGGGGTTAAAGATAAATCCAACTTTCATGCTAATCACCTATTTCTATTGTAACAAATAATTTAGTTGTTTGAATATTTTTTATTCATTTTATATTGAATCTTGTTTAAGCCGATGACAATGAAACTTAAAAGAACAAATAAGAGCGTTAGAATGATGACCCATCTAGCGACACCCAAATAGCCTAACTCAGTTGCATTCAAAAAGAAATATGGGTATTCACCCACAACTAACCCTCTTAATAAAGCATAACCCACATAAATATAAGGCATGATGAGTGAGTAAAGAATGTCTTTGAACTTTAAAATACCTTTATCAGAAAACAACATAAAATCAATCACCATCATACTAGGGGCAACCAAATGCATGATGACATTTCTGACTTGCCAGTAGTCTTTTGAAAACATATTGCCAAGTAGTGTATTATAGATAATCAGGGTAACCAACAACAAAATGGCAATCATAAAATGCCATCTAGGGTTGATGCTAGAATAACCCTTTAATTCTTTACGGTTAATAAACCCAATGGTTTCATACAATAAGAAACCACCAAAGACTAATCCAATCAAATTCGATAAATTCGTGTAATACACAAAGAATGACTGATTGAATATCGTACTCGATCCTATCTCTAGGGCTAATATCACACCAAATAAGGCAACTGAAACATAGGTGATTCTAAAATAAAGTTGATACTTACGGTTTTCCATCATAAAAAAGACTCCTTTTTACACATTATGTATATTGTATGAAACTATCCTGATTTTGTAAACGTATTTGCCTACCTGATTAAAAATACTAACAACAATTTTTATAAGCTAGATGAATTCATTTGACTAAATGACCCTTACTGGGTAGAATGATTTAAAAAGGAGGCCATTATGCTAGCACCATTTGTACCATATATTAGTATCATTGGCATTATACTCGCAGTGACTGGTATTGTTTTTGCAGTCATGAAAAAGAAGTTTGCATTCATACCTACTTATGTATTATTGATTCTTTCATTATTACTCATAGGTGCAACCCAGTTACCTCAAGACCCAGGTTCATGGGCAGGTATGGTGTACGCTTTATTTGGCGTATTTGGATTGATTGCGACATTAGTTGTATTCTTGATAACTTTACTGGTTGTCAGTATGAAAAAAGGAAAAATAGAAGAGATAAAGTAAAAGGACCTCGCGGTCCTTTTTTAATTATTCTGAAATTTTGTTTGCTTCAACTTGCATTAAGAATGGATTTAACCATCCAAAACCGACGATAGATAGTACCAAATAAAGCACACCATAATCGTTTGCACCAGCTTTGCCAAGTCTTTGACCTGCTGCAAATTGCCAGTAAATACCATATATACCAAATGTGAATAGTAACATTAGAATGTGTCCTAGTGCGCCAAATCCTTCTCCGGTCTTCGCTTTCAATTCGACTTGGAATTTAATGATCCAATAAATCATGTAAAGTCCTAAAGTGACGAAAGTCAGTAAAATCATCATACCAATACTTCTTTTAGTCATATTTTCTCCCCTTTCCATTCTTGTGGAATGTTCAATGCTAGATAAATCATATCATATATGTCTTATTTATACTAGATATGCCTACAAATAATGCTTTAGAATTAATGCAGATTGATAGATGGTTGGTAACCCACTACCTGGGTGTGTACCACCACCAACTAAGTATAAATGCTTAATTTCATCAAACTGATTTTTTGGTCTCTTATGGAGCATTTGACCTAAATCGTGAGATAAGTTAAATACAGCACCTTGATAGACATGATAGTCTTTTTCCCAATTGGTTGGGTCAATGATTTTGGATTCAACGATGTGGTCTTTCAAATTCACTTGGTGCTTTTCTTCAATCATCTTTATCGCGGTTTCTTTTAGTGTTTTACCATAAGTAGTCCAGTCCTTTTTCGCTTTTAGATTCGGTACCGGGACTAATATGAATAAAGAAGAATGCCCTTTTGGTGCATAGGTTTCATCTATTAAAGAAGGGTTATGTACATAAACACTAATATCTTCTGTAAACTGGTTAGACGTCAAACCATGTAAATAGGCTTTATAATCGTTTGAAAACAAAATCTCATGATGTGCAAAATCATAGGTTTTGTCTAAGCCCAAATAAACCATAAACGTGGAGACACTATATCTCATCTTGTCTAGTTTCTCTTTTTTATATTTCTTAAGGTGTGCTTGATCAACCAGGTTTGCCATGCTGTAAGCGAAGTCGCCATTAAGGATTATCTCATCAAAAGTTAAGGTTTGATTCCCTACTTTAAGTGCTTTAGCGACACCGTCTTCAACGATGATTTGATCAACAGGACTGGATAAGTGTATTTTCCCACCTTTTTGTTCGATTAATTTAGCCATGACATGGTTGATTTGATTGAGGCCGCCCTTGACGTGATAAAGACCTAAACCATGTTCTAGATAAGGTAATATCGTAAAAATGGATGGTGCTTGATAACTAGACATCCCTAAATATTTCGCTTGAAATGATAAGGAATGGATGAAATGTTCATCCTTATTAAATGTCTCTAAATGGCGATAAACCGATTGTCCAAGATGGACATATGGGACTGCCTTTAAGACATCTGGTCTTAAGAAATGAAACACATTAGGAAATGGTTTCTTTAAAATTGGACCAATTGCTTGTAATTTTTTTTCTTGCGCATTTAACCATCTGAGGTAGTCGTTACCAAGGTTTGGTTTGTATTTGTTATACATCTTAACGTTCTCTTCTTTGTCACTGCTGATATTGAATGTAACGTCTTTAAATCTTAAGGTATAAAGTTGTTCGAGTTTGATTAAATCTAGTTCTTTTTCTAGTTCAAATCCAGCTTGTTTAAATACATCTTTGAGAATCTCTAGATACATCAAGAAGGTTGGACCAACATCAAAATGATACTCCCCTAGGGACATCTTTTTTGATCTGCCACCAACAGTGGCATCTTTTTCAAATATGTGGACCTCATAGTCATTAACTAAAACCATCCCAGCCGCAAGTCCACCTGGACCTGCACCAATGATTGCGATTTTTTTCATATTATTCACTGTCCTTTACGGCGTCAAATTCTTCGATAAACTGTCTCATTTCAACCATCAATACGGTATCTGGTGCACCTTTTAAAACCATGCCATCTAGATACATCATGCTCTTAATAATCGGGAACATCCCTTTTTCAAACACCATCCCTGAGTTGACACCCAGTTTGATGGTCTCCATCATTTTTCTCGTTAGTGATACCTCACTCACAGTCTTGCCTTTGAAGTCTTTATAAAGTATAAGTAGTTTCTCATGATACGCTTGATACGCTTTACCCGATATCTCTTTTTCTGCCATGTGGTTTAAAGCTTCGGCACATTGGTCAAAATCATAGTACGCAAGGTGAGTCATAAACTCAAATAAGCCAGTTTGAATCTTTTTACCAACTTCAGAAATGGCACCTGTATCAATGAAGTAAAAACAGTCGTCTTTTAAAATCATATTGCCAGGATGTAAATCACCATGGAATGTCCCAATTAAGAAAATATAGAACCCGTGAATATGGAATATTTCTAAGATATCTTTAAATGGTAACCTTTTTTCTTCTAGTAGTTTATCGACTGTTTCACCTTCGATAAACTCAGATACCAAGACATATTCATTCGAAAGTTCATGATAGATTTTAGGAAATCTAAGTCTGGATAAGTCAAAACGAACCTTATTTGTTTCATAGATTTCTTTTAATACCTCACCATGAGCGATTTCATTTCTTAAATCTAGTTCTGCAAGTGTATAAGTCTCAATATGTTCTAATATACCAACTGGGTCTGCAACCCGTTTTAGTTTTGGATAAAAGAAGATAATGAAACGGATGAACCGCCTTAAGGATTTCACATCTTTTTCAAACTTCTTTTTAAAATCTTGTTTGATGAACTTAATGACAACGACTTCGCCAGTATTTAAAATGGCTTTATGAACTTGTCCGACGGATGCACTACCAACTGGGGTTTCATCGATTTCTTTAAAATGATCTAAAAATGTCGGATTCGTATAGGCTGTGATTAAGCTTCTGAAGTTCTCCCCTTCGATTGGGGTTGTTTTGGTATATAGTTTTGCTAAGTGTGTACACGTTTCCTCACTTAAAAAATCGATTCTCAATGCGAAAGTTTGAGCGATTTTTACGGCTAATAAGCCTTGTTTTTGGATAAAATCTAAATCTGGTAATTTCTTTTTGGAGAAGATTTGTTTAAATAATCTGATAAACATGATCCACTTCATAACGTCACACACCTTTTATGTTTATTATAACTGAAAACCATCTAAATATATCTTAAATAACTGGTGTAAAATGATGGGATTTCTAAATAGCTTAAAAAAAGAGACCTTATAAAATGGTCTCTCGTTCTTGTTTTAGTTGCCTTTTTTAACCATGAGCTTCGTCATAGCTTTCACATAATCGGTTGGGTCTTCGATTGGCAACCCTTCCATAATAAGTGCTTGATGATAAAGCATGGTTGCGTAATCTTTGATGTCGTCTTTATCCACTTCAAATACATGATTGAGTGTACTAAAGATATCGTGTTCTGGATTAATTTCTAATATCTTTTCCGCTTTAATCTCATCGCTATTAGGCATTTGTTTTAATACTTTTTCCATCTCAAGTGATAAGCCTTCACCGGATACCAAACATACTGGTGCGTCTTTTAATCTTGAAGATAACTTGACGTCGCTGACTTTGCCTTCAAGTGCTTCTTTAAGGGCGTTCAATAAGTCTTTGTTTGATTTGGTCTTTTTATCGATTTCCTTTTTCTTTTTGTCATCTGCTAAATCGATATTCGCTGTTTGAATCGACTTGAATGGTTTTTCTTGATAACTATTCATCATTTGGAACATAAATTCATCGATTTCATCGGTACATAACAATACCTCATAACCTTTATCTTTCATGATATCCATTTGTGGTAAATTTAAGATTTGATTCTTTGATTTACCGGATGCATAGTAGATGTCTTTTTGATCCTCTTTCATGCGTGATACATATTCTTTAAAGCTAATATAGTCATCACTCGTATTGGTTTTAAATAAGATTAAATCTTGTAAGAGTTCCTTATGTAAGCCAAAGTTTTGATAGATACCATATTTCAATGATGTCTTATATTGATCATAGAATTCAATGTATTTTGGTCTGTCATTGTCAAGCAACTTCTCTAATTCACTCTTAATCTTCTTTTCAATGTTTGTAGCAATTTTCTTTAATTGTCTATCGTGTTGTAGTAATTCTCTTGAGATATTCAAAGATAAATCCGCTGAATCCACGACGCCTTTGACAAACTTGAAGTGATCTCCAATTAAGTCTTTGTTTTTATCTTGGATAAAGACGCCTTTAGAATAAAGTTGTAGGCCTTTTTCATAGGTTTCAGAATAGAAGTTATAAGCCGGTTTTTTAGGGATAAATAATAGTGCTTGATACGTTAACATCCCTTCAACTGACATATGAATGACATGCATTGGTTCTTCAAAATCGTTAAATTGATGTTTATAAAATTGATTTAAATCCTCTTCTTTAACGTCTTGTTTAGAACGTTTCCAAAGCGGTGTCATCTGATTTAGTGGTTTTTCTTCACCCGTTAAATAGATTGGATATCTGACATAATCACTATACTTTTTAACCAATTGTTTGATCTCATAATCTTCTAAGAATTGATGGAATGTTTCTACTTCATCTTCATCGCTAATATCGTCTCTTAATGACAAAATGATTTCTGTACCGATTTCTGTTTTGTCATAAGTATCAATGGTATAAGTAGACACGCCATCACTTTCCCAAATAAACCCTGTTTCTGCAAAAGGTGATTTGGTTTTTACAACCACATGCTTGCTGACGATGAACGCACTATAGAAACCGACACCAAATTGTCCAATGATGTTGGTATCATTCTTATCCAATTGTTCGATAAATGCTTTTGAACCACTTTGTGCAATGGTCCCTAAGTTTTCGATTAATTCAGCTTCTGTAAATCCAATCCCATTGTCTTTAATGGTTAATGTTTTATCCGCTTTGTTTGGGATAATCTCAATTTTATAGTCCGCTTGTGGGACCAATTCATCTGTTAATGATAAGAAATGTCTTTTATCAATCGCGTCACTCGCATTTGAGATGAGTTCTCTTAAAAAGATTTCTTTTTGTGTATAAATTGAGTGTGTCACTAAGTGTAAAAGTTTTTGTGATTCTGTTTTAAATTGATTTGTCTTTGACATAGTATCGCCTCCAATCACTATTTTATGGATATTTTTGGCAATGTCAAGTACTAAGTGCCAATATAGCATAATTTACATAACTATTTCATTCGAAAGAAAAGCACGACTTCGATAAGTCGTGCCTGTACTTTTAATTTAAGTGTCCTTGAAGCATTATAAGATCACTACTATAATCCCAAGCACTGCCAAAGTCAACCGCGCCATTTAATTGTCCGAATACAATGGCTTTGTTGGTGTAATTCAATGCTTCTTGTTCGGTTATTGGTTTGCCTATGGTTGTCTTTGGTATCATCAAACCGAATAAATCTTTGTTTTGGTACTCATAGAATCGCGCATTCTCAGGTAAATTACCAGACATCTCTGTCCAACCTCTTGTCGTGATGTGTGTATCAAACTTATTATCGATATAAGCGATGGCTGCTGATTGATCCCATGGTCTACCTAAATCGACAGACCCTGATGGCACGCCTACTTCAAATATAAATTCATTTTGATAGAAAACATACCCATATGTCACAAGTGCACTGCTAGATGTGTTATAGCCTTTATTGGTTGAAATAACGCCTGTCGATCTTGCTAAGTTCTTAATGATAGCTTGTTCAAAGAATGCAGGTCCGCCATTACCAAAAATGTAATCGACCACCCCTTCAATATAAACATCTAGATAATATTGTCTACCAGATTTAGCGTAAAGTGTATCTTGATAACCTTTAAAATCTACTTGATAAAAGATCACTTGATCGGCTTCATTCACTAAAGCGACGCCTTGTTTATCCAAAATCGTTGACCCATTATAGTCAAAATGATTTTGAATTGTAAGATTGGTTGCCATAAAGTTGGTTGCTGAACTCTTGACAGATACACTTGCCGACCCTTGTGTGCCCCATGTTGATCCGTTCGGTTGTTTTAAACCGGATGCAGCATCATACGTTAAAATCGTGTTTGTTCTGCTTTGTCCAACTAAGGTTAGATTCGGTACTGTGATGGTGATTTTTTCATCATAGGTGCCATCTGATATGTAAATCACTTTTTCAAGTTCCGATGCGTAATTCTGATTCACCAAGTATTGTAAAGCTGACTTCATCGTTTTAAAGGTTGGACGGTCTTCGCCATCACCATCTATGCTAGTGACGCTTTGATTGACATTGATTTCAACCATACCTGCTGTGATGACTGATAAATCTGTTACATATATATCGACATATACTGGTGAAAAAGATTTGTAAATAAACCCAATTTGGTATTCACCTGCTATGGCCATATTAACTGCAGTAAGGTCTTTCGTATAATCAGATTCATTTAAGATAAGGTGTGTGCCATCACTTAGGATGGCCTTTAAGACTAGATTGCTATAATTGATTGTATCGCCAACTAAGTAGGTTTGTTTCATAAATAGTGGTTCTGCTAAAACACCAGTGATTTCGATCACATTGACTTCAAATGACTTGATGTCATTATTATATGTCACATATATAGAGTATGTACCGGCTTGGGTATCACTAAATTCGGTTGTATCTACTGTATAGCCTGCTTCTAGTAAGATACTAGACCCATCTGAATACGTTTTATAAATCAGTAAACCTGTTAAATCTAGTGCTTCACCAACCATGTAGTATTTTTTGACATTGGCACTAGAGATAGTGAAGCCCGTTTCAACAACTTCACCTTGAGTGTCGCTATTTTTAACGATGGTGGTTTGACCATACTTAAAGAATGTTTGACTAAAGCCACTCTCATTAAACCACGTTTCTGTTAATTGTGGAAAAGATAAGCCAGTGCCGTCTAGGATACTTACCTCTAATGCCGCAACTAGAAAAGTGGATGTTTCACTTTGATAGTAAAGGTTAGTTACCGTATTGATAGAGCCTGAAGGTTGATTACCAGCACCTATTTTGACGGTGTTTGTACCTGATTTTTGTGTGATATCGCTAATATAGATGTGATCTGCGATTAAGGTTGATCCACTCACGTTGGTGCCTAAGACTGAACCGACATTCTTAGCAGATTCAATATCACCTTTGATGACAGTCTGTCTAACATTGAGCGTGATACCTGCACTATTTAACCTACCCATGATTGCCCCAACCGCTTGGTTAGGTGCAATGACTTTAGAATCAAAGTAGACATTTTCGATATCAATGGTGACTGGTTTTCTTGCAGAACCAATCAAACCACCCACATAAGAACTACCTTCAATCCAGTTGTTATCGTCATTGATGACTGTGATATTTCTAATATAAATCGTTTCTCCACTGACCTCATTGATGACATCACCGAAGATTAAGCCTGCATAAGAACCCGCATGTTTTACAGATACATTATAAAATGTGATATGTTCAAACCTTGCGCCACCTTGTGCAAAGGCTGAAATAAATGCGGATGATTCAGAAGTCCCACCACCAAAATGGGTTGAGTCTGAAAATGTAACATTTTTGATGATCCCTGTGGATAATACTTCTTTGAATAGGAAACCCATCTTATTGCCAGAAGCATTGATGATGGCATTCTTAATGGTATAACCTCTACCATCAAATGTATAACCGAATGTTTTAGGACTACCAGTCAAAATAACCCCAGTCATATCAATATCATTCATTAAATAGACATCAGAAGTAGCCCCATCGTTGATAACGGTTAACAAGTCTTCTTTTGTATAAATGAGTGTGCCTGTTGGTAGGGTATTTTCATCTTCAAATTGTGCGTATAAGGTGATATCGCCGTGTGAGCCTAGCGGTAAATCAACTAGATTGCCACCTTCAGATTGATCAAACCAGCCCATGAAATTCATGCCAGTTAGCATTGCAGTTTTTAAAGTTGGTGCTTGTTCGACTGAATATTTGTCATCGCCATCTTCTGATAAAGTTGCGCCTGATGGTATCACATATGTGATATTAAATTCGACCGGACGATAAGCTGGCACAAGCCTCAAATCAGCTGTGATCGCTTCATTGAAATCAAATGTAACGCCCTCTTTTAACCAATGATCAAATGTATAGAATGATTTCTCAGGTTGAGTACCAGGTAGCGTTGCTTTATCGCCACTTGATACCACTTGTGTATCGAATACACCGCCAACACTATCCTCGAAAGTAATCGTAAATTGTTCTATCCACTTGGCATAAAGCGTCATACTCGATGTAACAGCACTTGAAAAATCCCAAATGGTATCAAACGCATAACTTGTGTACCAGCCATCAAAAACATAATGTTCTTTTGTTGGTGCATCAGGAAGTACCAACGTTTGGCCGTGCGTGATTACTTGACTAAGGACGCTGGTACCGCCTGCAGGATCAAATGTCACGGTATGTGTGGTGGCAACTGATTTAGCCATAACAACAAATATTAATACTTTTTGATACGTGTCTTTTCTGATGGTTGCCGTTAATGTCACTTCTGTATCCCCAATTTCAAGTGATGGGGCATTAAAAGTACCCGCCATGTTGATGATTTCTGGATGACTGGATGACCAAGCAACATCTAAGAAATCATCATCAGCGATGATCTGATTAGGCAAAAATAGATTGGATGTGACTTCACTTGGTATATTGAAGTTATATGCTTCAACGTACGCATCATAATTAGGTGTGCTTTTACATGCTCCCACAGTAAATAAAACACCCAACATTAATAATAAATAACCAATTTTGTTCTTCATAAAAACCCTTTCTAATATTGTTATATTCGTACATATTTAATTATTAATATACTGATAAATCGCGTAATGTCAACGTCATTGGCGATTTATTAAACGGCGTTTAAATTTAAGTACTTGAAATGTTAGAAAATAAATATTCACATTATCAAATTCTATAGACGGGTAAAATTGGTCTATAAAGTTATATAAACCGTTTATAGAATTTTATTTTTAAAAAGTCTGTCGTCTAATTAAGCTTATTTAGAATTATTTTTATTAATTATTTTTGTCTAATACGTGTGTGCATTAATATTTTGTCGCAGCAAGTTGTATAATGAAATTGAACAAATATAAAATTTTACTGGCAAAACCGATAACTTTAATTGTTATATAGGTGTCAAGGGATGTTTGGAGTGATGATATGTTCGATAATACAAAGCTCAAATACGCAATGCGTGATCTAAAAAAAGGAAACAACAATGCCATGGATTACATTTATGATGTAACCAATCGAATGGTTTACTATCAAATTTATCAGATCATTAAACGCAGAGATATATCAGAGGACATCATGCAAGATGTATACATGAAAGTTCTAAACAATATCTTAAAGTATCAAGAGCAAGATCAACCAAAATCTTGGATACTGAGTATCGCTAGAAATGAAGCGCTCAATCAGTATAAAAGAATGAAGAGAGAAACCGTTGTTGACATTGATACACTCAATCAAAAATCCTATGATCAAACAGCATCACCTATTATTGATCTAGCAAGTCATATCCTAGACGAAGATGAGTTTATCATCGTAATGAGTTGTGTAGTAGATCAAAAAACCAGAAAGGAAGTCGGGAAAATATTAAACCTATCTACTTCTGGTGTCACATTCAAGCTGAATGTAGCTTTGGATAAACTTAAAAACCAATTGGAAGGAGGTACCAAACATGACTAAAAAGTCGCTCATTGACCAACTAAAGACTGAAGGCAAGCATTTTGTCCCAGATATCAAAGATACTATTTTATCCAACATCCCTAGACAAGAAAAAGTGCATAAACATATCTTGATCTGGCAACCTAAACTTGCGATGGCTTTGATGTTACTGATTATGATTACATTTGGTATTTCCTTATTACCAAAAAGTGAGTCTTATCCAACTTTTGTGACACTTAATATTAATCCATCGGTAGAATTTAGCCTTGATGAAAACAATCAAGTCACGTCATACCGTGCACTAAATTTAGATGGTGCAGTCCTCATTGAGTCTTATGACTTAGTAGGTTCTGATATCAACCAAGCTTTAGACACATTAATCAATAAAGCCTATGAATTGGGATATGCAACAGATACATCCACCATCGAGGTCGCTGCATATAACCAAAGGACTTCTACTGAAGAAAAAGTGAATCAAGCATTAAAAGCATACTTTACAAACCGTATTACAATCAGTGAAGTGGATCAGGACACTCTAGATGAAGCTAAATCATTAAACATTAGCCCTAGAAAATTGTTATTGATTCAACAAATATTAGTGACACATGATGACTATACATTTGACCAATTGGTTAAACTAGATGTCATCGCATTAAACGAAATCAAAATGGCCTATATCGCCAATGAAATTGATCTATTAAAAGATAAAGTAACCGCCTATAGAGCAGGGTTAGAAAACAAAAAGGCGTTATTAGAATCTGAAGTTAACACATATATCCAAACTTTAACTGCAGACATTAATAACCTTAAATCGTTATATGAAACTGACATGATTGCCTTTTCATTAGCGTACCAAACCTTTTCAACTACCTACTTTCCAGATGCTACAATACCTATCTTACCGGCAGTACAATATCAAAGAGTATTGAACTTAGAATCTAAGTTATCAGACTATCAAGCTTACTTACAAGCACAAGTGTCATCGATGTATCAACTGTGGTTAACAAAATTCAATGCCCATTTAGTCGATACACATGCTGATTTAGACATATTAGCAACACTTGAATTACCGAATGTCGGTATTCAAGGCTTAGCTAAGTTAGCAAGCTTTGTCGATGCAAACATTAAAGATCAAATATTCATAGAAATCGCAGACAGGTTAAACACATTGCTTAACGACATGCCAAGCGATGCAGGACATGCATACAAGCGTATCGTAGACACACTTTATGTAGAGTTTATGCTTTATTATGAATCGGATGATGTTTCTCAAACATTAAAAGATTCTACCTATATTCAAACCATCATTACAACCTATCAAAACACAAAGGAGAATTAATCATGAAACGACTATTATCATTAGCATTAGTGATCACATCACTATTCGCACTGATTGCATGTCAATCAGTAGAGGCATCTGCTGAAGATGCAAGAATCACCATGGACATTAATCCTTCTGTTGAAATCATAACCAATGCAGAGGGTAAAGTTGAAATGGTATCCCCATTAAACGAAGCAGCTGAAGGCTTACTATTAGACGTTGATTTAAAGGGTAAGACTGCCATTGAAGCCATCCTTGAAATCACAGATTTAGCAACCACATATGGTTATATTGATGCCAATGCTGAAAATGCATTAGTCATCCGTACTGAAATGGAAAATGAAGCTGACATGACTGAACTTCAAACACAGCTTAGAAATCAAGTAAAAGCCCATTTAGAATCAAAAAATATTGAAGCTGAAGTCGTAGATGGAAACCAAGCAGTAGCACAAGTTGATATCGACATGGCCAATGAACTTGGTATAACAGTTGGTAAATATTTAATTATCAAAGCAGCTATGCAAGTCAATGTCGAATTGACCTATGAACAAGCCATTGAAATGAGCGTTAGAGACTTATTATCAGAAGTTAGAACTGGTAGAGCAGAAACAAGCCAATTCATTAGTGATCATGCAAGATTTGCATATCTACAATTAAAAGCAAATGGCCTAGCAACATTCCATTATATGAAGACCAACTTCATTTATGCTCAAGCACAATTAGCATTAACCACAGATGCAACTGTATTTGATGATGTATTAGTAGATTCTGATTTAGATGCGACTGCCGCAGTTGCTTTATATGGTGAATATGTGGCTGCAATTGAAGCAATCGAAGCACCAGACCCAACACCTTATGAAGTATCTATTCAAACTAAAGTAGACGCAGATGCGAATATTCAATTACTAGAAGAAACATTGGTAACACTCAAGGCTGAATTACAAGCACAGTACCAACAATTCCAAGGTCAAGGTGACCATGAAGCGTTGAAAGCTGAAGCTAAAGCAACCTTAGAAGCATACCTACAAGCAAAAGCTGATCTTCGTGCTGCTGTTGAAGTTTACGTAGTGGCTGAAGAACTACCTTATGACTATGTGTTCTTCTACCGCAATGGTGAAATCCATATCATCTTCTTAAGCAATTATATGACTGAATTTAGAACCGTTAGAGAAACATATAGACAACTATTTTTAGAACATAACATTGAACTACAATCGTTTGAAGCATTGTTCTTAGGTAACATTGGTACATACTTACAAATGACTTTGAACCAATACAATCAAGTCATGAACCAATTCAAACTACAAATGAATGCACTCAATGCTGAAGCACAACTTCAAATCCGTTACGAACACACCATTCGTTATGAATCGCATAACCAAGGATAAATAATTAAGATATAGAAATAGAGACGATTGCTCGTCTCTATTTTTTCTCATTTATGTAGGTTTTAAACATCAAGATACAAGGCTATAAATTGCCATCTCTCTTCTATCCAACTGACCAAATCATCAACTGCCTCATTATAGGTATCATAATGGTTATAAATGATATGCCAACCATCTGTTCTTCTGGTATCTTGCCACAATTGATAGTTTCTTAACAGCTCAACTTCATACGTGTTTTGAATAGTTTCTATCTCTTGATTCAAATAATCGAACAAAGATAACTCGGTTGTATCTAGCTCGTTCAATCTATCTTTTACCAATGTGATGAACCATGCCTGATTGCCAAGTTCATATAATAGATGATGGAGATTAATTGAACTAGAACTTCTGTTCAAATAATGGTTACCATATGTCAAATCAAAGTCCCATGGTGGACCAAATATGAACTTACCTGCTTGATCTTTATATAAGAAATTGCTACTAAAATTATTGTCATAATCGTTGGTTATGAGTTGGAGTATATACATATCAACTGCAGAGTTAATATCTAGAACCTGTTTTATACTATCATACGTTTTGGCCACATAAACCGCATCATATAAACTCACTAAAGATTGCTGGATAAACTCGACTTGAAGCGGATTTTTAGCATCACTCTTAATTGTATAATACGCAATCTCATATGACGTTGAATAAGTAAATGCATTTTCCCAAGTGAACCTAATATCCGTATTCGTATAGCCTAATACATCTATCCAATCAGTCATAAAAGCACCAGAATCTAATCGTCTATTTTCATCTACTTCTAGTTCTAGTAAGTACCCCGTATCAACAATATCCTGTTCTTTTACACCGGATTCATCAATATCAACTCTATAAGGATTCACGTGCGTCTGTTCTGCCAACAAATAAACACCTTTGTGTACGTGATTTATGACCACTTCAACGAATGTAACGTCACTGACAAAAGAGGTTCTCATGATCCTTTTAGCCATTTTATAGGTAATATAATTTCTCATCAATGATTGATCCATATAGTCAGCCAGTAATACCCAAGACTTAGAAGGACCCTTACCAAGACCAAGCAAGGCTTGATCGTTTTCAAATTTAATCCTATAAGGATTCTTTTCGAAGTTGGATGTGCTATGACCTCTAAGTCTAATGCCCGCATTTGAATCTGTAAAATCATACATATCCATCATGGCATCCACAGTTATGGTGGCACGTTCATATATCTCATGACTAGCGATTGCATTGCTTGTTTCTATATAAATGACCGGTAACGTTGATGATAATTGTTCGATTTTATCATCTTTCTTTTCGCACGCAACCATGAAAGGAACAAGTATCCAAAGGATGAAGAATAGATTTATTTTTCGGGTGCTTATAGACATAAAATCATCTCCCCTTATTATTCTAGTATATCAGTCAACGTCAAAAAAAATGACGATATTCGTGAAGAATACCGTCATTAATGTGATATTATTGGTTTCTTTGCCAAAATTGTTTGGATTTAACAAAAATAAATAAGGCTATTACAATAAAGATGTAACTGAGGATAACCATGTGAGATAACCCATATATAAGATAACCAATTGCCGCAATCGATGCAGATATCAATGCATAAGGTAACTGCGAAATAAAATGGGCATGTAACTTAGATCTTGCGCCTGTTGCAGATAATACAGTCGTATCAGAAACAGGTGAAGCATGGTCGCCAAAGACAGCACCACCTAATACAGCAGCTATGATTGCAGGCATAAACGTTAAATCTGTGCTCATCGCAATCGGAATGGCGATTGGTAATAAAATCCCAAACGACCCCCAACTAGTCCCAGTTGAAAATGCCATGGCACCTGCGATAACAAATAATATGAGTGGTAATAATGATGGGGTCAAATTCGCATCAACCACTACTTCTGCAATTAAATCACCTGTGCCTAAATCTTGAATGGCATTGCTTACCATCCACGCCAATATTAAGATAACGACTGCTGACTTTGCCATCGCCCAAGACCCTTTTAATGCATCGGTTAAAATGCTTTTTGGATGAATACTTCTATCCAAAAGCGCCATGATTAGTGCGAGTAAAAATGCTGAAATACCACCTACGAGTAATGGGATTGTGATTTCTTGTTCCATGATGGCACTAACATTAAAGTTAGCTTTGACTAACATCATGACAAATGTCATCACAACCAGTAATAAAATAGGTAAAATTAAATGCCAGTGGGTTGCACTTCTACCTTCAACTTCAACCTGTTCTTCTTCGGCTTCTACCTTTGAAGTGTCATTGCCTAATATAGCACCATCGTCAAACCGTTTCATTGGTCCAAACTCTAAGCCAAATCTAACGACTAGAAATACCATAATTAAGGTCGTAATTGGATAGAATTGATAAGGAATCGCGCTCACGAATCCAGAGAATCCCGATTGAACAGTATATCCAGATTCGATGAATAATGCCCCTATTAATCCTATGATATACGCACCCCAAGTTGAAAAAGGCATTAAAATCACAACGGGTGCACTCGTTGAATCAATCAAATAAGATAATTTTGCCCTTGATATACCATACTGGTCGGTGATTGGTTTTGAGACTTCACCGATGACCAGTGCATTAAAATAATCATCAATCATAATGATGATCCCCAAGACCCAGGTTAAAAGTTGTGCAGCTACTGGGGTTTTTACTTTAGAAACTGCCCAACTAGCAAATGCTTTAACCCCACCGGATAATGAAATCACGGCAGTGATGCTACCAATTAAGACAACAAATGCTAGTATCGGTAAGTACCAGTGGATATCTGTTACAATCCCAATAAAACTTTGCCATATGTAATAACTAGCATCGATTGGATTGAATCCTTCATGTATCAGTGCAGCCAATATAATACCTACACCAAGGGAAATTAATACTTTTCTAGTGATGATCACCATCGTAATCATCACAAGTGCTGGTAATAACGCGAGTAAGAGTGTCATAAATACCTCCTATTTTTTATATGGTTAGTTTATCATATATTCAAGAGTTTTTCACTGTTCACACTTATACTTAAAAGATAAATACCGCCATTATAGACAAAAATCAGCACAAATGGCTGATTTTATCTTTATAATCCTCGATTGGATTTTTTGGTTGATTTGAAATATGTATCTTGTATTTTTGAGTTTCTCTCACTGATTGGTTTGTCCTCATCAAATCGTCTATGGATCTTATTGTTTGATGGTTTTGGTGAATTAAAGGTAGACTTAGATGGTGTCACTCTTTTTTTCTTGTTGCCAAATTTAAATTGATCATCTGCATTCGCTTCTTTAGCGATGTATTCTTTTCTAAATCTTGCTAAAGGTTCACTATCTGATTTTTTATCTGTCTTTGGTTTTCTGCTTGGTTGATCATAACGCTTATAAGCATCCCTTGTACCGGTTTGCTTGTTTGCATTATAGCCACTTCTGTTGGTGTTTTTAGTTGAACTAGATGGTTTTTTAACAGGAATATTAGATTCTGCATTTAATCTGATTGAAACATGATAATCATGTTTTTCATTGACTGGTAATGCCATCTTAATATGCTTTTCAATGGCTACTAATAAGCTATTTTCATCTTGACTACAGAATGAGTATGCCTCACCTGACAATCCTGCTCTACCTGTTCTACCCATACGGTGAACGTAGGTTTCAGCTGTTTCAGGTAAATCATAGTTAATGACGTGTGACAATTCATCAATATCGATGCCTCTAGCAGCGATATCCGTTGCAACTAAGACTCTTAATTTTTTCTTTTTAAAATCTTCAAGAGCTTGTTGACGTTGATTCTGAGATTTATTACCATGAATGGCATTGACTTTAACGCCATAAGCAACTAAATCTTTGACCAGTTTGTTTGCACCATGTTTAGTTCTTGTAAATACGAGCACAGATGCTAATTTAGGGTCAACCAATAAATCTAGCAACAAATTGATTTTGTCTTTCTTAGTCACATGGAATACAGATTGTTTGATCTTATCGACCATGGCTTCTGGTGGTGTGACTTCAATTCTAACTGGATTATTGAGTAATTCATCAGCCAGTTTTAAGATTTCCTTAGGTATGGTTGCTGAAAAAAGTGCAGTTTGTCTTTCTTTAGGGATTGACACCACAACACGTCTGACGTCATGGACAAAGCCCATGTCTAACATACGGTCTGCTTCATCTAAAACAAAGTAGGCAACTTTTGATAGGTCAATTAATTTTTGTCCTAATAAGTCTAGTAGTCTACCTGGTGTAGCGATTAATACATCGACACCTCTGTTTAATGCTTTTTCTTGTCCACGTTGTGAAACCCCACCATAGACGACTTCGGTTCTGATGTTTAAGTTTCTGCTATAGTTTCTAAAGCTATCTTTAATTTGTTCTGCTAATTCTCTAGTCGGTGCTAGGATTAAAGCTTTAATATCGTGTAATCTAGTATTGTGATCTCTATTATTATAGATACCTTGAATGATCGGGATTGCGAAAGCTGCTGTTTTACCTGTGCCTGTTTGTGCACTTGCAAGCATATCTTTGCCTTCTAGTAAAACTGGAATGGCTTGTGCTTGGATTGGTGAAGGTGTTAAGTACCCTTCTTGTTCTACTGCCTCTAAAATCGGTTTAATAATGTTTAATTGTTCAAATGTCATATGTTCTCCTTGTGATTTGAATTTGCTTTTAAAAAAACAAAAAAAAGCGCTGTTTAAAATAAGCTAGCCAGCGCTTTTGAATCCTCAAGATTAAGTAACTTGTACAACAAGCATTTAATATGTTCAAACTGCCAATAGATTGACAGGCGTTGATATAACTTTTAACTTCTACATTTTTTCTTCATAATTTTTGAAGCAATTCATCTTACCACATATCTAGATGAACAACAATGATAGTGTTTGTTATATCAAAAAATGATGTTATTTTTATAGTGCACTCGTGATTAATTC
>CAKMJY010000096.1 GCA_927433595.1 uncultured Acholeplasmatales bacterium | reverse complement strand
CTTATTATTAGTCATGGGCACCATGGCTGTTCAGCAAAATCGATATTTGAAGATTTTCAATCATTCTTATTCTGTGGTTGGATCAGGTTCAATGGAACCAACCATTATGACTGGCGAATTTATCATCATCAAGTATGTCAGTTATGATAGTGTCTATGATGATGTCTTAAATGGCGAAGAACCAATCATCGCATTTAAAACAGATAAGAACATCGTCCATAGAGCGATTGCCGTAGAAGATGGTAAAATTATCACCAAAGGCGATAATAATCCGTCACAAGATGAAGGCTTTGTCGATGAGACAAACTTCATTGGTGTGGTTACCACACATTTTATGTTACTTGACTTAGGTAATATCACACTGAACTACAAGAGCATCGTATTCATATTCATCATTGGCATATTATTATTTATCCTCATTCATGAGTTTTTAAATATCATTAGCATTGTCAAACAAAAAAATGAAGCTAAAATGCTAGAAGCACATGAAGCAGAAAAAGCCGCTTGGATAGTAGCCGAAAAAGAACGACTACGCGCAGAATTAGAAGCCGAGATTAAATCAAAACACGACAAAAAAGTTAACCAGTAATTTGGTTACCTTTTTAATTGTTTAAATTCATGTTATAAAAGTGATACTGTTAGTTTAGATGCTTTATAGTGCGACTAATCGGTGTTATGTAACGGGTTACTATGAATGGTAAAACGTTCACAAACTAGACTGAATAAATACTCATAATTAATGTCTTATATTGAATATACCTTTGTCTAAAATCATCATTGCTTGATCGATGATGTCATCTATTTGTTCATCGGTGATATCTGATTTGAAAATGATTTGCAAACCAACGAAATTAGAGATACCCATTAGCACATAGGCTAGTGTTTCTAAGTTGATATCTGATCTCAAATCCTTGTTTTCAACATAGTCACTTAAATGCTTAATATAGGCTTCTGCAAATGATTCATAGTAATGTCTAAATATATCAAAATCTACGAACATAGACTCCCATATAATGCGGTATGCCAGTGAGTCTTTTTTTGCATACATAATGAATGCTTTAATCCCGGCGCGTTCGATATCGTATCTGGTAGTTAATCCCTTAGTTGCAAGCGCACTTGCCTTTCTAATCGAGACTTTATATAAGTCAAGAATATATAGATATAAAGCCAATTTAGAATCGAAGTGTATGTAAAAAGTACCTGCCGCTATCTTGGATTTCGCAATAATATCGTTAATCGATGTTGCTTGAAATCCGTTTTTAGCAAATAACTTTTTGCCCGTATTTACAATTTTATTAAACGTCTTCAGACCTGCTGGAGATTTAGGAATTCTATATTCTGCTTTTGACATAGGATCACCAGCTTCATTTTATATTAAACATCACTCAAATACAACAAAATAATTTAGCTAAAGATGAGGATATTACCCACTAGATTTATCTAGTAGATCAAAAAATATTTTTAATGAGATGAATTGTCTATAGTCAATGCCTCATAAAAGTAGATGTGATTTTGTGTTTTAAATATTAGGTGAATAATTATTTTTATGTAAGCGCTTGACATTGAATTATCGATGACGTAAAATGAAAGTGTGATATGAATTTTTATTCATGTATTCGAGACCTATTATATAAAGTCCATATATTCAATCATAAATCTTAAGGGGGATTAACAAATGAACAATAAAGTGTATATTGTTGGTGCAAAAAGAAGTCCTATTGGTTCATTCTTAGGCACATTAAAAGATTTACACCCATCTGAACTGGGTTCACAAGTATTAAAACAATTGATTATCGATGCTAAAGTACCTGCAGATAAAATCGATGAAGTCATCATAGGTAATGTCATTGAAGCAGGATTAGGACAAAACATCGCGAGACAAATATCCATTAAAGCTGGATTAAAACAAGAAATTCCTGCCTACTCAGTGAATATGGTGTGCGGTAGTGGTATGAAAACCGTGATGAATGCCTATATGAGCATTCAAGCGGGTTATTCAAACCTAATTGTCGCTGGTGGGGTTGAATCTATGAGCGGTGCCCCTTATGTTGTTACATCTAATATCCGTAATGGCGTTAGAATGGGTAGTCTTCAAATGGAAGATACGATTTTAAAAGATGCTTTACATGATTCCTTTACACCTGGCATGCATATGGGTATTACAGCTGAAAATATCGCAGCCAAACATGCACTAACCAGAGAAACGCTAGATCAATTCTCATTACAATCTCAAGAAAAAGCCATTAAAGCAGTAGATTCTGGCCGATTTGATGATGAAATCATTCCTGTTGAAATCAAAACAAGAAAAGAAACCATCGTGTTCTCTAAAGATGAATATCCAAATAGAACAACCAATTTAGACAAACTATCCAAACTTAGACCTGCATTTAAAAATGACGGTATCGTGACAGCAGGTAGTTCATCTGGTATCAATGATGGTGCAAGCTTTATGATTCTTGCATCTGAAGCAATGGTTAAAGCGTACAATCTAGAAGTTTTAGGTGAAGTATTAGCAGTAGGGCAAGCCGGTGTTGATCCAAACTTCATGGGTTTAGGACCAGTACCAGCAGTAAAAGACGTATTAGACCGTGCCAACTTAAAATTAGATGACATGGAATTAGTTGAACTAAATGAAGCGTTTGCTTCACAAAGTCTAGGGGTTATTGAAGAATTGGTTGCCGCACATGGTGTGGACAAACAAGCATTCCTAGATAAAACCAATGTCAATGGTGGTGCCATTGCCTTAGGACACCCAGTCGGTGTATCTGGTAACCGTATCATGGTGACACTGGTCCATGAAATGAAAAAACAAAATAAAACACTTGGATTAGCAAGTTTATGTATTGGTGGCGGCATGGGAACTGCAGTCATCATCAAACGATAAGGAGAAAAACATGAAATTACAAGGAAAAGTAGCAGTTATTACTGGTGGTGCTAAAGGCATCGGCATGGAAATCGCAAAAGCTTATGCAAAAGAAGGCGCAAAAGTGATTGCAGCAGATATGGGCGAAATGGCCTATGAATGCGAAAACGTATTTTATAAAAAATTAAACGTCACAGACTCAGCGGGCTGCAAAGTCTTCTTTGATGAAGTCATGGCTGAATTCGGACACATCGATATTTTAGTTAATAATGCAGGGATCACAAAAGATGCTATGACACGTAAAATGACCGATGAACAATGGGATGCCGTGATTGCCGTTAACTTAAAAGGCGTATTCAACTTAACCCGTCATGTTGGCCCACAAATGGAAAACCAGGGGTCAGGTTCAATCATCAACATTTCAAGTGTTGTCGGTGTATTTGGTAACATTGGTCAAGCAAACTATGCAGCAACCAAAGCAGGTGTATTAGGTTTAACCATGACTTGGGCAAAAGAATTCGCAAGAAAAGGCGCACAAGTTAGAGTAAACGCGATTGCTCCAGGGTATGTCATGACCGATATCTTAAAGACAGTACCTCAAGAATTACTAGATGGCTTTGCTAAATTAACGATGTTAGGTCGTCTTGGACAACCTGAAGAAATCGCTAAAGTTGCTTTATTCTTAGCGAGCGATGATGCATCATACATCACAGGACAAACCATCAATGTCAACGGTGGTATGCGTTTATAATTGAATTAATCATGCCAAACACACGTTTGGCTTGAAGTTTGTTAAATATGCGATGAAAATAGACCGAATTGATTCAATGAATTACGAGGTGCTATTTTAAATATAGAAAGGATTTTAACATGAAACCAACAGTTGGTATAGTAGGTACAGGGATATATTTACCAAAAGGTAGAATGTCCGCAAAAGATATTGCAGAAAAAACCTTAGGGGTTTGGTCTGAAGACGCAATCATCCAAAAATTGGGGATTGTTGAGAAAGTAACACCAACAGATGATTTATCGGATGGGACACAAGAAATGGGTGCCCTAGCAGCTTTAGATTGTTTAAAAAACACAGGCGTTGATCCAAAAGAAATTGATGTCATCCTTTGTGTGACAGAAGAATGGAAAGAATATCCATTAACGACTTCTGCTTTATACGTTCAAGACCGTATTGGTGCAGTTAATGCATGGGGGATAGATGTACAAAACAGATGTTGTACAACCGTCTCAGCACTTAAGATGGCTAAAGACATGTTAATTGCAGATGACGACGTTCATACTGTGATGGTTGTTGGTGGTTATAGAAATCTAGACTTTGTCGATTATAGCGACAAAAACATGTCAATGATGTACGACTTAGCTGCCGGTGGTGGTGCCATCATCTTAAAGAAAAACTATGGAAAGAACTTATTACTGGGTTCACATATTATTGGGGATGGTTCTCTAGCACGTACTGCAGGCGTTGAAATTGGTGGGATTTGTAATCCTTTAACCAAAGACAACGTAGAAGAAGCTAAGAAATCATTAAGATTATTAGACCCAGTTAAAATGAAAAACCGTTTAAATGAAGTATCCATGCCTAACTGGTACACTTGTATCAATGAGTCATTGAGAAAATCAGATTTTACCAGAGAACAATTTTCTAAAGACGGCTTCTTAGCCATCTTACACATGAAACGTTCTGGACATGAATCCTTACTTCAAGACTTAGGTTTAACGAAAGAACAATCTATCTATTTAGAAAATTATGGACATATCGGACAAATTGACCAAATTCTGTCACTACACTTAGCCTTAGCATCTGGCCAAGTGAAAGATGGCACCATCTGCGTAATGTTAGCTGCTGGTATTGGTTATGTTTGGGCTGCTAATGTCGTAAGATGGGGGAAATAAGATGCGAGATATCGTCAATATTCTATTCTTAGGATTAGCTGACGCATCGATACTTGCTTTGGTAACCATGGGGATTGTATTAATATATAAGACCTCATTTACAACTAACTTTGCGCAAGGTTCGATTGCAACTGTATCGGCTTATTCTGTAACAGCAATATTCGATTTATGGATCAAAACCAATCTACCGGACATGCCAGCATGGCTTGGTGTATCATTCTCAGTTTTCCTAGGCATTTTGATTGGGGCAGCATTTGGTATCGTGATTGATACGCTCATCATAAGAAAATCCAAATATTCAAACCCAATCTCCAAACAAATGATTACCATGGGTGTCATCATGTTTATGACCGGTTTCATTGCAGTTGTGTTTAATAAACTCAACATGGAAACCAGAACGCCGACTCGTTTGACGACTGAATCCATCACATTGAAATTTGGCGCAGAATCTTTAACACTGTCTGGACACAGCTTAATCGTCATTTTGATTGCGATTATTGTGTTAACTGCCATATTCTTAGCACTTAAATATACCAAGTGGGGTATTGGTGTTAGAGCAACCGCATCTAACGAAAAGGTTGCAGGTATGATGGGTATCAATACCAAGATGATCACAGCGATGAGCTGGGGCATTGCGGGTGGACTTGGAGCACTAGCTGCAGGTTTATATGGTCCAATGATCTTTACATTAAGCCCAGATATGATGGTCGGTATGCAAGTCAATGGCTTTTTGGCAGGCGTCTTAGGTGGTTTCTCCACATTTGGTGGTCCAATATTTGCAGCCGTTTTAATGACATTTGCAAAAGTCATTTTACAAGACCAATTATTTGGTGTCAGCATTAAGATTTTCGGTAGTCAAATTGATCAATGGGTCGTTGCATTTGTATACTTCCTATTATTAATCGTTATATTATTTAAGCCACTTGGATTATTTGGCAAAAAGATTGCGAAGAAGGTGTAATGATGGAAAAAAAGAACAACTTCTTGATGCAATATCAAAAAATTAAACAAAGCCCAATGTTTGGTATCCTAGTATTCTTAGTCGTGATGATACTGATTAGATTATTAGGTAATGCAGGCATTATGAGACAATCAACCATCGATTTTATATCATTAGTATTGATTTATTCAATTGCTGGTTTAGGCTTTTCACTGTTATTAGGGTACACGGGATTAGCATCCTTAGGTACAGCTGGATTCATTGGTTTAGGGACCTACTTAATCTCGTTCGCGTTTGCGAATGCTGGATTACCATTTGTCGTTGCATTATTCTTAGGGTTTATTGTAGCGATTATCATGGGGACCATCGTCGGGTTTATCTCTTTAAGAATTGAAGGGATGTACCTAGCCATTATCACATTAGGTCTTTCTGAAATATTCATCGAAATATTCAAAAAAGCCATCTCAATTACAAATGGACAAAACGGATTACAAGTTGAAAACTTCAATTTCTTTGGGTTTTTAGAGGCATCCAATGCCTTAGCTTATAGAAATGCCATTTATTTCATCATCCTATTTGTACTAGTTATTATGATGGTAGCATTTATTAATATTGTTAATAGCCCAACCGGAAGAGCGATGTTATCCATAAAAAATAGCACATCTGCCGCACAAGCAATGGGTATTTCAGTATTAAAATACAGATTATTAGCCTTTGTGATTGCAACCATTACAGCAGTAGTTGCTGGGATGCTTTATATGCCATACTTTGAGTTCACAGAACCAGGGATATGGAATTTAGGGGTATCACTTAACATCTTGGCTGCGGTCATTGTTGGTGGGTCTAAATCCATTTGGGGTGTCACATTAGGGACATTCATTATCTTTGGATTAAGAGACATCGTATTAAAACAAATTCCATTCTTCCAAGAAAATGGTAATGCAGTATTCTTCTTTACTGGTGCACTCGTTATTTTAATCGTGATGTACTATCCTGGCGGTCTAGTCAAACTGTTTGACAGCTTATGGAAAAAAGGTAAAGTTAAACTACAAAACTTGAGGAGGGGTGAGTAAATATGGCTACTTTAAAAGAAATCAATCAAGAAATTGCGAAATTAAAAAAGCAATTAAGCCATCTTAAACTAGATGTATATGCACTAGAAGCCACACCGAATCAAAAAGAAGCAGAAAAAGAGCAATTGCAACAAACCATTAAACAGCTTAAATCTCAATTAGATGAAAAGTTAGTAGAAAAAACAAGTCTATTAGGCAGTGATTCATCCAAACTAGATGACAATGTGATTTTAAGACTTGAAAACCTAACCATGAAGTTTGGTGGGTTAGTCGCAGTCGATAATTTATCCTTTGATGTTAAAAAAGGTGAAGTGTTTGGGTTAATCGGACCAAATGGTGCGGGCAAAACAACTGTATTTAACTGTATCACACAGTTTTATAAGGCAACATCAGGTAACGTGATATACCGTAACAAGGATAACGACGTGGTAGATCTTGGTAAATTCAAGGTACACAATGTCATTAAAGAAGGTATTGTAAGAACATTCCAAAACGTTGAGTTGATTTGGGAATTATCCATATTAGAAAACTTATTAATCGCAGGCCATACACTGTATCATGCTAACTTCTTCGATCATGTCTTGAAAACAAGACGATATAGAAAAGAAGAAAAAGCCGTAAGAGCCAGAGCAATGAAGGTTTTAAGTGATGTTGGTCTAACCCCATACATGCATGCTTATCCACTTGGCCTACCATATGGGACATTAAAGTTAGTCGAACTAGCAAGAACATTGATGACAGAACCAAAGCTCATCATCCTAGATGAACCAGCTGCAGGGCTTAACGATCAAGAAACCTCGAAACTAACCGAAACCATCCGTAAGATTCAAAAAGATTACGATTGTACCATTTTCTTAGTTGAACACGATATGGGCTTAGTTATGAAGTTATGTGATACGATTTGTGCGATATCATTTGGTAAGCAATTAGCCATTGGCACACCTGCAGAAATTAAGCAAAATAAAGCGGTTCAAGAAGCTTATTTGGGAGGTGAGTAAAAATGTCACTCATTGAAATCAAAGACTTAGTCATCGACTATGGCATCATTAGAGCTGTAAAAGGCATCAATATGAAGATTGAAAAAGGCACAATTGTTGCGTTACTTGGTGCCAATGGTGCTGGTAAATCATCCACCATCCGATCCATATCTGGTGTGGTAAAAGTAAAATCTGGTGAGATTTTATACAACGGTGAGAATATTGCAAACCTCGATGCACACAAGATTGCTGCACTTGGCTTAAAACAATCACCAGAAGGTAGAATGATTTTTAGTGGTTTAACGGTAGAAGAAAACTTGTTAGCAGGTGCTTATACAGTTAAAAAACACGAAATACCAGGTTTATTAGATGAAGTATTCGGCTATTTTCCAATTTTAAAACAAAGAAGAAAACAGCAAGCATCGACTTTATCAGGCGGTGAACAACAAATGCTAGCGATTGGTAGAGCACTGATGGGTAACCCAGAGGTATTACTACTCGATGAACCTAGCTTAGGGTTAGCACCACTCATTGTTAGAGACATATTTGCCATCATTAGCCGCATTAAAGAACAAGGCAGAACCATTCTAATTGTTGAACAAAATGCGCTTCAAACGTTAAAAATTGCCGATTATGCTTATATCTTAGAATTAGGTAAAATCGTCAGTGAAGGCAATGGTCAAAAGTTATTAGCAGATGATAAACTCATCAATGCCTATTTAGGTTAGTAAAAAAAGGTTTCAACAGTTTCACAAGAAACGATAACATATGCCATAAAGGCAAGAAAAAGGAGAAATAAAATGAGAAAAATTGTAGCATTATTGTTAACAGTTTTCGCGGCATTTGGATTAGCAGCGTGCCAAGAAGCAGAAGTAACTGTTAGCCGTTTAGTCGTTACACCTCCAACTAAAGTTGAATACGAAGTTGGCGAAGCATTCGATGCAGCAGGCATGGAAGTTAAAGCAGTATTTTCTGATGGCACAGATAAAGTACTAGCATCTACTGAATACACAGTAACTGGCTTTACAACTGCATCAGCAGGTTTAGTTACGCTTACTGTATCATACGAAGGCGTTACTCAAGCATTCGGTATCGCAGTATTTAATCCAGATGCACCAGAAGTTGCTCTAGGGTTAACTTTAAACTCATTACCTGATCAACAAATCTACAACAAAGAAGAAGCGTTTGATGCAACAGGTTTAGTAGTTGAAGTGACTTATTCAACTGGTAGAAAAGCAATCTTAACCAGTGCTGATTACACATTAACAGGCTTCAAACAAGGTATCGTTGGTAAATACGATGTCGTCGTTACATTTGAAGGTTTGACTGCATCATTCTATTCAGAAGTTAGAGCAGTTACCGTTCAAGGTGTCACAGATACGACGATTAAAGTTGGTAATACAGCAGTACTAGCAGGTTTCTGGTCATTCGTTGGTGCACCATTTGCAGCCGGTATGAAGGCAGCATTTGAAGAAGTTAACGAAGCTGGCGGTATCGATGGCAGAACAATCGAATACATCAACAAAGACGATGGTTTTGATGGTACAGTTGGTTTAACTAACACAAAACAATTAATCAATGAAGATAAAGTATTCGCATTAGTTGGTCACTTTGGTACACCTACCGTATCCGCAACTCTAACTACAATCCGTGAAGCTGGTATTCCAATGGTTTATGCAGCAACAGGTACAAATGCACTTTATACTGAAAGAAGCCCACTTGACCCAGTTATGCCAGTTCAACCAATCTACTTAACAGATGGTAGAATCATGACTGCAAGAGCACTTAACGAACCACTATTTGGCGCTAACAAAGACCAATTATTAGGTGCAAACGATAAAGTCGGTGTATTATACACAACTGCAGCTGATGGTACATCTATTAGAGAAGGTATTGAAATTGAAGCCAAGACTAAAGGCGTAAATGACAACTTCATCTATGCATCATTCTCAGCAACAGAACCTGCAACATTAACTGCAACAGTCCAAAGCTTCCAAAGCGCTGGCGTTAAAGCAATCATCGTTGCATCTAACCAAGCTGGTTTCAAAGCTGCAATCGCAACTATGGACCAAGTTGGTGTTGTAGTTCCTACATTCACATCTTATGTCAATGCTGACCCAACTGCAGTAGATGCTGCAATTGATTATGCTTTCGACATTTATACAAATGCATGGGTTGATATCGTTTCTGAAGCTGGCCAAGCTGACTTAACATTATTCGTTACAGCAATCAATAATGCGTCATTCTTATCACCAGAAGAAAAAACAGCATATCTATCAAACTCATTTGCAATCGCAGGTTATATCGCAGCAATTAACTTCATCGACGGATTAAAACGTGTTGAAGAATCAGGCAAAGAATTAACTTGGGAATCATTCATTAAAGCAATGGAATCTGCACCACTTAACATTCCAATGGGTGGTACTGTAGACTTCTCAGATGGTAAACGTTGGGGTATTGACTCAATGTCATTGTTAAAATACAATCCATCAACTGATATTTTCGAACAAGTCAAACCAATTGAAACTTTAACTGAAATTAGAGGATAATAAGGTATAATTTGGACTAGGGGAGCATGAATGTGCTCCCTTAGCACCAATTTTTTAAAGAAAGAGGACACACTAATGAAACAAGCTAAATATATTACTGTACAAGAAATGATCGATTTAGTAAATCCTGTAGACGAAATCGTCGTAGGTATGGCAGCAAACGAACCTCAACTATTTATGTCCAATCTCCATTTAGCAGCCGATCGCGTTAAGCATGTCAATGTCACAAACTGCTTACCAATCGCTAATGCTGATTTTTTCATCGAAGAACAATACCGTGACAAATTTACACTAGACGGTTGGTTTTACACCAACGTATTAAGAAAAGTACATCCACATGGCAATATCTCGTTTATCCCTAACCACTTACATTTAGCTGGGTATAAACGTCTATTTTATAAGAAACCACATATCTTCGTCTCAGCCGCAAGCTTACCAGATGAGCATGGCTATATCTCTTTAGCGACCTCAAATGTCTACGAAAAGCAAATGATTGAAAAAGCAGACATCGTCATTCTAGAAGTGAACCCAAACTTCCCAAGAACCATTGGGGACTTAGAAGTACACGTTAGAGACGTCGATTATTTAGTTAAAGCAGATTATCCAGTCCCAACCATTCCAGATGCAGAACCAACTGAAAAAGACCTAATCATCGGTAAACAAATTGCCGATATGATTCATGATGGTGATACCATTCAACTAGGCATTGGCGGGATGCCAAATGCAGTTGCAAAAGCACTTTATGGCAAAAAGGATTTAGGTATTCACACTGAAATGTTCACCAACGAAATGATGAAACTCATCAAAGCGGGTGTCATTACAGGCAAGAAAAAGACATTACACCGAAACAAACACATCGCTTGTTTCGCATTTGGTACGAAAGAACTATATGATTTTATCAATAACAATCCTAGCTGTTGGATTTTAGACGGTAAATACGTCAATGACCCAGCCATCATTGGATTAAACGATAACCAAGTCTCCATCAACTCAACCATTGAGATTGATTTATCCGGTCAATGTTGTAGTGAATCCATTGGTACCCAACAATTTAGTGGGACAGGTGGACAATCTGATACCGCTGTTGGTGCTCAAAACAGTAAAAATGGTAGAAGTTTTATTGCGTTATATTCAACTGCGATGGTGAAAAACCCAGTCACTGGTGAACGCGAAGAAACCTCAAAAATCGTGCCAATGTTAAAACCTGGTGCAGCTGTATCTTTATCTAGAAATGACGTTGACTATGTTGTTACTGAGTATGGTATGGTATCATTAAGGGGAACCAACATTAGAGAACGTGCAAAATTGTTAATCTCAATTGCGCATCCAAAATTTAGAGCAGAATTAACTGAACAAGCGATTAAGGCAGGTTATTTACATGAGTCATATTTGGATTAAGGATAAAAAAATATTCTTTGAAGTAGAAGGCGAAGGTAAACCAATTATTTTGCTTAATGGCATTATGATGTCAACCAAAAGCTGGCAACCATTCGTCAATTCATTTAAAGCAAAAAATCAATTGATCCGAGTTGACTTCTTTGATCAAGGACAATCTGACTTAAGAGTGGGTGAATCCTATACCCACCAAATTCAAGTCGATGTTGTCGATGCATTAATCTCACATTTAAACTTAGAGAAAGTGTCTATTGTTGGGATTTCTTATGGTGGTGAAATTGCCATTCAATATGCGATTCAACACAAAGAAAAAGTAGATCGACTCGTTTTATTTAATACCGCAGCCTATACAAACCCATGGTTAAAAGACATTGGTAGAGCATGGATTGCAGCTGGTAGAACAAGAGACGGAGAAGCCTATTACAATACGGCCATTCCGGTTATTTATTCACCAATCCATTATGAAACCAATAAAACATGGATGGATAACCGCAAAAAGGTCTTGGTACCAGTATTCTCTGACCCGACTTTCTTAGACAAAGTCGAAAGATTGACACTGTCATCAGAATCATTTGATGTGAAAGACCAACTACATAAAATTGAAGCAGAAACACTCATTGTCGCTGCAGAAGAAGACTATTTAACCCCTGTTGCAAACCAAGTTTATTTGGCAGAACGCATCAAGCATGCGCATTTAATCAAAATTCCTGGTGCAGGTCATGCATCGATGTATGAAAAACCAATGTTATTTACCAGTTTGTGTTTGGGCTTCATAAACACTCAAGATAATCAATTCAACATTTAGGAGGTTTTTTATGTTAGAAAAGAAGTATGTCACACTGAAAAATGGTGAAACCTACGCCTATTTAGAAAAAGGCACTGGTGATAAGGTGTTGGTTTTAATTCACGGCAACTTATCGAGCTCGATTTACTACAAACCGCTTATCGACCGCTTACCAGATGATATTCGAGTGATTGCACCAGATTTAAGAGGGTTTGGTAACTCATCTTATCAAAACCCATTTGATTCATTGGCGACGCTAGCAACCGATATTCAATTATTATTATCTGAATTAAAGATTAGCAAAGCGCATATTGCTGGCTGGTCACTTGGTGGTGGGGTTGCAATGGAATTTGCAGCAAGATACCCTAGATCAACTGAAAAACTGATTTTAATTAATTCGACCACACATAAGGGTTATCCAATCTTTAAGAAAGATGCACAAAATGCCCCAATTTTTACAGAAGGATATAAGAATAAAGATGAGATGGCAAAAGACCCAATTCAGGTCAAACCAATTTTAGAAGCAATCGCAACTGAAAATGCATTTTTCATGTCTTATATTTATGACTTAACCATTTATACAAATAAAAAGCCATCTCCAGAAGATAGCCAATTGTACATTGCTGAAACTTTAAAACAACGTGCTTTAGTGGATGCAGACTTTGCCTTAGCAAGTCTCAATATGTCAGATACACCTAATCTTTATGCCAAAGGCGATGGGTCAATCAAGCAAATTAAAGCAGATACATTGATGTTTTGGGGGACACTGGATAAAACGGTGCCTGAATATATGGTATTAGATAACCTAAAAGCCATATCTAATGCAAAATACGTTAAGTTTGAAGACTGTGGCCATTCGCCACTCGTGGATAAACCAGACGAATTAGCAAATGAAATCTTAACATTTATCGCATAAATCCTCTTAAAAAGAGGATTTTTCTTTAAAAAAAACACCCAAATGGGTGTTTAGTGCTTGTCTTGATAATTAATCGTTTGATGGGTACCATCACAAAATGGTTTGTTTTTAGATGCACCACATCTGCAAAGTGAGACTTTTGTCTTAGGTTCAAATAACCCTGCTTCATCAGAAATTCTAACATACCCGCTCACAGAAAGTGGTCCAGAAACGCCTTTGATGTGATTTTGCATAACTGCAATCTCAGGGTCACTGGTTTTAGTATCTATATCGTTGCCTCTTGGTGCAGTGATTGTCCCATCAAAAAATGTTTTGTGTGTGCCATCACAGTATGGCGCATTTTTACTTTTGCCACACCTGCATAAATAAGTCGTGTCTTTGGTTTCATAGTCTTTGACATGCTTGACTTCTGTTTTACCATCCACTGTTACGAGTTTCTTTTCGGATAGTGGTATCCGACCAATGACCTTATAAGGTCCGTTCTTTGTGATTTCTATTTTCATAATCGTACCTCCTTAACTACATTATATCGTTTCTTAACTATTTTTGATGTTATATTTTTATAAAATATAGCCAAAGATTTGTTATAATAAAACTGTAGAGAGTGGGGTTTTTAAAAATGTCAGCTGAGTTTGAAAAAAACCTAATTACTGAAATGGCG
>CAKMJY010000095.1 GCA_927433595.1 uncultured Acholeplasmatales bacterium | reverse complement strand
GTTTGCGCCAATAATCCCGTAACAATTACCTGGTGTAAATTTTATGTTCACTTCTTCGAATAATTTCTTATCCGAGAAGATCAAGCTAACGTTTGATACTGTAATCATGTAAATCCCTCAATTTCTATTTTAATCAACTTATACAGTTTATAAGATAAACCCCATTTTGTCAAAGAGATAACGCTTTATTCGAGAAAAAAAGGCAATTAAGCCTTTTTTATACATTAACTAATGACTTGATCACTTTAATCTCTTTGGTTGGGTCTTCATAATAGTTTGAATGGAAGACATGATAAATCGACCAACAACGTGATTTTAAGTATTTATCTTGATGAATCAATTCTAGTCTGGATTGAATCTGTTTTTGATTGGATAGACTACAAATGATGCCCAGTTTATAGGTATGATTTTCAGGATCCAAGATGGCCAAATCGAGGTTAAATCCACCAATCCCTAAATTGGTCTCAACTGAATAACCCGATTTCTCTAATCTATCTTTCAAATCTAACACCAATTTAGATTGAACGTGTTGATCTGTATCCGATGCTTTATCATGCAGGCTTGCCAATACGGTTTTAGTCATGTCGTCGTTTTTATTAGACACGTAGTAACAATACCGCATAAAGTCTTTTAATAACTTTGGTCCAACCCCAGCTAAATCATCGACTTTAAAGGATTCAGGGTATAAAGAGGATACAAAATAAATCTTCTTTTTCGCGCGTGTGATCGCGACATTCAATCTATTTTGACCACCTTCATGGTTTAACCAACCGAAACGTCTTCGAACAACACCTGTTTCATCTTGTCCATAGCCCATAGAGAAGATGATGATGTCACGTTCATCGCCTTGAACGTTTTCAATGTTTTTTACAAATAGCGATTCATCGCCATTTGCGCTTACCCTCGAAATTTCTGTTTCTAGGGGCTTTTGATAAACACTCTTTTTATAAGTCGCTTCATCCAATAAGTTTAAGATTAAATCCCGTTGTGTACTATTGAAAGTAATGATTCCAACCGATTCATTTTCTGCTTTTTCTTTCACGATTTTCTTCAATAACTTGATGACTGCTTCTGCTTCAGCGATGTTCTTTTTATTAATAAACTTGCCATCCGGTACATAGACATATTCAATTGGCGGTGTAAGTGGCTTTTTCACATTTGGTGAAACAATCAGTTTACCATCATAAAAAGCATGGTTAGAAAACGCAATGAGTTCTTCGTACTGGCTTCTGTAATGGAAGTTTAACAACGTTTCTTTATAGCGATATCTCGCCAAATCTAATAAACTCTTGGCATCTAAGGTGACGTCTTTTAAGATATCATCGTCTAAGTAGTCTTCCTCTTCTAAACGACCAATCCCAAGCGCACTTGGTCTTAATTGTTTAGGGTCACCCGCAATCACGACCTTTTTAGCACGGTAGATGGCTGGAATACCCTTTTCAACATAAAGCTGTGATGCTTCATCGAAAATGACCAAATCAAACATTTGTGTTTCCAGCGGTAAAATGGCTGAAATGACTTCAGGTGTCATGAGAAAAACTTTAATGTGTTTGATGATTTCAGGGTAAAAATGATCAATGAATGCTTTGACACTTGGTTTTTGATCACTTTCTAAAATGCGTTTGATATCCATGATGCGCTTCGTATTAGAAAAATGTAGCGCATGTTGATATAACACCATTTCAAACGATTCTTTTGACACTTGTTGTTTTAAACGCATATCGTCATTGATTTGATTGGCATACTTTTGATAGTCTTCTAAAATATAGAGATACTTTTGATGCTTGGCCTTATAGTTTTCCAAGAATCCCGTATAAAAGGCATCGAATAAGTAGCGTCTCAGTTTATACGCTTCGACGTCTTTTAACTTTGGCTCATGGATAAATAAATCAATATAAGACATCGCTAGTTTATTTAAAGCGATGTGATTGGTTTTAATCTTATTTAACTTCATCAACTGGTCGTCTAAATATGTTTTGAAGTCAGTATCAAAGAATAAAGCGGTTAATAATTGCTTTTTAATGCCTTTTTTCTTGGTTAAGAAATTTAAGGCGTCAAATTGTTCTTTGAAAAATGCCTTTTTGATTCGGCGTTTCTTAAAGAAATGGTTGTTTTGATAGCGTATGATGGCTCGTTCTAAAGTTTGCTTAAACTGTTCATACTCTAGTTTACTACTTCTTGAAATCTTGGTTTCAAGTTTTTTAAACCAAGGATACGTTTGGATCATTTTTTGGTAGTCTATAAACGTTTTTAACTTTGTATCTTTATCAAAGGTTTGTTCAAGGTAATTGATATCTAAAAATGATGGCTTATTGAGTTTTGTTTGGAATAACGTTAAGACATCTTTTGGTTTTAAATCTGGTTTGATTTCTTTGTCTTTCAAATACCGTTCAAATAGCTCATAAATATAAATACCATCGACTTTTTCTTCATAAAACAAATTAAGGGATTTATCAAATGTTTGACTCACACTTTTGATTTGTTCTTCTAGCTTATAAGCATCATTATTTAAGGTGCGCTTTGGTGGATTTTGGTCGATAAAATGGCTGAGTTGATCATAAAATGCTTGTTTATTGGATGCATCATCGATGAACAACGCATACTTCTTCTGATCATTCAAACGCGCATAAATCACATCTAGAGCCACCTTTTTTTCAGAGATGACTAAGACGTTTTCGCCTTTTAAAACTGCGCTCGCGATTAAGCTTGTAATAACTTGGCTTTTTCCAGTCCCTGGGGGACCCCAAATGACAATTTTCTTTTCACTGTTTGATAATTCAATGACTTGTTCCTGTGAATAGTTTAAATCATTGATATACGCGATATTAGATTCATTGATACTGGATTGTTGGGTTTTCAGCGGAATGGGTAGTTCTTTTTGAAATAGATGCTTTTCATCGATTAACCCTTCGAGTAAATCGTTATACTTATTCATTGACATGATTTTGGCCATGTCCTTTTGAATCATCGATGAATAGAGCTTATATCTACCGAATGTGATATATGGTTTATAGTCAAATTGACCTTTCTTGCGTTTTGAAAAGTCTTCTTTCAATAGTGACTCAAACGGGATAAAACTCAACTGGTCTAAGTGAATATCTAAGCCATATTTTGCATAAACAGGCAATACAATGTCTTTGATGTGTTTTAACGACAACGATTCGATTGGTGGCATGTCTTGGTCGACATTGGTTTTTTCCATTTTAGATATGGCCAACAATAAGTCACGGTTTAAGATGATATCCTTATTAAAGTCTTTTTCTAGTGTGAAACTTTTTCTGGTTCTATTTAATTTGACTGGCATATAAGCAAGTGGTGCTTTAATGTGAAATAAGTCTTTTTTGAATATACCTTCAACGTATGGATAGCCGATATATAAATCATAGGACCCTGTTTCTTTCTGGTCCTTATTGATTTCACGGTATAAGGTGGTTAAATGTGTGATTTGATAATCGGTTAAGTTTTTAAGCGGTAAATCCTTTTGTTTAGAGGTAATAAAGTATTCTAAGCTTTTTTTGTCCTCTAGGTTAGTTAAGTCAAAACTCCGGTTTTTATCAATCCTACCCATGTATAAATTTGGGTTGGTTTTGGATATATTAGATAAACGATCTTTGTAATGGTCTAAGACTTTAAAGGCATCTTTGGATAGTTTAACAGGTGGGTTCTTACCTTGGTATTCAACAATGACCTTTAAAAATAGACTACCAAATAAGTCTATAAAGTCATGGTCTAGGCCGCTGATGGCGTTAAAGTCAGATACTTTTAGTGGCTTTAAATCAGATATAGACATCAGCGCTTCATCGCTACAAATCGTTTTTTCAGGATAAAGGGTTCTCAGTTCTTGTCTAAATGTATATAGTTTTTCGAGTAAAAGATTATCTTTTAATGCCATATCATCACACCTTTCAACTTTATATCAATTTTACCATTTTAGCCACCAGATGACAAAGGTATATGACACCAAATTCACTTGATAAAAAAGAAAAACCAGAAAGGCTTTATCTTATACACGTTTATAAGGCGTGTAACTTTTAGATACAGTCGTGTCTGGTTTAAATAGCATAAAACTATATGGCTTTAATGTCACTTCAATGAGTCCGGCTAGTAAAGTTAATGGGATTTGTTCACCCAAAATGATGTTAAAGCCTGAAAAATTCATGAGCTTTGAATCTTTTAATAATAAGGATTCAGTTTGTTCTTGATTGGTTGGATTGATGACGATGATGCAGGTATCTGCTACATCGTCTGTGTAACGGCTATAACTGAGGAAATGTTCAGATCGGATTAGTTTAAAGTCCCCTACTTTTAATGCCTTTTCTTGATGGTGTAAATCAATTAATGTTTTGACCCATTTTAGCGTATCATTTTTAGGGGTATTTAAATCCCAACGCATCGGTGCTCTGTTTTCAGGGTCATTTGCCCCATCCATGCCAAGTTCAGTCCCGTAATAAAGATTTGGCGAACCTGGTAACGTGAACTGCATGACTTGTGCAAGTCTTTGTTGGGCTGCTTTCGGTAATAGTTGTTTGAGTCTAGCAACATCGTGGTTATCTAAGATATTCCATGATTTCAAGATGCCTTCAATACCTGCATCTTTTATGGTGTCATCTAGCATTAAACCAGCTTGACTTGGGGTTAGTTTGCCATTTAGTAATCTTAAGGTTATCTCTCTAAAGGTAAAGTTCATGACGCCATCAATGGATTTTAACCAAGTCTCTGGATAGTTCCATATTTCACCAATGATATTGACATCTGGTTTAGATAATCTTGCGTGTTCTCTTAAATCTTTTAAGATATCAAACCCTAAATCAAAAGCAACATCCAAACGCCACCCATCGACGCCATCATTTAAGTAACTTCTAATCACGGATGTTTTATCTCTATATATGTAGTCTTTAACGGCATTATTATCTAGATTCAGTTCTGGTAGACTTTTCGCTTCTGCCCATAGTCTAACACCTTCAGGGTAAGTATCGCTAAAATCAAACCAATCACGGTAAGGACTAGTCTCATCTTTCGCAGCGATAAATAGTGGATTATTAACCCCAACATGATTAAAGACACCATCTAACATGATTTTCATGTCAGATTGATGGGTTTTATCAATCAAGTGTTGTAAGTCCGCTTTCGTGCCGTATTCCTTTGAAATCTTTTGATAATCGGTTGCATCATACTTGTGGTTGGATAACGATTCGACAATTGGATTTAAGTATAGGACTTCAACACCTAAATCTTTAATATAGTCTAATTTTTCCATTAAGCTCGTTAAGTCGCCACCCCAATAATCGAGTTCGTGAGACCAGTATTTCACATCGTTTAAAAACTTACCAGGTTTTGGTAAGGTTTGCCAATCGTTTAGTTTCTTTGGGTATTGGTATAAAGCCATTTTTTCTTCTAATCTTTTCGATGGGTTGAATCTATCCACCAACACTTGATAGACGATTGCGCCATTACGCCAGTCCGATAATCTTTGTTTATATATATTTGCCATAGTATCCCTCACTTCTACTTATATTATATCGAGTTTTCAGATGAAAAATGACTGAAAATCTATGAAACCCATATCACAACAAAAATGACGACCGCAGTCGTCATCTTGATTATAGTAAGTTTAAGTAGTCATGCATCTTTTCAATCGGTGTAAAGTAGTTTTCTTTGTCTTCCGATATGATCATTTGGTTTAATTTAAAGGCCAATAGGTTTTGTTCGGTATTATCGGTATCAATGCCGATGTTCTCTAATATCGCTAACCCGTCATCCATGATGCGGTTAAGCCTAGCAACGGTTTTTCTGGATTCTGTTTTTAAGAAGGTGACTTCATCGATGTCTTTGATGTATTTTTCGATTAAATCCGCTTGATAGCCTACCATGATGAATTGGTGTCTGATGGCGTGGTATAAATCAAACCCTAAATCCTTGAAGTCTTGTTTTTTCAAGCCATAGATACAAACTGAGAACTTCGTTAAATCGTTCATAAAAATGAAAAATGGTTTGTTGTTTATCACTTGATAATTCACATGCCAAGCGTAAATGTCATGTTTGGTGTCTTTTATATCTGTCGTTAATTTTCCATAATCAACGACTTTTTTTGTACAAGATATTATCATTTAGTTTCCTTCCCGTGCAAGTGCACGTGATCAATGTGTTTTTTGATTATTCTGTATAATTCTTAAAATAGTTTTTGATATAGATGACTGGTGTGCCTTTATCGCCTGACCCACTCATTAGGTCACATAAAGACCCAATCAAGTCAACATAACGTCGTGGGGTTGTCCCTAATGATGCATTTTGACCGACTAGATTCTTATCTTTATCTTTAATCTTTTGGCTGATGGCCTTTGTTAAATCTTCTCCACTTAAATCAGCGAAGTCTTGATCGACCATCAGTTTTAGTTTCAATTCATTTGGACTGCCTTCTAAACCAGGTGTATAGTAAGGACTCACGACTGGGTCAGCAAGTTCCCAAATACCGGTGGATGGGTCTTTAAATGCCCCGTCTCCATAGATTAAGACTTCTACCTTTTTACCGGTTAAATCGAACAGTCTTTTTTGAACATTTAAAACCAGTGGCATCGCTTCATTTGGGAATAATTTGACTAAATGATCGGATGCTGTATTGGAACCCAGTAAGCCATATTTTCGGTTAAAACCTGAGCCATTAATAGGTTCAGTTAGGATTTGGTCTAAGCGATATAATGTGATGTCTTTATGTTTAGATAAGGTTTCATACGTTTCAAAGCGCTTATGAATATTAGAGACCAATATGTCTTTAGTATAAGATAGAATTGCCTCTGGATGATTGGATAAGACACAATCAAATTGGGCATTCTCACTTTCGACGATTGATTGATAATATTCAATCATATTTACCCCTGTAAATGGGTGTTTGAAATCAGCAAATAATTGTTGATAGGTAGACATTGAAATATCATCATCTAAGCTTATACCTTGTTGTTTAAGCTTTTCTTTATAAAGAATCGCATTCCCGACTTCATCATCTGGGAAACTCAATAGCACTGTAATTTTATCAAATGCTCTAGCAAACCCTTTTAATAGAATGGCGAAACGGTTTCTACTTAAGATAGGAAAAACCACACCTAAATGATTGCCTTTAAATTTCTTCTTTAAGTCAGCAGCAATATCATCAATGGATGCATAGTTGCCTGTACTAATACCAACTACCGCTTCTGTGATACCGATAATATCTCTATTCTCAATGTCAAAGTGATCCCTGCTTGCAGATAAGACTGAATCCACAACGATTGTTTCTAAGTCTGCGCCTTTTTTAATGATTGGTGTTCTAATCCCAAATGCCATAGTGCCTGTTTTATTCATAAAATACCCCCATACGGTATTTATTTTAACACACTTAAGGGGTTGCCACTATAGCATTTTTGACAGTCGATTCATTTTCTTAAGTTTCATTTCACTGGTTCGATTTTGCATACTAAAGAAAAATACCCAAAGACAAATAGACTTTGGGTATGTCGGATTCAATTGATCACGTCTTTATGCATTTACCTTCTAATTTTTTTCGCTTTCTTTTCTGTGTACATGGCTTGATCTGCCATATTAATTAAGTCATCGGCATTTTGAGCATCTCTTGGATATACCGAAATCCCGAAGCTAACCCCATGATATGGGATATCAATAGTCATGTTTTCCTTAATTTTATCTCTTAAAAAAGTGGCATCGAACGCTTGGATTTGATCTTTGATTAAGCAAACAAACTCATCACCTGCAAATCGGTATACCTCACCATAAACGTCGATGGCTTGTTCTACTGCACCTGCGAACCGTTTTAGGTACATATCACCGGTCTGATGGTCGTATTCATCGTTTACGAATTTGAAGTTATCTAAATCAATAAAGATGACTAAGAAATGCTGGTCTAATTCAATCAACTGATCCATTTGTCTAAACAATGAATATCGATTTTTTACACCTGTGAGGGTATCGATATATGCGATAGAATTGATTTTTTCTGTTTCTTTGACCATAGAATCGACTTGTAAAGATAAAATTTCTTTATCCAATTCCGTATCTTTCTTATGTTGGATTTCTATAAACAAGAAGAATGCGATGACATAAATCAACAGTGATAGTAATATGGTGATATAGGCGTGAATGAAATAATTAGGTCGGTTGAAAATCGCATCCGGCACAAACAAGATAAAGTAGGCTAACACATAAGATGTCATGAGTGCAGCATTTAATACCCACCACCCTTTATCTAATATGTTGACCATTCTCAAATAAGTTGGCTTCAAGAATTTAAATAGGATAGGTAAACATAGGATATATGTGATGACACGGGCAACAGTATCAATATAAGGCGTATTCTCTTGAAAAACCAGATAAGAAGCCAACAATCCATTAAGAATCGCAACGTTACCAAGGACCTGTACCGTCAATATGGCAAATATGAGTTTACCCCATTTGTAGATCGAAAAAAACGCAAACAGTACCACATAAGGAATTGTAAGCGTTATAAAGTAAATCCGAACATACACCATCATCCCAAATTGATAAATGATCAGTGCATTGATTATAGTAATGATCAATGTCCCCATGATGACTAAAAGCGTATGTTTTTTAACCGGCTTTTGAAGTGGTGTCATCACAAGCAAAAAAAAGACTGAAAATGCATGTGAAACGAAGAGTCTTACGATGTCTTGATAAGCGTCCATAGTCACCTCTTAGCAATGATATTTTTAATCTCATGGTTTGATATAATCTGTATGTTTTAATTTATTCGTGTATTGATAGCATGATTATATCATTTTATGATAATAATCGCTACTTTATAAATGAATTTATCATTTGATACACTCAAAATAAAAGGCACTTAGTTTGACCTAAGTGCTTATCTACTTCAAATGTACTTCTGATTTTAGTTTTTGTGAAGATAATAAATGTTACTTACGCTTTTTTTGAAGCGATAATGTCATCAATCGTATTGGTAATAAATTCAATGACGTCTAATAATGGGCCATCGGTGGATAAATCGACCCCTACCATTTTAGCTAATTCAAGTGGTGTCTTTGTCCCACCTGCTTTTAAAACCTCAATCCAAGCTTCAGGTTTAATGACTTTATCCTCAACCATCTTAGATACTTTCGTACCTAAGGTTAAACCTGCTGAATAGGTGTAAGGATACAAGCCCATAAAGTAATGTGGTTGTCTCATCCAAGTTAGGCCAGCCCAATCTGGAATTTCTACTGCATCCCCCCAAAATGATCTTAAAACGTCTAGTTTGATGTTATTTAAGATATGTGCAGATAAGGGTTGTTTTTGATCAACACGGTCATACACTTTACGTTGGAAAGCAGCTTCTAATAAGTGTGTGACAAAGTTATGATAATAGGTTCTTGAGATCATAATAGATCTAATCCAGGTTTTTTCTCTATCTGATTTGGCGTTTCTAATTAAATGATTGGCCATCAACAATTCATTGGTCGTCGATGGTGCTTCAATGAAGTACATCGATGGACGTGTGTTTAAAACTTTTTGATGCTTATTTGCATATTGGAAATGGCCTGCATGTCCGATTTCATGGGCTAGTACCATAACTTCATCCATTTGACCATTCCAGTTGATTAGAATATAAGATGGGGCACCGTATGGTGAGGAACAAAAACCACCCGTGGATTTGCCTTGGTTTTGAGGGAAATCAATCCATCTTTCATCAAATGCACGATTGACAATCGTTTGATATTCAGGTCCTAAAATGGATAAACCATCTTTGAGTAATTGTTTGGATGCTTCGATAGTAACTTTAGGTTCGAAAGATGGGTCCACTGCAATCTTTAAATCCGCATAAGTCATTTTGTCTAGCCCATGTACGTCTTTTAACAGTAATGCATAACGTCTCATTGCAGGGGCAAGTTTAGTCATGATTAAATCGATTTGACGGTCTAAAAAATCTTTTGATACCTTTTGATCATAAAGCAGATAATCAAAGACACTATTAAAACCCCTTAAATCCGCCATTGCTTTTTCTTTTTGAACGTGTGCTTGATAGTTACTCGCAAACCCGTGTTGATATTCAGCTAGTTTTTGATAAAACGTTTCATAAGCGTTTCTTCTCACTTGTGGGTTTTCTTCATATTCGTATTCATTTTCAAATAGTGTGAATGAATTTGGATATGTTTTTCCGTCTACTACAAAGTCGTTAAACTTCATATCTGCCAATTTAAAGCGGTTATAGTTTGAGTAAGCTGCATTTAAGACTGGTGATAAAGCGACTAAGGCTTTTTCGACTTCAGGGATTAACGCATGTTTCTTATCTTTAACGATGTCTTCAAGATAGAATTTGTTATCTTCATTCAATTTTGAAGCTGCCAATAACAGTTGATCACTTGTTTGTTTTAGTTCGTTACTGAAAAAAGCCAGTTTCTTAGAAATGGCCTGGAAACGCATCATCGCTTTGCCAGAACGCATTTGGTTTTCCTCAGAAATGGAGTCCGTACTACTTTGAAGGGACCCATACGCACCGATTCTCGATAATCTATCTTGGATGTCTTGGTAAGCTGATACAGCATCATTGATTGCCTCTTTTGTTGTTAGTTTGTTTTCAAATGTTTTACAAAATTGATCAATGTCAGCCTCAACTGCATCAAATGCATCTTGATATATTGCTTCTGTTTTAAACAGGTTAGCCATGTCCCATGTGTAGGTCACATCGAGTTCATGGCGTTTTGGTAATTGTTTTTTCATAATTTCACCTTCTTGGGAAAGATTATAACATAGTTTATTTATAAATAGGATAACCCTTCTAATAACTCATCTGTTTCGATACTATACAGTTTGCCATCTTTTGCATAAATATATGGGTTATTCGAATCTACTTCAAAGTAATAATACACTTGATAAAGCGTGATGGATAAATCCTCATTTTCTGATGTGTAATACTCTAACGTAACATTCTTAGCTTCTTTTAGGTAAATGCCTAGTGAGACATAAAACGTCAGTGTGATTATCTCATAGCCGTTTTCGTAATATCTGGGGTTCTCTTCAGGTTCAATAGATGTAATACCAGTAACACCATATGAATCTGGAAACTTTATGCGAAATGGTGTTGGAAAACCTGAACCAAAATAGCCACCAAGGCTCGTGATTGGGTATGTGTCATAAGCATCTGGAATAGATAAATGCATACCTGTTTCAGTCCCATCCCATCTATATTCACCAACAAATGCTTCATTATAAAATTTACTATAACCATAATTAAAGGCTGTATCCGTAATGACGTGTTCATACGTTGTGCATCCTGATAATAAGGATACCAATATTAATAATCCAATCATGTACATTTTCTTCATATAGTCCACCTTTGAATGTAGAAACAAAATATTTGTTACATTTCCTTTTAACTATATTATATCAAAGCAAACAAGTTTTAGTATATGGATATTTCTAATTATTCAATATGCTTAATCTGTAGTCTAAATAATAAATCTTCGGTTATATAAAAAAGGCTTAATACTTAGGGCGAATGGCAATTCGCTTTTGTATCAAGCCTATTAATTATATATATATGTCTACGGTTGCGGGGGTTAATACAATTTTTGCACCCCTAAATCATGACTTATTTTAGTTTTTTATTTTTGACGTAATTATCAAACGGCAATTTCCTTGTTATAAAAAGTAGACTATTCCACTACCTGTAGAGGAAGGGGACTTCTTGATTGGATTGTTAAAAATATAGGGTATCTACACATCGATACCCTAAATCATTCATTTAATTACAATTTATTCTAATACATCGCTGGATTTGGCATTGGAGTTTCCTTTTCTTTAATCTCAACAACAGCAGCTTCTGATGTAATCATGAGTGCTCCAATACTAGATGCATTTAATATTGCATTTCGTGTTACTTTAGTGGGGTCAATGATACCTTCTTTCATCATGTTAACCCATTTACCTTCTTTTGCATCAAATCCATAATCTTTATGTTGTTTACGTTGTTCTTCTAAGATATCTTGTCCATCATAACCAGCATTTTCAGCGATTTGATATAGTGGTTGAGATAGTGAATCTAGAACTGCTAATATTCCTTTATAAACATCAATATTACTGTCTTTCAATGTTTGTTTGAGTTCTGTTTGAATATTGACTAGAATTGAACCTCCACCCGTGACAATACCTTCTAAAATAGCGGCTTTAGTAGCATTTAGTGCGTCTTCAATACGTAATTTCTTTTCTTTAAGCTCCGATTCTGTAGCTGCACCGACTTTAATAATCGCAACTCCACCAGCAAGCTTAGCTAAACGCTCTTGAAGTCGTTTTTTGTCATACTCTGCAGATGAAACGTTGATTTGTGCTTGGATTTCGTTGATGCGTTCATCAAGCGATGCCTTATCTCCTTGACCACCAATTAAGGTCGTTGTGTCTTTCTTAACAATTGCTTTATGAACTAAACCGAGATCTTCAAGTTTTAAATCTTGTAGTTTCATTTGTAAATCTTTAGCATAGAAGGTTGCTCCGGTTAATATGGCAATATCATTTAACATATCTTTTTGATTGTCACCAAAACCTGGAGCTTTTGTAGCAACAACATTAAATGTTCCTCTAAGTTTGTTTAATATTAATGTCGATGTAACTTCATTTTCAATATCATCAGCAATAATTAATAATGGTTTATTAGCTTTAACAACTTGTTCTAAGATGGGAAGTATATCTTGAATTGTTGACACTTTTTGATCTGTCACTAAAACATATGGATTTTCAAGCTCAACTGTCATGGTTTCACGATCGTTTACGAAGTATGGTGAGATATAACCTTTATCATATTGCATACCTTCAACCACTTCGAGTTCTGTTTCAAATCCTTTAGATTCATCAACAGAAATAACACCATTTTTTGAGACTTTATCCATTGCTTCTGCAATGATTTTTCCAATTTCTCTTGATGATGCACTAATGCTAGCAACATTTTCAATATCTTCTCTTGTTTCTACAGGTCTCGATTTTTCTAAGAGCTTCTTAGCTACCTCTTTTCCTGCACGTTCGATACCTTCCCTGACAAGAACAGGATTTGCTCCATTATCAACTGCTTTAAATCCTTTATGAATGATTGATTGTGCAAGAAGTGTTGCAGTGGTTGTTCCATCACCTGCAACATCGTTAGTTTTAGATGCTACTTCATAAAGTAGTTTAGCTCCCATGTTTTCATAAGGATCTTTAAGCTCAATTTCTTTAGCGATGGAAACACCATCGTTTGTAATTAAAGGTGAACCATATCCTTTATCTAGTACAACGTTTCTACCTTTTGGTCCTAGGGTGATCTTCACTGCATCAGCAAGTAAGTCGACCCCTTTTAGTAAAGATGATTTTGCATCTTTACCATAACGAATTTCTTTACTCATTGTAAGTACCCTCCTTTAAGATAATTTATTTTTCTAAAATAGCAAGAATGTTTTTTGATTGAACAAGTAGATATTCTGTTTGTTCAATCTTGACTTTAGTACCAGCATAAGATTGATAAATAACTTCGTCCTCTGCCTTGATATTCTCAACTTTAGGACCTACTGAAATCACTTTACCAATTGCTGGTCTGTCTTTGTCTTCAGTGGCAAGAATGATACCACTCGCTGTGGTTTTCTCCTCTTTTTTCACTGAAAGAACGACATAGTCTTCTAATGGTCTAATCACAATAATCCCTCCATTTCTGGCACTCGTTTATGTGTTGTGCCAATCCGATTATTATTATATTCAAACGAAAAAAGTTGTCAAGTGTTGAATGTTTAAAAATGATGATTCTATTTGGCTATTCATTATTTTATAATGCTCTTTTTTATAATATGATAAAATAGGAATTTTTGCCTTTCTGCTGCATAAAGCGGCAGCAATATTTGGAGCTTCCTTTTCTTAACTTCACTAATTGATAATCATGATTGTCACTCATAGAAAAAACGACTCAAATCAATTAAGAGTTGGGTCGCTTGAATCGATTGATTTTACTGCCAATTATTAGTCAATTTTCAAGCTTTTTTAGCACAGTCGGGTCAATTTAAGGAGTTGAAACTAACAAGCAACTTGCAGCAAAAACATCAGGTTTTACACGATTTGAGTGAGGGGTGCTAAAAAATCTACACGATATGA
>CAKMJY010000094.1 GCA_927433595.1 uncultured Acholeplasmatales bacterium | reverse complement strand
TCTATTCTAAGTGTGACGAACTTATCGAAAGCGTTAGATAATGACATTATGTTTGACGGGTCATCCGTAAAAGGATTTGTTAGAATTGATGAAGCAGATATGTATTTATATCCTGATTTGAATACATGGCTAGTATTAGAATGGGAAAAATCACCTGTTGGTAAAGTTGCCCGTCTAATCTGTGATGTTTATAAATCCAATCGTACACCTTATGAAGGCGACCCAAGATACGTATTAAAAAGAAATCTACTAGAATTAAAAGCACTTGGCTTTGATAAATTCAATGTCGGTGTTGAACCAGAATTCTTCTTATTCAAATTAGATGCTAGTGGTAAACCAACCATGGAATTTTCAGACTTAGGCGGGTATTTTGATTTATCCCCAATTGATGGGTCTGAAGACGTTAGACGTGATATCGTCCTAGAACTTCAAAGAATGGGATTTGAAATGGAAGTATCACACCATGAGGTTGCATTTGGTCAACATGAAATTAACTTTCATTTTGACAATGCACTAGAAGCATGCGATAACATCCAAACCTTCAAAGTCTTAGTGAAGAATGTCGCAAGACGACATGGCTATCACGCTACTTTTATGCCTAAACCAGTTCAAGGGATCAATGGTTCTGGGATGCATTCCAATTTATCGATTTCTACAGCAGATGGTAAAAACGCATTTTATGATGTCAATTCAGAAAATGGGTTAAGTGATGTTGCCTTAAAGTTCATCGCAGGCGTCATGAAACATGCCCAAAGCTTTGGGTTAGTATGTAATCCAATCGTGAACTCATACAAACGTTTAGTACCAGGTTATGAAGCACCGGTTTATATCGCTTGGAGCGATTCAAACCGTTCAACCATGATCCGTATTCCTGCGGCTAGAGGTAAAGGACAAAGAATTGAAGTCAGAAGTGTCGATGCAGCAGCCAATCCATACCTAGCAATGTCAGTTTTACTAGCATCAGGCTTAGATGGCATAAAAAATGATTTAACTGCCCTAAATCCTTTAAAGAAAAACTTGTTTAAGATGAGTGAAACAGAAAGAAGAAGATTGGGCATTAAGAATCTGCCTGAGAACTTAAAAGAAGCGATTGATTTCTTTGAAAAATCAGAATTGATGAAGGCATCACTTGGTGATGAGTTATTTGAAAAATACTTAGAAGCTAAGAACCGTGAGTGGGATGAATATAAGATGAAGGTCACTCAATGGGAACTAGATAAATACTTGCCGATATTTTAATCCCCCTGTCCCCGCTATAGCGATATAGCGGGGATTTATCTTTACCCTTAAATAGATGTATCTTTGTTTAAACTATTTAGATTTCGATTAATTAATCCTTGGAAATCCTTATAGCCATTCAACGCTCTGATTATCATCTCTATTTGTGATTTTCTTTTATATATCCCCTTATGAAGAATTATGAAAAAAATGTACCAAAACATGCATTGAAACTTTGACAAAACATACATTAAACAGTGTGGTGGATGAATGAGAAGGAAACTACAACGAACTCAAATTCTATATATTTACCTAGATTAATATCACTATAGTCGGGATTATTGTTGTATGACACCGGATGTTACTTTATAATAGAAAATGAGGTATATATATGATTAAAAAACTAACACAAAGAGATAAAACCACCGCTAAACAATTATTCCTAAAAGTGTTTACCGATGCACCTTGGCATAACAAATGGGATAAAAAGCAAATCGATTTATATATGATTGATTTGATGGATAATCCAAATAGTCTTTCGATTGGTTATTACAAGAATGACTCACTCATTGGGTTATCATTTGGATACATCTACCATTGGTGGCAAAGCACAGATTACTTAGTTAAAGAACTTTGTATTGATCAGGACCATCAAAACCAAGGCCACGGTAAAATATTTTTAAAAGAATTAGAGTCATACTTGAAGACAATCGGTATCACCGCCTATTACTTGAATACAGAACGTGATGTTGATGCCTATCATTTCTATCTAAAACAGGGCTTCACTGAATTAAAAGGCAACGTGATGCTGGCTAAAAGCTTAAAAGAATAAATTAAGAGAAAGTGCTTGCCATAAGTACTTTCTTTTTGATATTTGACTGATATGCTCTAACAGTCAAAATGAGTGTTTGACATATGAAGTTTTAGTGTGATAAAATCACTCATGGTTGAATCATTTAAAAGGGGGAAATCGTATGCAAACGCTTGTTGTAGTAGGCACCCAATGGGGCGATGAAGGAAAGGGCAAGATTACAGATTTTTTAGCCCAAAGAAGTGATTTAGTCGTTAGATACCAAGGTGGTAATAACGCTGGCCATACGATTGTATTAGATGGCGTTAAGTATGCACTGCATACCATCCCATCGGGCATACTATCTGAAAATATTACCAATGTGCTTGCCAATGGGATGGTCATTAATCCTAAAGGTTTGTTAGATGAACTTAAGAAACTTGAAGGTAGAACATACCAAATCAAGATTTCAGACCGTGCACACATCATCATGCCATACCACATGGCATTTGATGCAATCAGAGAATCTAAACTAAAAGACAAGATTGGGACAACCAAAAAAGGAATTGGACCAGCTTATACAGATAAGGCTGAACGTAGTGGGATCCGCATGGGTGAACTCATTAATAAAGCATTATTTAAAGAGAAATTAACAGAAATATTAGAACATAAAAATAGCCTCGCCAAACTATATGGCGAACCCCTATTTGACTTTGATGAAATCTATCAAACCTATAGTGAATACGCCAAACAATTGAGCCCATTTGTATGTAATACATCCAAGCTCATTAATGAAGCCATTGAACAAAAAAAGAAAGTCTTATTTGAAGGGGCACAAGGCACGCTATTATGCCTTGACCACGGGACTTACCCGTTTGTTACCTCATCTAGCCCAACTGCTGCGAGTGTACCTTTAAACACAGGGGTTGCACCTTGGTTAATCCATGGCGCGATTGGCGTGACTAAGGCTTATACCACCCGTGTTGGTGAAGGCCCGCTACCGACAGAACTATTTGATGAAAAAGCACACTATATTAGAGAAAAAGGCCATGAATACGGCACAACCACAGGTCGTGCTAGACGTGTGGGTTGGTTAGACCTTGTTTTAATCAAACACGCTAAGCGTTCAGGCGGGTTAAGCGGATTAGCGGTTACCTTATTGGATGTCTTATCCGGCCTAGATGAATTAAAGGTTTGTGTCGCTTATAAACTCAATGGCGAAACGATTGATGAAGTACCAGGATTAATCGATGATTTTAAAGCGTGCGAACCAGTCTATCAAACATTAAAAGGCTGGCAAGAAGACATCCAATAAGGTAACCTCTAAGCGTTCAGGCGGGTTAAGCGGATTAGCGGTTACCTTATTGGATGTCTTATCCGGCATAGATGAATTAAAGGTTTGTGTAGCTTATAAACTAAATGGCGAAACGATTGATGAAGTACCAGGATTAATCGATGATTTTAAAGCGTGCGAACCAGTCTATCAAACATTAAAAGGCTGGCAC
>CAKMJY010000093.1 GCA_927433595.1 uncultured Acholeplasmatales bacterium | reverse complement strand
CACCGTTGGCTTTGGTTTAGGCAAAGCACAAGAAGTACCTGATGCAATCAAAAAAGCAGTTGAAGATGCTAAGAAAAACTTAGTAAAAGTTGCAGTCGTTAATAATACAATCCCACACACTGTCACAGGTGAATTTGGTGCCGGAAAAGTATTCTTAAGACCTGCTTCAGAAGGTACCGGGGTTATTGCAGGTGGTGCGGTTCGTACTATTTGTGAATTAGCTGGTATCCACAACATCCTATCTAAATCTTTAGGTTCTAAATCACCAATCAACATGGTAAGAGCGACTTTCGCTGGCTTAGAATCATTAAAAACTAGAGAAGACGTTGCAGCACTTAGAGGTGTTGCAGTAGAAAGCTTGGTGTAAGACTATGAAATTAGAAATTACATTAGTAAGAAGCGTTTTAGGACGTAACCCAAATCAAGTTAAAACTGCACATGCATTAGGATTAAGAAAATTAAACCAAACAGTTGTTAAAGAATCCAACGATGCGATTTTGGGCATGGTTAGAACCATTGCTCATCTAGTAACTGTTAAAGAAATCGCGTAAAGGGGGAGAAACTTATGTTAAACGAATTAAGACCAAATGAAGGTGCCCGTAAGAATCGTAAAAGACTCGGACGCGGTACAGCTACTGGCCAAGGTAAAACTTCCGGTAGAGGCCAAAAAGGCCAAGGATCTAGATCCGGTGGCGGCGTACGTCTTGGTTTCGAAGGTGGACAAATCCCTTTCTTCCAACGTCTTCCTAAAAGAGGATTTTCAAACGTTAACCGTAAAGACTATGCAATCGTTAACTTAACACAATTAAATGTGTTTGAAGACGGCACAGTTGTTACACCAGAATTATTATTAGAAACAAAACTTATCGGAAAATTACAATCAGGCGTTAAAGTGTTAGCAAATGGTGCTTTAGAGAAAAAACTTACTGTTAAAGCAAACCACTTTTCAAAACAAGCTCTTGAGTTAATCCAACAAGCGGGCGGAACGGCTGAGGTAATTTAACATGTACCGAATTAAAGCGATATTTTCAAACGTACAACTATTAAAAAAGATTGGTATTACCCTATTATTGTTATTCATCTTCCGTATCACAACATGGATTCCAATTCCATTACTAGATACATCTAGCATCACAGATTTCGTTGCTAGTAACGGATTTTTAGCAATTTTAAACAACTTCACAGGGAATGCGCTTGGACGTTTCTCCATCATGGCGATGGGGATATCGCCTTACATTACGGCATCCATCGTAATTCAATTATTACAAATGGATATTGTGCCTATTCTTAAAGAATGGAGCGAACAAGGCGAAACTGGTAAACAAAAACTAACGAAGCTAACACGCATCTTAGGTTTAGTATTAGCATTCGTACAAGCTATGGTATTATTACTAGGCTTAGGCGTTGCTGGTAGTGAATTCTTACCAGACATCTTAACACCAACCCCAGTCCTTTACATCTACATGTCTCTAGTCGTAGCTGCTGGTACAGCATTTGCGATGTGGATTGCAGATTTCATCACTAAAAAAGGTATCGGTAACGGTACAAGCTTACTAATCGTAGCTGGTATCATTACATCCTTACCTTCGATGATCACATTACTGTGGGAAAAATATATCACAAACGGTACAAACGGTTGGGATACAGTTATCTTTATTTCAATCATGCTAATTTACTTAGCAGTACTACTTGGCGTCACATTCTTGGAACTTGCAAAACGCAAAGTGCCAATTCAATATGCGAATCGCCATGCAGGTCAAGGTAAAACAGATTCTAACTTGCCAATTAAGTTAAACTCTGCAGGGGTAATCCCAGTTATCTTCGCCTCAACCATCTTAAGCATTCCGCTATCATTAGTAGGTATGTTTGACAAAGATACGTCAGTGATGACTTCATTAGAATCATGGCTGGACCAAATATTTAACTACCAACAACCAATTGGGTTCGTTATCTATATCGGTTTAATCGTTGTCTTTACATTCTTCTATTCATTCTTAATGTTGAATCCAGAAAAAGTATCTGACAACTTATCTAAATCAAACGCGTACATCCCTGGTGTAAGACCTGGTATGGACACACAAAACTACATTGCTAAGCTCATGTTTAAGATTACATTACTTGGTACAGTATATTTAGTTATTCTAGCAGCTATGCCAATTATTACAGCAGTAGCATTTGGCTTTAACAGCTTAGAAGCACAAACCATTGTACTAGGTGGTACTTCATTACTAATCGTGGTAGGGGTTGCTATGGAAACCACTAACCAAATTGAAACCGAAGCAAATAGTCAAGAATATAAAGGCATATTCTAAAAAAACAAGAGAAGAGGTATTCTTTATGAGACTAATCGTTATGGGGCCTCCAGGGGTCGGTAAAGGATCGCTTGCATCAAATTTAACCAAGCACTACAACATACCTCATATTTCAACGGGAGCCATGTTCAGAGAAGAAATTCAAAAAGCAACTCCCGTTGGGAAACTTGTTCAAGCGCAAATTAATGCAGGTAAATTTGTCAATGACTCTCTCACAAATGATATCGTTAGGGAACGTCTACTTGCGAAAGATGTGAAAAACGGCTTCTTATTAGATGGCTATCCAAGAAATCTAAAACAAGCAGAAGACTTTGAGCACATTTTAATGCAATACGGATGGAAAGTAGACTATGTTATCTACTTAGACTCTAATGAAAGTATTTTATTAGATCGCATCACCGGCAGAAGGGTTTGTCCTAAATGCGGTGAAACTTATCACGTTACAAATCATAAGCCAGCAGTAGAAGGCATTTGTAATGTCTGTGGTACTGAGTTGGTTCAAAGACCAGATGACACGGTCGAAATCACAAAGAGAAGACTAGTCATTTATCATGAACAAACACAACCAATCATCGATTTCTATAAAGCTAGAAATAACTTCTTATGCATCGATGGAGACGGCACAATCGCTGAAGTAACGGCGCGCGTGATTCAAAAACTAGAAGGCAATAAATGATTATTTTAAAATCACAAAGAGAGATAGACATCATGCGTGAAGCAGGCCGAATGGTCGCACTCACACGTGAAGAAGTAAGAAAACATATAAAACCTGGCATCACAACGGCAAAATTAGACGACATTGCGGAAACGCATATTCGATCACTCGGTGGCGTACCATCATTCAAAGGCTATCATGGCTTCCCTGGATCGGTTTGTTTATCGGTTAATGAAGTCGTTGTACACGGTATCCCTTCAGACTTAGTTCTAAAGGAAGGCGATATTTTGACACTGGATATCGGTGTTTATTATAAGGGTTATCACGCAGATAGCGCATGGACATTTCCAGTCGGAAACATCAGCGATGAGAATAAAAAGCTCTTAGAAGTCACGCTAAATTCATTGTATGCAGGCCTTAAAATGGCTATTCCAGGCAATAGAGTATCGGATATATCACACGCAGTAGAAGCCTATGTTAAACCTTATGGTTACGGCATTGTGGAGGAATTCACAGGTCATGGCATCGGTAGAAGCTTACATGAAGATCCATACGTCCCAAATTTCGGTAAACCAGGTACTGGCGCCCTCTTAAAACCGGGCATGACCATCTGTGTTGAACCAATGGTTAATATTGGTACAAAACGTGTTAAAATCTTAAGTGATAACTGGACAACGGTTACCGTAGATAAAAAGAATAGCGCACACTTTGAACACATGATTGCAATCACAGAATCAGGCTATGAAATATTGACAGAACTTTAAAGGAGGATATTTATGGCAAGAGAAGATTTAATTGAAGTACAAGCAAAAGTAGTCGAAGTACTACCTAATACCAAATTTAAAGTTGAACTTGAAAATGGGCACGTCGTACTCGCACACGTATCCGGTAAAATCCGTATGAATAACATTCGCATTTTACCTGGTGATAGCGTAACAGTAGAGTTATCACCATATGATTTAACACGCGGCAGAATAACATATCGCCGAAGGTAGGAGGAAATCACATGAAAGTAAGAGCATCAGTAAAACCTATTTGCGATAAATGCCAAGTTGTTAAACGCAAAGGGAAAGTAATCGTTATTTGTGAAAATCCAAAGCACAAACAACGTCAAGGATAATAGGAGAATAATATGGCACGTATAGCAGGTATTGATATTCCAAGAGACAAGAGAATTGTCATCGCCTTAACTTATGTTTATGGTATTGGAAGAAGCTTATCAGAGAAAATTTTATTAGAAGCTCAAGTATCAGAAGATACAAGAGTAAAGGATTTAACAGAAGATGAATTGAACCGTATTCGTACTGAAGTTACCAAGTTCCAAGTGGAAGGTGACCTAAGAAGAGAAATCACATTAAACATCAAACGTTTAATGGAAATCGGTTCTTATCGTGGTATTCGTCATAGAAAAGGCTTACCAGTAAGAGGACAAAACACTAGAAATAATGCACGTACTCGCAAAGGTAAAGCTAAGACTATTGCGAATAAGAAGAAATAAGGAGGGTCATCATGGCAGGTAAAAAAACAACTAAACGTCGTGTAAAGAAGAATATTCCGCTTGGAATGGCTCACATTCATACCACGTTTAATAATACAATCGTAACCATCACTGACCAAGGCGGTAATGCAATCGCTTGGAGCAGTGCAGGTGCACTAGGCTTTAAAGGTTCACGTAAATCTACACCTTATGCAGCTCAAATG
>CAKMJY010000092.1 GCA_927433595.1 uncultured Acholeplasmatales bacterium | reverse complement strand
CAATATTTTGACCACATTAAGAGGTAACAAATTTATCATAAAAACCAGAAGGGTATTAGAGAAAGTGACGCCACATTTCTTTTTTAGAGTTTACCGAAGATTGAAACGTGTGGTCAAAATTTTGGGTTCTGACCCACACCATAAGGGTATCATCATACTTAATGACAATAACATGTCTATCTCTAAGAATGTGGGTTCACTATCCAATATTTTGACCACATTAAGAGGTAACAAATTTATCATAAAAACCAGAAGGGTATTAGAGAAAGTGACGCCACATTTCTTTTTTAGAGTTTACCGAAGATTGAAACGTGTGGTCAAAGCATTCTTCCAAGCCAATAATATTTTTGAAGACTTAGGGTATGTTTATATGGGTCCTATTAATGGTAATAACATCAAGACCATCATCAAAACATTAAACCAAGCGAAAAAGATGAAGAAAAGCGTCGTCATCCACGCCATTACCGATAAAGGTAAAGGCTATGAAGTCGCTGAAATGGATAAAAATGGGACTTATCATGGTGTCTCACCATTTGATTTATCGACCGGACAGATGCTTAAAAAAACAACTGATAACTTGGTATCATTTTCAGAAGTCATCAGCGAAGCTATGATCCATCTACAAAATAAAAGAAAAACATTCGTCGTCATGCCAGCAATGCTCGTTGGCACGAAGTTTGAACGTTTTTATCAACAATATCCGGATCGTCTAGTGGATGTTGGTATAGCTGAAGAACACGCCGCAACCATGGCAGCTGCCATGGCAAGAAATGGCATTGATGTCTTCTTACCACTATACGCAACTTTCGCACAACGCGCCTATGACCAAATCATGAACGATATCGCCAGAAGCGATACCAAAGTCATATTTGGGATTGATAGAGCAGGCTTTGTAGGCGATGATGGGTCAACCCATCAAGGCTTATTTGATGTATCCATGTTCTATACGATGCCAAACGTGGTAATCACCATGCCAAAAGATGCACAAGAAGCATTTGATTTACTGCAATATGGGTTCAATCAAACGCATCCATTTGTCATCAGATACCCACGTGCAGAAGTCAAGTTAGATAAAAATCAACCTTATCGTTTTAACGACATTACCCCAACATGGGAAACCATTCGTGACGGTAAAGCAGTCATCTTAATTAGTTATGGGTTAGGCGTTGAATTGTTGAAAGAAGTTCAAACCTCACTTGATATAGACGCATTGATCGTCAATGCTCGATTCATTAAGCCAATGGATTTAGACTACTTGAACCAATTATTTGAATTAAACTTACCAATCTTAGTGTATGAAGAAGCTTGGGGAAGTGGGTCATTATACCCTCAAATCTTAAAAGAAATGGCAAATCAGGGGTTAAACATCAAGATAAAAGGTATGACAGTCGATGACATCATTCATCACGGTACTAGAATGCATAACCAAATGGATGCAAAAATGACCAAAGATGATGTCATCAAGGTCATTCAAACACTCATATGAGATTAGACCTATACATGGTTGAGGTCTTCAACAAAACCAGAAGCCAAGCCCAAGATTTAATCAAACAAGGCAAAGTATCTGTCAATGGTGTCATAATCACCAAATCCAGTATGGATATCACAGGTGAACAAGTAGTCATCGAAGAAAACATGCTATATGTCTCTAGAGGTGGCTTAAAGTTAGAAGATGCCATTAAAAGCTTTAAACTCGATTTAACTGGCTTAATCATGGCTGATATCGGCGCATCGACTGGTGGGTTTACCGATTGTGCACTTAAACATGGCGTATCCAAAGTATATGCCTATGATGTTGGGACAGACCAACTTCATCCGTCATTAAAAGATAACCCAAGTGTCATATCATATGAACAAACCAATATACTGGATGTCATCTTGCCAAGTGAAGTAAACCTCATTACAATTGATGTATCATTCACATCGGTCAAACCGATTTTGACACATCTAAAGCAAAAAGCGTTATACATTGTTTTAGTCAAACCACAGTTTGAGGTTGGCATCAAACATATCCATAAAGGCATTGTTAGAAGTGAATTAAAGCAAAAAGAAGCATTAGAAGGTATTATTGAGTATGCCAGTGCATTAGGTTATCAAGTCATGTACCATAAGAAAACCACATTACTCGGCAAAATGGGAAACCAAGAATTTTTATTGTTACTAACAAGAGGATAAAAAAATGCTCAAACGTTTGAAGATTGAAAATTTAGCCATCATTGAAGACTTAAGTGTCGAGTTTAAACCAGGTATGACAGCCTTAACTGGTCAAACCGGTGCGGGGAAATCATTGCTCATTGACTCACTTAAATTATTATTTGGGACAAGAGCCGACTCTGATTTAATTCGTTATGGCGCAGATGAAGCGACCGTATTAGGTGAATTCATCTTACTAAATGACGCTTTAAAAGCGCTCCTTTTAACCATGGACTTTAAATCCGATGCCCTCATCATCAAACGAGCCATCAACAGAAATAATAAAAACACCATCACCATTAATAATAAAGTGATTACCTTAAATGAACTGAAGAAAATCGCTTATTACTTAGGTGATATCCATGAACAACACGATATTACCAAGTTACTCGACCCGAAACTTCAATTGGCATTGGTCGATCAAATGGCACTAAAAGAAATAGAACCACTTTATAATCAGTACCAAATGACCAAAGATAAATACCATACAACCAAACATAAATATGAACAAGCACTAAAAGAAAAAGCCTCTAAAGAGATGGCGCTAGAGTCTTTAAAAGACATGAGTGAAGAACTATCTAAAATGAAGTTGGACACAAGTGAAAAGGACGCCTTACACCTTCAAATAGAGAAGTTATCTCACCAAGAAAAGATTGTGAATAACGTCAATAAAGCATTCGAACTCTTAGATGAACTATACCAAAAAGGGGACATCTATGAAGCAAGTGAAGCCCTTAAAGCGGTCAAATCCTTTGACGATTTATATTTAAATGGCAGTCAAAAACTAGCTGAAATCTATTATGAATTAGAGGGCTTGAGAACCGATTTAAAGAAGAGTCTTGCCTTATTTGATTACTTTAGTGAATCTGAACTAGATAGTCTACAAGAACGCCTTCAAGCGCTCGTTATGCTTGAAAAAAAATACGGTAAAACCGTACCTGAATTAATCGATTACTTAAACGAAATAGAAGAAAAAATCATGATCACAGAAGATTATGATGGCTATCTCAAGAAACTGAAGATAGAAACAGAACAAGCTTATCAACAAGTGGTATCAGCAGGAGAGACCTTAAGAAAACTGAGAAAATCACTTGCTAAAAAGCTAGAAAAAGAAATGATTTCAGAGTTATCACAACTCGACTTAGAAAAAGTGCGTTTTGAAATCACTTTTGAGGACAAGTCACCAATTGAACTATACGACGATGGCATTGATTTGGTCACATTTAATATTGGTTTAAATGAGGGTGAACCATTAAAACCACTGTATAAAACCGCATCCGGTGGTGAGCTTTCACGCTTTATGTTGGCTTTAAAGATTGTATTTGCTAAATACCAAGGATTAAACTTGGTTGTATTTGATGAAATTGACATGGGGATATCTGGTAAAACAGCCTCTAAAGTTGCACAAAGAATCAAACACTTAAGCCATCAACTTCAAGTGTTATCGATTACCCATTTACCTCAAGTAGCTGCGGTAGCGGGTAATCATTATCACATTTTAAAAACGATTAAAGATAATAGAACCGTTACGAATATCGACATACTCGATCACGAAAAAAGAATATTGATTTTAGCGGAAATGCTCTCAGGGGATAGAATTGACCTTTACGCTATAGAACACGCGAAGGCCTTACTAGAGAAATAAAAAAAGGCTTTCGCCTTTTTCTATTCTTTGGTAAATAATGCAATGATTAATCCAATAAACGGTAATAATACCATACCACCTAGGATAACAACAACGATCACTTTGCCCCACCAAGTTTTAAGTGGATTCTTTAGTGTTGGTATGTCATAACCATTTTGGGTAGTCGTTTTTGGTTTTTTAGTAGTTTTTTCAGCCATGAATTTCACCTCAACTTGATTTTTACTCAAAACCATTATATTATATAACGCAACAAAAAGAAAGGGATTTCAATGAAAAAACCTGTAAACATCATATTTCACATTGACCTGAATGCATTCTTCGCATCGGTTGAGATGATTGAAAATCCATCTTTAAAACAAAAAGTGTTCGCCGTCGGCGGTGGACTCAATTTTCAGCGTGGCGGTATATTAACGACTGCATCCTATAAAGCCCGTCATTACGGCATTAGAAGTGGCATGTCGATTAGTGAGGCGATGAACTTATACCCAAAACTCATTGTTGTCCCAAATAGACATAAACTATATCACAAATACTCTAGACTATTTATTGATTACTTAAAGACCTATACCCATTTGGTTTGGCAAGTCTCGATTGATGAGGCTTACATGGATGTGACATCTTTATCTGATCAAATTCACCCATTAGAACTAGCTAAAAAAATTCAAAAAGAACTAATCCGTTTATACCAATTGCCTTCATCCATTGGGATTGCCCCTACTTTATTCTTATCTAAGATGGCATCCGATATGAAAAAACCACTTGGTATAACGGTGCTAAGAAAACGAGACATTGAGAGTAAGCTTTATCCACTGCCCATTAAAGATATGTTTGGCATAGGCAAGAAGACACAGCCTAAACTTATCCGACTAGGCATTGAAACCATTGGTGATTTCGTTAAACAGAGTAACCATGACCTCATATTAAAAGTCATGAGCGAAAAAAGTTATCAAGGGTATATGAAAGACATCAAAGGTGAGAGCTCAAATGTCGTAGACCCATCAAAATATGCCTTACCTAAAAGCATCTCAAATGAAACCACTTTTTCATTCGATACCGATGTTGAAACCCTATTAATAGATACCATTAAACAGTTATTTGAAGAGTCTTTCTTAAGAATGAAACACGATGACTTGCTTTGTAAAACAGTTGGCATCAAATTAAGGTTTAATAACTTTAGGACCATATCGAAATCTAGAACCTTTTTGACACATACAGATGACCAGTCTTTTTTACTTCAAGAACTACTCGATATCTTTGATGAAACCTATGGTCAACAGCCCATTCGTTTAATCGGCATTTCATTGAATCAACTGGAACTTAAGAAAGATATTAAAGTGACTTATGACTTATTTAACTATTTAGAAAAAGAACAACAAAAAGATGTGATTAATAACGCAATTGATAAAGCAAATGAGAAAGTTGGTAAAGAAGTGGTAAAAAAACTTCCATAAACTTTCAATATCGTTTATAATAAATAAAACGAGGTAAAAAAATGATCAGATTAGAAGGTATTTCGAAATATTACAACTCTGACGCCAATGTGGTTTTAGGCTTAAGAAGAGTCAATCTTGAATTAAATCTAGGTGAGTTTGTTGCCATAACAGGGGAATCAGGTAGTGGTAAATCCACCCTTTTAAACGTGATTTCAGGCTTAGACAAATACGATGAAGGCGAATTATTCGTGAATGGCGAAGAAACGTCTTATTTTAGTGTAGAAGAACAAGAACAATATCGTAAACAGTACGTTGGCTTTGTTTTTCAAAACTATAACATCATTGATTCATTTACCGTATTAGAAAATGTGATGGCAGCTTTAATGATTCAAGGCTATGATCCAAAGACCCGTAAAGCACGTGCCCTTGAACTCATTGACAAAGTCGGCTTAACCTCACATAAAAACCACCGTGCAAGTAAACTCTCGGGTGGTCAAAAGCAACGTGCTGTGATTGCAAGAGCACTTGCGAAAGATTGTCCTATTATTGTCGCCGATGAACCAACCGGAAACTTAGACAGTAAAACCGGTGAAATGGTCATGGCATTATTAAAAGAAGTAGCCAAAGATAAATTGGTCATCGTTGTGACCCATAACTATGAACAAGCCGCCCCATATGTGACAAGAAAAATCAGAATGTATGATGGCGAAATCGTTGAAGATAAAGTCTTTCATCCAACGGATAAAGTCAAACCAACCGAACCAAAAGCACCAGTTAATCTAGCGATCCTAGACGTATTCAAAATGGCTTTGATGTCCATTTTCCGTATGCCAAAGAAGAGTATTTTAGTCTTTATTACATTATTGTTCGCCATGGTTGGGGTTAACTCACTTTACGCACTCAATAATTATGTCCCATTTATTTCTACTGGTGGCGGTAGTTATAACGATTTATTTCCAAACAACTTTGATGGCAGAGTTATTGTAACCAAAAAAGATGAAACGGCATTTACCCAAACAGAGCTAGATGCCCTATTAAACAAAAGTGATGTCATAGACCTCATACACAATGATTTTCTCTTGGATCAATATTACTATGTTACGGATAATGATGATCCATATAATGGCATAGAAGGCACACCTTACTTGTCAACTTATGTTAAAAGTGAAGAGTTATCCAGTGGGAGACTACCTGAAAATAAAAATGAGATTGTGGTCAGAAACCTAGGTTGGAAAACATCCACTTATCAAATCAATGACGTTATCAGCATACATTATGGTTTTGAATATTATGAGATTTATGAATCGGATATCACGGCACGCTATGAACAATTTGATATGACCGTAGTTGGCATCCTGGATGGAGACTACGGACTATATGATGTGGTTTTACATCCAGATTTCTTTAATCAAAATGTCACTAACACCATTAACCCTAATAACTTTTTAGCTGCAAGATACATAAGTTCTGAGTTTAGCCTTGTCTATGAAGATGTGTCTTATTATAATAATAGTCAGCAATCAATAGGTATTAATGATACCTTACCAGACAATCAAATATTGGTTCATCCAAATTTAGTTAACTATGTTGCTACTATGATGGCAGTAGAAGAGGCAGAGATTCTAACCAAATCCTTTGTCTGGACAAAACTACCTGGTAAATTTGTAGGCGAGAAAGAAACAACCGTTACGATTGCTAATACAAGTAACAGTGAGAAATATGCGTACTGGATGAATAGTAAAACCTATTTGAGTCTAACAAGCGAAGGGCCATATCAAATCACGCTATTGGTAAAAGATGCGTTTGATGCAGATAAAGTCATGCGCGGATTGAGTGATGATTACCATACCATTCACCCAGCATCATATCAAGGCGAATCATGGGGTATTGGCGGGTTATCTTTCCTAACCGTTATGGCATTCGGATTACTTGGTGGGTTCTTATACATCATCATTAACTTGGTCATCAAATCGGTTATTCAATCCAGAAAGAAAGACTTTGTTATATTCAGATCGATTGGAGCATCTAAGAAGGATTTAAAACGCATGTTAGTCATCGAACAAGTGATATATTCATTTGTTAGCTATATCCTAGCAATCATTACATTGTTCATCATGAACACATTAATCGAAGACTTTAAAGTCATGCGGTTTATTGAGATAGGATTTTACTTTGTGTCTTATGCGTTATTCCTTGGGGCACTATTGTTAATCACCAGAAAGTTCTCGATTCGTCTTTTTGGTAGAAGTGTGATAACCACACTGAAATCGGAGTAGGTGAACAATATGATCAAAGCAAATAAACTCAATAAATACTTCAATAGAAGACAAAAAAATGAGATTCATGTCTTAAATGACATTTCTTTAGAACTGCCTAATAGTGGCCTTGTGGTCCTATTTGGACCATCTGGTTCAGGGAAAACCACCCTTTTAAATGTACTAGGGGGGCTTGACCGTACCGCTGGTGTGATCGCATTTGATGATAAAGAAATTGATCACTACAGCATGGGTAAGTGGGATGAGATTAGAAACGAGAAAATCGGCTATATCTTCCAAAACTATATGTTGTTAGAGCACTTATCCATCTATGAGAATATCAAACTCGTTTTAAATATGGCAGGTATTACCGATAAAGCAGAAATCAACAAACGTGTCGATTACTTACTTGAAGCGGTAGGCATGAAAAACTTTAAAAAACGTAAAGCTGGATTACTATCTGGTGGGCAGCAACAAAGGGTTGCCATCGCTAGAGCATTATCTAAAAATCCATCTGTGATTATTGCTGATGAACCAACGGGGAACTTAGATTCTAAGAATACTGTTGAAGTCATGAATATCATCAAAAAGATTTCAAAAGATAAACTTGTCCTTTTGGTCACACATGAACGTGAAATAGCACAGTTTTATGCTGACCGTGTCATTGAACTACAAGATGGTAAGATTGTCTCGGATATGGATAATGTATCCGCAGGTTCATTGGATTTAAAACACGATTCAGATATATACTTAAAAGATTTACACATAAAGACATCTACCAATAACGGTATGACGGTTTCTTATTACTCAGATAAAGCATTAGAGTCAAATATCACGCTCAGACTAGTACTCAAAAATGGCACCCTATATCTCGATATGGACACATCGGATGCGAAAAATATCAAAGTATTGACCGATAAATCAGAAGTCAAACTCATCGATGATCACTATAAACATGTAGAAGCCAAAAGTGTTGAAAACCTTGGTAAATATGATTTTGAATCGATCATTGATGAAACCAAGAAAGATAAAAAACAACCAATCATCACGGTTAAACATGCAGTCATCCTAGCGTTTTCTAAGATTTTAAATCAAACCAGAAAGAAGCGCTTATTATTCATGGGTTTTGCGATTGCAGGTTTCTTATTAACGATTGCATCATCCATTTTTACAAGGATCATTATCCCAGATGAAAGTAACTTCATATCGTATGACAAAAACTATGTTGAAGTCACTGAAATTACGAACCTAACGGAACTAAATCAACTGATTGATGAAGAATCTGTCGTATACGTCAATAACTTTGGAGCCTCACTGTTATTGGATTTTGATTTACCAAAAGTGTATCAAAGTTATTACGGTGGCGGTTCACAGTTTCAAAAGGATTTTAAAGAGATTGTAAAACCAAATGATATCGTATCTGGCAGAAACATCCTTAATCCAGATGAGATTTTACTGGATGTAAAGATGTTTGAAGGCCAGTGGAATAGTTTAAGGCGTTATCTATCGATATTTGGTATTAACGATTATCAGTCATTAATTGGTGAAACAGTCTTTATTAATCAAAAAGAATTCACGTTGGTTGGATTTGTTGATCGTGGGTTTGCAAATATCATCATCGATGAACTAGATTACTATCAACTTTATTTAGATACAAATTCAACCGATTTAGAACAACTCAGAGAAGACTACTTCATCAATACTAGTTACCAGTTTAGCACACTTTATGCGTATGCTTCAGATCCAATCGAGGCTGAGGATAGCATCAGTGAATATGGTAAGGCAGTCTATCAATACCCAATATTGAAGGCGAACTATGTCAAGATGATGAGCTTAGTTTATACCGTCCTTTACGTTTTTGTCGGTATCATTTTAGCCATCACTTGGATTAGCTTATTCTTCGTGATGAGAGGGTCACTGCTAGAAAGAATTGGTGAAATCTCTGTCTTCAGGGCACTTGGTGTCAGACGCATTGACATATATAAGAGCTATATCGTTGAAATATTTGTCATTACCACAATGTCATTTATCCTTGGTTATGCATTTGGTTATTATTACTTTACCAGCGTGAACAAGTCACTACTCGATAACGGCGTGATATTATTCACACCACTGTCGATGGGTATCACGGTTTCTTTGATTTATTTATTCAATCAAATCATTGGGTTATTCCCAGTCACGATGTTATTAAGAAAAACACCAGCTCAGATCATGAGCTCATACGATGCATAAATAAAAATGGCTTTGAAAACGTCTCTAATGGAGGTCGTTTTCAAGCCATTTTCTTTTAGCTTAATATATCTATGTGTGTTAATTTGGACTTTCTTTGCCAAGTAGATTGATCGTTATAATCAAATGATTTTAAGTAGTCGATGATTTCATTGGTCAGTTTAGTTGGCGTAGAAGCACCTGAGGTAACCGATATACGCTTAATGTCTTTAAACCAAGCGGGATCGATGTCTTCGATGCCTTCAACTCTGTAGCTGTTGATGTTTCTTTCATGTTTCGAAACAAACGCTAATTTATTCGAATTTGATGATAATGTATCACCAACGACGATGCATAAATCAACCGGTTGTTGGTCAATGACGGCTTTTTGTCTTAACGTGGTCGCATCACATATGTCATCATCAAATAATAAATCCGGGTATTTGATTCTTAAGACGTCTAAGACAACATTGATGTCATAACGAGACAAGGTGGTTTGATTGGTCACGAATAGCTTTTTATTTGGATCTTTGAGCTGAAAATTCATTGCATCCATCTTTGTGCATAAGAATGTGATCGATGGGTCAATGCCTAATATACCTTCTGGTTCTGGGTGGTTTTTATGGCCAATGTAGGCCACTTCGTAACCGAGTTCAAGATGCGTTTTTATCGCATCGTGGACTTTTGTGACGTCTTTACAAGTCGCATTCACGACGGTTAATCCCTTTTTGGTTGCTTTATCAATCACCAAATCAGACACACCGTGAGCCGTCATAATGACTGTCCCTGTTTCAATTAAATCGAGTAACTCTAGTCTTGACTTATTTGGGTCATCTAAACTGATGACGCCATAGTGTCTAAATGCTTCTGTGATTTTTTTATTATGGACGATGAGTCCTAAAATATGTATTGGTCTTGGATATGTGTCATCTTCAATGACTTTTTTAACGATATGCAAAGCCTTTGCCACACCGTGACAATAGCCTCTTGGCCTTAAATCGATTACTTCCATGGTATCACCTATCCGTATTATAACAAACTCAAGGTTTAAATGCTATTGTTAGGTAATTTAAGCATTATTTGGTATAATAAATTTGGTGATTTTATATGTTTAAACAAACAACAACAGACTCAATTAACAATTTAGGATTTAAGACGTTCACGCCCATTCAAACGGCGATTTTTGACGCATTTGATAAACACAACCACATCATTGGGTTAGCCCCAACCGGTACTGGTAAAACACATGCGTATCTATTACCAATCATTGACCGTATTGATCTTGATAAAAAGCAAGTTCAAGCAGTGATTTGCGTGCCAACCAATGACTTAGTCGTTCAAGTAGAAAAAATGGCTAAAGATTTAAACTTAGGCATTGATATTAAAGCCTATGTATCTGGCAAAGATAGACTAAGAGAATTAGAACAATTAACGAATAGACAACCACAACTCGTCATCGCAACCCCAGGTAAACTGGAAGATTATGCAATCAAAGAAAATAAGTTAAAGATCCATACTGCCAATACGTTTGTCTTAGATGAAGCCGACATGATGCTAGATTTAGATTTCATGACGACCCTAGACCAAGTTTTTATGGCAGTCAAAGATGCGAGACTACTCATGTTTTCAGCAACTCTACCTTTAGGTTTAGATAAATTCATTAAAACCTATTTTGGTAAAGCCCATACCATCGATTTAAAAGACCCATCCGTGTTAAATATTACACACGGCTTGGTATTAACCAAAGCAGATTCAAGAGACAAAGACTTTTTAAGTTTATTAAAGACATTCCAACCATACATTTGTATGATATTCGTATCTAAACGCGAACTCATTGATCACGTTTATGACCTTTTAATCAGCGCCGGGTATAGTGCAGCTAAAATCAGCGGTGAAACCAAGGTCAAAGAGCGTAGTCAAATTATGGCGAACTTAAGAGCCTTAAAGTTTACCTATTTGGTTTCATCGGATATCGCTTCAAGAGGGATTGATTTAGAAGGGGTAACCCATGTTATCAACTATGAACTACCTTATCAATTGGAATTCTATATTCACCGTTCTGGTAGAACGGGAAGAGCCAACCGAAGTGGCATCGTTTATACCCTTTATACCAATGAACAATCACGTAAAATTGAAAATATTGCTAAAAGAGGCATTGAATTTAAAAAGTTCCAATTGACTGAAGACGGCATCAAAGAAGTCGTCAAGAAATTTAAAGGTTTATCCGTAGAAGAAGTCGCTGCGGTGAGAAGTGTTAAAAAACCAACCAAAGTAAAACCTAACTATAAAAAGAAAAACAAAGCTTTAGTCGATAAAGCGAAAAGAATTGCACGTTATGGAGGTTCCAAATGAAAATAGGTTCACATGTAGGATTATCTGCACCTCTTATGTATGCAGGTTCAGTCAAAGAAGCACTAAGTTATGGCGCGACTGCCTTTATGGTTTATACAGGCGCACCACAAAACACCATCAGAAAAGCCATCAAGGATTTAAATATTGAAGGTGCAGAAGCGTTAATGAAAGCAGCAGGTTTGTCATTCGATGATGTGGTTGTTCACGCACCTTACATAATTAACTTAGCTAACCCAGACCCAGAAAAACGCGCATTTGCAGTAGAGTTTTTAACCAAAGAAGTCGAAAGAACCCATAAAATGCATGTCAGTCAAATTGTCTTACACCCAGGTTCAGCGGTCGGTAAAGACAGAGATGAAGCACTGAAATGGATTGCTGAAGGCGTCAATCAAGTGATATCAAACACAAAAGGTTTAAACGTTAGAATTGCACTAGAAACCATGGCTGGTAAAGGCAATGAAATGGGTAAAACATTTGAAGAGTTACGAGACATGATTGCCTTAATCGAAGATAAATCAAGAATATCTGTATGTTTTGACACTTGTCATACCTCAGATGCTGGTTATCCAATTAAGACCGATTTTGAAGGGGTCATTAAGCACTTTGATGAGGTCGTTGGGAAAAAGTATATCAGCGTATTTCATATCAATGATTCTAAAAACCCACAAGGCGCAGCCAAAGACCGTCATGAAAATATCGGATTTGGTGAAATCGGATATGACGCTTTATTAAAGGTGATTTATCATGAAGATTTCAAAGACATTCCTAAAATCTTAGAAACACCATACATCGAGAATAAAGCCCCATATAAACATGAGATTGAAATGATTAAGTCAAAATCATTTAACCCGGATTTAAAAACCATCGTTTCTACCTAATAAAAAATCAATTGAAATAGATTTGAAATAGCGTATAATAAAAATAACAAACTCAGGAGGTGTATCATGAAAGATTACGTCATCATTACGGATTCAGCAAGCGATTTAACCGATAGTTTAGCCAAAGAACTAGATTTAGTTGTTCTACCTTTAAAATTTGTCATCGAAGGTACTGAGTATCCAGATTACTTAGACCACCGTGCCATGTCACCAGAATTATTTTATGAAAAAGTTAGAAAAGGTTTAATGCCTTCAACGGCTCAAGTCAATGTCCAAGAATATTTGGATGCGGCTGAAGCGGTTATAAAGTCAGGTAAAGATGTTTTAATCATTACATTCTCAAGTGCCCTTTCAGGTACTTATAACAGTGCAAGAATTGCTGTTGAACAATTAAAAGAAACCTATCCTCAACGTAAAATTTACTTAGTGGATTCTCTAGCAGCATCCTTAGGTGAAGGGTTACTCGTCAGCAAAGCTGGCCAAATGAAAAAAGATGGGTACGCCATTGAAGATGTTTATGAATACTTAGAAAAAGTCAAATTAAACTTAGCACACTGGTTTACAGTCTCTGATATCCAACACTTAAAACGTGGTGGTAGAATTAGTGGTGCAGCCGCACTGGTTGCAGGTATGTTAAATATCAATCCTGTCCTCCATGTATCAGATGAAGGTAAGTTAGTATCTCGTATGAAAATGATCGGCCGTAAAAAAGCCCTTCAAGCTTTACTGAATAAGATGAAAGAATCATATGATCCAACCATTTCAAAAACCGTATTCATTAGTCATGGTGATGACTTAGAGGATGCGACAAAGTTAAAAGACATGATTGAAAAAGAAATCGACTGTGATATTGAGTTAATCAATTTCGTTGGACCGGTTATTGGTGCCCATTCAGGCCCTGGTACGATTGCTTTATTCTTCTTTGCGAAAAATAGATAAAAAAATAATGGCTATCCGCTTTGGATAGCCATTTTCATTATCTAATTGTTTCACCTGATTTTAGTGTTAATTTAGGGAATTTCGCATTTCTGTAGATTCTACAGTTACGTGGTACTTGTGCATTATCTGGCACAAATCCGTGTTTTTCAACCACGTTGATGCCTGAGTAAAGAACAGTTGGTCGTTCTTCATTTGGCGTGTAATCGTTGCCAAATCCGACTTGGGCATTTTTACCAATATAAACTTTTTTGTCTAAAATACATTTTTCAACCACAGCACCTTCACGAATGATGGTGTTGTTTAGAATGACTGAGTCTCTAACGACTGCCCCTTTTTCAACTCTAACACCAGGACTCAATACGCTATTGATGACGGTCCCATCAATGACTGAACCATTGGAAATAAGTGAATTGATGATGGTGGCATGTGTGCCGACTCTAACAGGCGGCATTTCTTCACTGCGTGTATATATTTTCCATGAATCACTATAAAGGTCTAATCTGGGTTCTTGCATGTTTAATAGTTCAATATTGGTTTGGATATAAGAATCATATGTACCTACATCGCGCCAGTAGCCACTAAATTCGAAGGCATAAACTGGTTTATCTGCATCTTTGATCAATGCAGGAATGATGTGTTTACCAAAATCCAAATTAGGGTCTTTAATGGTATCTAACGCTTCATATAAAGCTTCTGCATCAAAAACATATATGCCCATTGAGGCTTGATTGGATTTAGGCACTTTTGGTTTTTCTTCAAAACCGATGATTCGATTATCTTCATTGGCTTCCATGATTCCAAAACGGTGCGCATCTTCGATTGGTACTTGTTGGGTTGCAACCGTTAATTTGGCGTTTTTCTCAATGTGGAAATCAATCATTTTCTTATAATTCATTTTATAGATATGATCACCAGATAAAATGAGGATATACTTTGGTTCTCTACGTTTGACGAAATTGAGGTTCTTTAAAACGGAGTCAGCAGTGCCCATATACCACTCATTGTGTGGTTGAAGGAGTGTCACTTGTGAGTCACGTCTGTCTAAATCCCAAGGTTTACCTGACCCAATGTGTTCGTTTAATGAGAAAGGTTGATATTGCGTTAGTATGGCGATATCATAAATGCCTGAATTGGCACAGTTTGATAATGAGAAATCAATGATTCTAAATTTACCAGCAAATGGTACGGCTGGTTTACTACGTTTTTCTGCAAGCAAGTCAAGTCTTGACCCTTTACCGCCTGCTAATATTAATGCTAACGTTTCCATAATAGCCCCCTCTTATTTTTCTAATATTTTTTCATAAAGGTCTAGATAACTTAGACCCATTTGTTCTAATGAATGGTCTTGTTTCATGGCATTTCTAACCAAGACTTTCCAGTCATCTGGTTCGTTTGAATATAACAAGATGGCGTCTAGTAACACTTGTTTTAACTCGTGTGCATTGTAGTTTGCGAAACTAAAGCCATACCCTTCTTTGGTGTATTTGTTATAAGGCATGACGGTATCTTTTAAACCGCCCGTTTCTCTCACCAGTGGTAAGCAACCATATCGCATCGCCATCAATTGGCCTAAACCACATGGTTCAAATTGGCTTGGCATCATTAGGATATCCGCAGAAGCGTATAACTGATGGGCAAGTGTATTATTAAAACCAATAAAACTATACACACGGTTACGGTATTTTTCTTGTAGGTGTCTAAAGAAGTTTTCATAAACTGGATCACCACTACCGATGAACACGAATTTAGCCGTCGATTCTGCAATCGCCTCTTCAAGGGTCGCCATCATTAGGTCAATCCCTTTTTGCTTGGCGAGTCGACCAATATAGGCAACCAAAGCAGTATCGGTTGACATATCCAAATTCAGCTTTTTCAATAAAGCCATTTTGTTTTTCTTTTTGGCTTGTGTGAAATGTTGATAATTGAATGTCTTTTCGATGAGTGGGTCTGTTTCTGGGTTGTAAATGTCATAATCGATGCCATTTAGAATACCAGTAAAATCATTTAAACGAGATTTTAGGGCGCCATCTAAGGTAAAGCCATAATAATCCATTTGAACTTCTTGCATATAAGTAGGGCTCACGGTATTGATGTGATTTGCCCGCATGATGGCAGCTTTTAAATAATTAACGCGGTCAAAATGAATGTAAGCATAGTTAAATGGTCGATTGATGAGTCTATATGCATCTTTCGGGAATGAGCCTTGATACTCTAGATTATGAATGGTTAATAGTGTTTTGATGTTTTTAAATAACGGTTTTGTCCGGTATAGTTCATCTAATAGATATGGTACTAATCCAGTCTGCCAATCATTGAGATGCAATAAATCATAAGATTCTTTTTTTAACTCAATATAGGCTAGAATCGCCAAATCATAAAATAAAAAACGCTTATCATCGTCGTAGTAACCATAGTAGTTTGAACGCTTGAAAAAACCTTCATGCTCTACAAAAATGTAGGAAACACCGTCGTGTATCGTTTGATAGTACTTTGCCACATATTGCGCATCTTGGATCAAAATCTCTTTTTCACCTAAATACTTAAATTGATAAAGCTTGTCATACAGTTGATCATAAAGCGGTGTAATGACTTCTACAAAAGAACCTTTTTGATTGATGATCTTAGGCAGTGCAGATGCCATATCCGCTAAGCCACCCGTTTTTGAAAAAGGATAAGCTTCACTGGCACAAAATAGGATTCGCATATACTCACCTCATGCCTCAATTATAACCCAATGAAACGGGTTACACAATAAGCCAGAAAGTAAAATTTATGAATTGTCTCATTAATTACACGATTTATAAATGAATTGAATAAAAAAAATCCGTATGTTATAATAACATTAGCAATTTTAAAGGAGATTCATATATGGCAAAAAAGGCTTATGCAAGACCTCAACATAAGGTTAAACCATTAACGGTAATCATTATTGTAGGTGTAATTTTCGTTTTCGCAACATTAATCGCAGTTTTAATCCCTTCAGATAAGGAAAAAATCTTCACAGCGTATGACAATGCAGGTTCACCAAACCTACAAGAAAATCACGTATTCGAAACCATTTCAGCTAGCAATTTAGCAAAAGTCATCGAAAGTGACGAACCTGTTATGGTTTATTTCGGTACACCTACTTGTCCTGTTTGTGTGAATGAAATTGGTTTTTACGACATTGAATTCAAAGCTGCAGAATTAAAAGAATCGATTGGTGTCATTTACTATGTGAATACAACAACGGTCACCGCTGCTCAACTAACTAGTCTTCAATCCAAATTTCAATTCGCTTTACAAGGCACACCAGAGTTATATTTCTTAGATAACGGTGCCATCGTGGAAAAGAGAGCTGATTTTACAGAATCTACAGCAGCCGCTCAAATTAAACTATTCATGACTGAGGTTGCAACTCACCTAGGATAAAAGGCACGCATGTGCTTTTTTTCTATTTTCTAGAAAGCTTGGTATAACATATGATTCAAACAATGAAACAACAATTAAAAGAAGCAATCATTGGTTATTATGGCAACAACGATTTAAACGTTGTTGTGGAAGAACCAAAACGTGGGAACGCAGATTTAGCGGTACCGCTTTTCGCTTTAGTCAAACAATTAAACAAAAAAATGCCTGAACTGGTAGAAGAAATTTCTGCCATTGTCCTAAAAGCAGAATTAATCGAATCAGCCACTTTTTTAAATGGCTTTTTAAACATGTCTATCGATAAAGTTAAGTTCTCTAAGTTAGTACTGGATCAAGTATTTGAAGAACAATCAGATTACGGTAAAGACAGTATCTTAAAAACAGTATGTATTGACTACTCCGCACCTAATATCGCGAAGAGCTTTTCAATCGGACACTTACGTTCTACCATGATTGGTAATGCACTTAAAAATATCTATACCAAACTTGGTTATAAAGTGGTTGGGATTAACCACCTTGGTGACTGGGGTACGCAATTTGGTAAGATGATCGTTGCCTACAAGTTATGGGGTAATCGTGCATTGATTGAATCCAATCCAATCACGGAGCTACAAAAACTGTATGTCAAATTCCATGAAGAAGTTGAGGCCAATCCATCTTTAGAAGATGATGCCAGAAAAGTGTTCAAACAACTGGAAGATGGCGATCAAGATACACTAGCCTTATGGCAATATTTTAGAGATGAATCTTTAAAAGAATTCATGTCTATGTATGACTTATTAGGTGTCAGTTTTGATACATATGATGGGGAATCATTTTATAACGATAAGATGGAACCAATCGCAGACAAACTCGATGAACTTGGTTTATTAGTTGAAGACGATGGTGCCATGATTGTCAGACTGGAAAACTTACCACCAGCTTTAATTAAAAGAAGAGATGGTGCAACCCTTTATATCACAAGAGATTTAGCTGCCTTATTTTATCGATATAATACCTATCACTTTGATAAGGTCTTATATGTTGTTGGTAATGAACAAAAATTACATTTCGAACAACTAGCTGCGGTTACCAAATTAATGGGACACCAATTTGACATTGAACACGTCAACTTCGGTTTAGTCTTACAAGACGGTAAGAAGATGTCTACCCGTGGTGGTAGAGTGGTTAAGCTTTATGATGTCATCAAAGAAGCCATCAATCAAGCAGAACTCGCCATTACAGCCAAGAACCCAAACTTAGCAGATAAAGATAAAGTTGCCAAAGCCGTTGGGATTGGTGCAGTCATATTCAATGACTTGAAGAACGACAGAAACTTAGAAATCGAATTTAACCTAGAACAAATGCTTGCCTTCGAAGGTCAAACTGGCCCTTACCTACAGTATAGTAGTGTCAGAATCGCATCCATTTTAAAACAACAAACATTAAAACCATTGACAGATTTTAATATCTTCAATGAACCACTATATTTCGAGTTAATTAAACAGATTGCGTCATTCAATCAAACGCTCAAAAAAGCAGTAGAAGTGAATGGTCCACACGTATTGAGTAGATACTTATTACAATTATCTCAAACCTTTAATCAGTTTTATGGTCAACACAAGATTATCACGGAGGATGAGGCAGTTAAAAATGCCAATCTACATTTAATTCAAGCCATCAGAACCATCTTGAATGAAGGCTTACGATTACTTGGTATGACTGCACTCGATGAAATGTAATGGAACAAGCCAAAAAAACAAACATTGTTAGAAATCTACTGTTTGTGTTTATATCGCTTGCCTTAGTATTAGTCGTTGTCTTTTCACTCAACGACATCAATGAAATTGTCGCGGCGATACAAAAAGCGAATATTTGGTTAATATTGTTGGCGATTCTTTTGGTCATCATCCACATGTTAACCACAAACTTTGCCCTCCACTTTATTACCACAGGGCTTGGCATTAAATTCCATTTAGTTGACTCTATGGCAATCGGGTCAGCCGAATACTTCTTTAACGCGATTACACCATTTTCATCCGGTGGACAACCATTTCAAGCCTATTTCTACATGAAAAAAGGCGTATCTGGTGATAACGCCATGGCGATCTTAATGTCTAATTTCATTGTCTATCAAGTCATCATGACGACGTTATCCACGATTGGTTTAATCCTTTATTATCAAGACATTAAATCCGTATTAGATCATTATATGTACCTCATATTAATTGGGTATATCATGAATATGTCGATACTAGGTATTTTAATATCGATTTCTACCATCCCAGGTATTTCTAAAATATTTGAATGGTTATTTAGAACCATAGGTAAAATTAGGTTCTTAAAAAAGACCATGACCAAACTTGAAAAGAAGACGTTTGATTTTGTCAAAGAATTTCAAATATCGATCGGCCTACTATTTAGAAGAAAGCGTGTCTTAATTGGTGCAAGCCTATTGAGGGTGTTTGGGTTAATTACCCTAAACGCCATCCCATATGTGATATTCTTAGCATTAGGGATTAATCTTTCAAGTGACGACTTAATATTTGTCATTGCGATGACCTTATTCACATCTACCTTTATGCTATGGGTACCAACCCCAGGCGCATCCGGTGGGACCGAATGGGCATTCACAGTGATATTTTCAACCTTGATTACAGGTGCTACTGCCGTCTTAATCACATCGATGTTATTATGGCGATTTGTCACTTACTATTTTGGCATGTTTGTCGGATTTATTGCGTATATCATATTACGTAAGAGAGGAATTTAACATGAGAATCGGTTTGTTTACAGATGCTTATTTACCACTAATCAGTGGTGTAACCACGTCAATCTATATGTTAGCTGAAGGTTTAAGAAGAGAAGGCCATGAGGTCTATATCATCACAACCTCTGCAGCGAACACCGTGGATGACCCATATGTCATCAGATTAAAAGGGATGCCTATACCTAAGCGTGGGTTAAAAACATTTAGAATTGTACCTTTTACCGCAGCTCACATTAAGCGGATTAATGCGCTTAATTTAGATGTCATGCACGTACATACAGAATTCTCGATTGGTAGTGTTGCAGTACACATGCGAGATAAGCATGGTATTCCAATGGTATTTACCGTACATACCATGTATGAAGAATACTTGCATTATGTCTCTAAGTTCTTAAATAAGTTCTTTAGAAGACCGTTGATGCATTATCTCAAGAAACTCATGAAGCGCTTTATCATGAGAGCAGATGTTACCATCACACCAACACAGAAAGTCATGGACTTGATGAAAAGCTACAATATACCAGGTCATTATGAAATCATCCCAACCGGTATTCAACTAGATAAGTTCAAGCGTGAGAACTATGACCCTAAAAAGATTTTAGAACTCAAAGCATCTTTAGGCATTAAAGAAGATGAATTCGTCTATTTATTCTTAGGCAGAATATCAAGAGAAAAATCCATTCCAGTCTTATTAGATGCATTTGCTGAAGTATCTAATGATTTAAAAGCGAAGTTTTTAATCATTGGCGATGGCCCAGCCATGGCTGAGTTAAAAGACCGTGTTAAACGCCTTAAAATCGAAGATAAAGTCATATTCACAGGTTTCATCAAATGGACAGAAGTCGGCCTATACTATCAATTAGGGGATGCCTTCTTAAATGCGAGTGTGACTGAAACACAAGGCTTAACTTACATTGAAGCATTAGCAGCAAGTATGCCAGTCATCGTTAAATACGACGCCTGTTTACTAGAAGTCATTGATGAGTTTAATAATGGGTTATTCTTTAGAGACAATAAAGAGTTGCCATTACTCTTAAGACAAATCTATGAACTACCTGAACTTAGAAACAAATTAACAACAAATGCAACAAAATCTATTGAAAAATATTCACAAGAATGTTATGCTAGTAGTGCACTTAAAGCTTATGAGAAAGCAATTCAAATGAAAAAAGCTTCTTAAAAGCTTTTTCAATGCCCAAGTGGTGAAATTGGTAGACGCGCTGGACTCAAAATCCAGAGGGATCAAACCCGTGCCGGTTCGAGTCCGGCCTTGGGCACCAAAATAAACTTGAAAGACTCCAATGTGAGTTTTTTTTTCTTACGTAAGAAATACATGGGTAAAAAAACAAAAAAAATACTCACATTATATTGACGTAGGTAATAATTTCCTATATAATTAAGCTCTAGGAGGGATAAAATGTTTAAACTTTCGATGTTACCACCAAAAGATAATTTTGATTCTATTGCTATCCTAAAGCAACTGTTAAATACACATAAAGCATTAGCTGAACTTAAGGGATTTTCCGATGTTATACCTAACAAAAACATTTTAATCAATGCTGCAATGATTAATGAAGCGAAGAACTCATCTGAAATAGAGAACATTATTACAACCCACGATGAATTATATAAAGCGATGAGTGGTGCTAAAGAAACCGGACCCTCAAAGGAAGTCATCAACTATAGAAGAGCGCTGTGGCATGGGTATGAACTCGTCAAACAAAATGGATTCATTTCAACGAATATGATTATCACTATTCAAAGTATCATCGAAAATAGTGACGCTGGCGTTAGACGAGTCCCTGGTACAGTTCTAATGAATGATAGAACAAAAGAAGTAGTCTACACACCACCTACAAGTTATGATGAAATCATGTTTTTTATGACTAATTTAGAAAACTATATCAATCAAGACGATGAAATAGATGATCTAGTTAAACTAGCAATTATCCATTATCAGTTTGAATCCATCCATCCATTTTATGATGGTAATGGTAGGACTGGCAGAGTTATTAATATTCTTTACCTCGTACTAAAAGGACTACTAGATTCACCTATTCTATACTTGAGCAAATATATCAATAAAAACAAGCAACAATACTATACAAATCTACAATCTATAAGAGATAAGAACGACTGGGAATCTCTAATTGTGTATTTGTTAAAAGGTATTGAAGAAACGGCCATAAATACACTATCCGTCATGAAGAAAATCATCAATTTAATTAACGATGTTAAACTGGATATAAAAGAAAAACTGCCAAAAATTTACTCAAAAGAACTAGTAGATGTGCTATTTCATGAATTTTATACAAAAATTAGTTATGTTGAAGATGGGCTTGGGGTTAGTAGGAAAACGGCTTCTACTTATTTAATCGACCTTGAAAAAGCTGGTATTTTAGTCTCTGAAATGGTTGGTAGAGATAAGATTTATATCAATCATAGACTGTTAGAACTTGTAAAAATGGCAGACTTTTAGAATTCAAAACTGATTGTGATATTTGTAACAATCATGTTTTACAAGCAAATAAAAAGCCATCAAAGAATTACTAAGTTCAAAATTGGTGAAAAAATGCCATTTTACAAGGATCAACTAAATTTCATTCTATCGTTTTCACCAAAAGCATTAGAATC
>CAKMJY010000091.1 GCA_927433595.1 uncultured Acholeplasmatales bacterium | reverse complement strand
GTATAGCTATCCATTCTAGGTTGCTACACAACCTTGATTTTATAGGTATACAAAACACAACCTAGATTTTAAATAACTTAGATATCATCCGGTCAACAGATTCATTGACCGGATGATTTTTTCTATCTTTTTTGAATTGTTTACATTATAATTAAAATAGTGTGAAACGATGAATTGAATATATAGGAGGTTTTATCATGCAAAAAGCATATGATTTAGTCCCAGAGGGTTACAAGTTTTCAAAGGAGATCAACTTAGAAAAAAACATGAACCACTTTGTTCTAGTGAACTTGTTTTCTCTTTTGGTGTTATTACCGGTTTTACCATTACTCTATTTTGTTGATTTTAAAAACTTTGATATATCGTTACTATTGATTGGCTTTCTAGCATTCTTTGTGATCATCATGATCCATGAATGGATACATGGCATTTTCTTTTATCACTATAGTAAAAAGAAGGTCAAATACAAATTTCATGGCTGGGCATTTAGTGCATCCACGCCAAATACCTTTTACATCAAGCATGCGTATTTTGTGATCGGATTAGCGCCAGCTGTCATCATCAATGGTATATTGCTTATCTTATTTTTCATCTTCAAAGATTTGAGGTTAATGTTTTTCTTTATTTTGGCCTTACATTTCTCCGGGTGTGCGGGTGACTTCTATGTCACTTTATTGATCAGCAAGTATCCAAAAGATACAATTGTTGAGGATACGGGTGTTGGGATGTTAATATTTGAAAACAAAGGCATAGAGCCGTTAGAAAATGATTTTTGACATGATTTTGACATAATTTGTCAGACTTATTATTTGAAATATGATATACTTGCATTTGAATAGAAACTGAGGTGTTTAGGTTGGATTTTATATTAGAAGTAAAGAACTTAAAGAAAAATTATGGCGATATACAAGCTGTCGATGATGTGAGTTTTAAAGTTAGAAGAGGTTCCCTTTTTGCTTTCTTAGGCCCAAACGGTGCTGGTAAGTCAACCACCATCAATGTGATTGCAACCCTATTGGATGCGAATTTTGGGACCGTATTATTGAACGGTAAAAGCGATGACATTTATTTTAGACATAAGATTGGTGTTGTTTTTCAAGGCAATATCCTAGATGACAATTTAACGGTGAAAGAGAATCTATTATACCGTGGTTCATTATATATTAACGACAAAGCTGGTGTCTTAGCACGCTATCAACAACTGGCTAGTTATTTAAACCTATTTGAGTTTGAGAACCAGTATTTTAAGACATTATCTGGTGGTCAAAAAAGAAGAACTGAAATTGCTAGAGCTTTATTTTCTGACCCAGAAATTCTTTTACTCGATGAACCCACGACAGGTCTAGACCCTGAAACCAGACAAGTCGTATGGAAGGTCATTTATGACTTGCAACAAAAGTCAAACATGACCATTTTCTTAACCACACACTACATGGAAGAAGCCGCTGTTGCAGATCATGTTGTCATCATCAACAAAGGCAAGATTGTTGCGGAAGGGACACCAGCAGAACTCAAAGCGAAACATTCTTATGACCGATTAAAACTGGTTCCTAATGATAAGAAAAAATTGGTAGATTATCTTGATTCGATTAAAAGAACATATAACAAGGTATCTGATGAATATATCGTAACCGTAACTGATGCCAAAGATGCGATTTCTCTTTTAGAAGCGTTAAAAGATAACATCAAACAGTTTGAAGTGATTAAAGGCTCGATGGACGATGTCTTTATCGAAGTGATTGGAAGTGAATTACATGTTTGATTTAACCTCACTGATTAAAAGAAACATTAAAATATTTATTAGAGATAAAGCCGCCGTATTCTTTTCTTTCCTAAGCGTCATTATCTTGTTAAGCTTATATTTCTTATTCATTGGTAGACAGTATACCTCAGGTGGGTCTTTTGACTCAACACCGGATGATATCAAGACCTTCTTATCGATGGGTGTCATCATGGGCGGTGTATTAGTCATTAACACCGTGTCCTTATCGTTAGGTGTCATGGGTTCCATTGTCACAGATATCGATACTAGAAAACTAGATGGCTTCTTAGTCACACCAGTCAAACGTTATAAGATTGTCTTAAGCTATTATTTATCCTCTATCATCGTTACTGCAACCCTAACGATATTCATGTGGTTGTTAACGGTTTTATATGTTGGTTTAAATGGCCATTGGTATAGTTTAGAGACCATTCTTATAGCGAATGCGCTTGTCCTGTTTTATACCTTCATATCATCGGCTTTAATGTTATTCTTAGTTACGATGATTAAAAGCGTCAATGCGTATGGTGCATTAGCAGGGATCTTAGGGACCGTGATTGGTTTCATGAGTGGGATTTATATGCCTTTAGATGTATTAGGTGCAGGTATGACCAAAGTCGCATCTCTAGTACCATTTACCCACATGACGATTTTATTAAAACAAGTATTACTAAAAGAACCTTATGCGTTATTACATCCTGATTTTCAAGCAGGACTAGAAGTCCCATATGGCACAATCAACATCGGTGTTTTTGGCATCGATATTGCTATGCCGCTATTAATGCTTGGATCGTTTGGCATCGCATTAATTCTGTTAGCACTCGCTTATAGAAATATGAACAAAAAAATGGTCAAGTAGCCAAATATATCATCAAACAAAGGTAATCCTAGGATTGCCTTTTTTTGACATCTATTTATAATAAAGCGCTTTTACAAGGGATATCATTTGTACTACATACCCCTATTTGATAAAATCAAACTGTAAAAAGAGGGTGTTATTTTGACCATCAACGTTAACGATACGATTTTATCGATTATCACACAAGATGAAAAACTAAAAGACATTTTATTTGAACTTGGGTTTAAAGAAATCACCAAACAAGGTATGCTACAAACCGTTGGCAGGTTTATGACATTAAAGGCAGGTTCAAGTATGAGAAAAATAGATTTGAACAAGATTAAAGAAAGACTTGAAGCACTAGGCTATCAAGTAGAAGGAGTATAAGATGAGCGAATTCATCAACAATGTGTCTCAAAAAAGACAAGAAAAACTAAAAGAGATTATCTTAAGTTTACATAATGGCGCAACCCTAGAGGAAGCCAAAAAAGCATTTAAAGAACACTTCGAAGATGTGACGACAAAAGAAATCACCGAGATGGAACAAAGCTTAATGAAAGAAGGCATGCAAGTCGGTGAAGTCCAACGACTTTGTGACGTCCATGCTGCCGTATTTGAAGGGTCTATTTCAGATATTCACAGCCTATCTGATCATAACTCAATTCCTGGTCACCCAGTTAGAGTATTCAAACAAGAAAACGAAAGAATCGTTGAGCTGATTGAAAAGGAAATCGAACCATATCTTACAGAAAGCGGCAAATCTGCAGATTTGATGTTAAGAGTAGGGTATGATAGATTAAAAGAAATACACAATCACTATGCAAGAAAAGAATACCTTTTCTTCCCTAAACTAGAAAAAGTTGGCATCACTGCACCACCAAAAGTCATGTGGGGTGTCGATGATGAAATCAGAGCTGAAATCAAAGACATCTTAAATGATTTGGGTTCTATCGATCAAGATGAAACCAAAACCAGAGAAAAGATTAAGTTGAATATTGCGAAAATCAAAGATATGGTATTCAAAGAAGATAATATCCTAATGCCAATGTTATTAGAACACATGACATTTTTTGACTGGGTTTTAGTTGACTCATCCTCAGCAGAAATGGGATATTTCTTAGAAAAACCAACTGAATCTTGGAAACAAGAAACCAAATCTGAACCAGAGACCATACAACCATTCACACCTGAAACAAAAGGCGAAGTGCCATTTGATGCAGGTTCACTAACATTTGAACAGGTTAATCAAATGCTAAATACCTTACCATTTGATATGACATTTGTTGACCATGAAGGTCATGTTAAGTACTTCACACAAGGCAAAGAACGCATTTTTGATAGACCAAAGACCATCATTGGTAGACACGTATCCATGTGTCATCCACCTCAAAGTGTCCATGTGGTTGAAGAAATTGTAGAGTCCTTTAGAAGTGGCAAAAAAGACAACGAAGACTTCTGGATTAAACTGAAAGATATGTTTGTTTATATTAGATACTTTGCAGTCCGTTCAAAAGATGGCAAGTTCTTAGGCACATTAGAAATCACACAAAATATAAAACCAATCAGAGAACTTGTTGGCGAAAAACGCCTAGTATCGAAGGATTAATGAAGATTATTTACATCCTATTAGGATTTCTAACACTCGGCTTGGGTTTGATAGGTATCTTATTACCTATATTACCCACAACCCCGTTTTTATTGTTGACCTTATTCTTTTTTGCGAAAGGTTCAACAAGATTTCACACTTGGTTCATTCAAACTAAGATTTACCATAAGTATCTGAAGACTTTTGCAGAAGAAAGAAGTATGACTAGAAAACAAAAATGGCGTTTGATGATTTTTGTTGATTTAGTATTATTAACATCCATGATTATCATCAACCAATGGCTTGTAACGGTTTTATTACTCGTTGTTGGCATCCTCAAATATCTATATTTTTTCACCCAAGTTAAAACCATTAAGGACACGATATGAGTTTAAATGAAAAAAATTAGATAAAGGAAGTCAACACTAGTTTAAGTTTTATTTATCCCTATTTATGAACACACTTAAAAACCCCCTTGTCCAGTCCGCCAAAGATGATTGACGATATTAAAAATCCAGATATTACAAAGAATATATCTACGCCAATAAAGCCACCAGGTAGCCACATGGGAAAAGCGTGAAACGCGACAACAG
>CAKMJY010000090.1 GCA_927433595.1 uncultured Acholeplasmatales bacterium | reverse complement strand
TTCGGTTCGACTTGTTTCACATAGGTTTTGCTCACTTTGGTTGGTGACCCTTTTAACCCGATGTCATTGATATCAAGATCAAGGTCATTAAACGTGACGATTTCAACTTTTTTATCGGTATTATGCATGATATCAAATGCGTTCATATAACGTGGTTTGTTCATATCGGATAGGGTAGTGACTAAGCAAGGTAAATCTACTTGTAGTGTCCATATTTCAGATTCAGTACGCTTTTTAGCTGTAATCGCTGTCTTTGTCACAAATGTTATTTCTGATAAGTAAGTCACTTGTGGGATATTTAAAAACTCTGCCACTTGTGGGCCCACTTGTGCGGTATCACCATCAATGGCTTGATAGCCTGCGATGATTAAATCATAATCCAACGTCTTTAAGAATGTCGATAGTATCTTGGATGTCGCCCAGGTATCTGAACCAGCAAATGCTCTATCAGACAGCAAGTAACATGCATCGACCCCTCTTGCATAAAGTTCAGTTAACATCCCTTCTGCTTGTAGTGGCCCCATAGTGACGACACTCACTTTTGCACCCATGGTATCTTTTAATTTAAGTGCTTCTTCAACACCAGCTAAATCGTTTGGATTTGTAATGCTTTTTACACCAGCACGAATGAGTGTATTCGTGTCTTTATCAATTTTAATTTCAGTCGTATCAGGGACTTGTTTAACTAAGCATACGATATGAATTATTTTAACACCTTCCCTGCGATAACCATTTTTTGAACTTCACTGGTACCTTCATAGATTTCTGTAATTTTGGCATCTCTTAAATAGCGTTCGATTTCAAAATCTCTAATATAGCCATATCCACCCATTAACTGAATGGATTGATCAGCCACTTCAAATGCAACTCTGGAGGCAAATAGTTTTGCCATAGCTGCTTTATCTGAATATGGTTCATTCGCTTCTTTGGCAGAGGCCGCTTGATAAAGTAACGCCCTAGCGGCTTCGATTTGAGTTTTCATGTCTGCAATCTTAAATTGCGTATGTTGAAAGGATGCAATTGGTTTATCGAATTGCTTTCTAGTTTTTACATAGTTAACGGCCATTTCAAATGCGCCTTCGGCAATGCCTAATGCCTGTGCTGCAATGCCGATTCTACCACCATCTAATGTTGACATGGCAATCTTAAAGCCTTCGCCAACTTTGCCAAGTAATTGCGTTTTTGGTAATCTAACCTTATCAAAAATCAGTTCACAGGTTGATGACCCTCTGATACCCATTTTTCGTTCTTTTGGTCCTACAGTAAAGCCTTCGGTATCTTTTTCTAAGATGAACGCACTGATACCTTTAAGACCTAACTCTGGATTCGTCATCGCGAATATGACATAGATATCTGCATACCCTGCATTGGTAATGAATATTTTGGATCCGGTAATTTCATAGTAATCGCCTTTATCAATAGCTTTGGTTTGTTGTTTAGATGCATCCGTACCTGCACTCGGTTCCGTTAAACCGAACGCGCCAAGTGATACACCGCTATTCAATTTGGTTAAGTATTTTTCTTTTTGTGCATCTGTCCCAAAGTAGTAAATTGGGGATGCACAAAGGGATGTATGTGCACTTAGGATAACACCCGTAGTGGCACAATACTTAGATAATATTCTAACTGCATCGATGTAGCTTGTGTAGGTTGCACCAACACCCCCATAGGTTGAAAATGGTAAGCCTAACATACCAAGTTTTGCCATTTTCTTGACGGTCTCTAAAGGAAATCTTTCTTCCTCATCGATGACTTTAGCCAGTGGTTTAACTTCTTTTTCCGCAAACTCTTCGAATAATTTGATCAATAAGTCTCTTTTCATTTTGGTGGCATGACGAGTGCGGTCCCTGTGACAACTGCTTCATTATTTTGATTATAAGCGGTTGTTTTTAGTAACACTCGATTCTTCTCCTCGTTAATTTCTAATGCTTCTACAATGGCTTTGATGGTGTCATTTAAATAGACAGGTCTAATAAACTTAGAATCTTGACTCAAATAAATGGTCCCTACACCAGGAAATTCTGTCCCTAAAACCGTTGAAAATAGGGCATTGATTAATCCGCCATGGGCAATGCGCTTGTGAAAAATGCTTGCCTTAGCAAAATCATCGTCTAAATGTACAGGGTTATGATCGCCCGATACCTCCGCAAATAGCTTTACGTCATCCTCGGTAATGGTCCTTTCGTAAAAAGCGAAATCGCCAACCTTGATGTCTTGAATTTTTATACTTTTCATATGTTCCTTTCTCTATTATGAATAAACGTTCATCTTATCTTTATAATAGACCCATTATTCACTTATGTCAAGCCCTTATCAAATAATTATCTTGTTTTTTTTTATAAAATCGTTTACACTAAAGATGGGTGATATCATGGATCAACTAAATTACCGCTTACCGAAAAGAAAAGACGGTTTAAAAACCTTTAATAAAATCATAACCAGTGGCAAAAAATTATTCTCTAAACAAGGCTATCAAGCAACCTCAATTAATGAAATCATTGATAAAGCAAAAATCGCAACTGGAACTTTTTACATTTACTTTGATGACAAGTTAGCACTTTATGTTTATTTACTACAACAATATAGAAGTAAAATTAGAGAAGCCATTAACGATGCCATTAAAGACGCAGATACGCGCTATGAAAAAGAACGATTAGGGATCAAAGCATTCTTAAAGTTTGCTTGGCAAGACCCACTTTCCTACCGTATCATTTGGGAATCGATGTTTGTCGACCAAGTGATCTTTAAAGAATACTACCAAAATTTCTCAAAATCTTATATGGTTAACCTAAAGGATTCTGTTTTTGCTGGTGAAGTGGATGGCAATATCGATTTGGAAACCTTATCTTATGTCTTGATGGGGATTTCAAACTTCGTCGGATTACAAGTACTCTTCAGAGATACACTAACCGATATGGATTTAGACAAGATTGTCGATCAAGTGATGTATATTTTAAGACATGGTATGTTTATAGAACAATAAAGCCTAAAGTCAGCTGACTTTAGGCTTTTTTAATGTAATTGTAAAGGTCGTTCCTAATTCGATTTCACTTTCTATTTCAATGGAACCCTCATAGTAAGAAACCACATGTTTGACGATGGCTAAGCCAAGACCAGTACCGTTTTGAAGCTTACTTCTGGTTTTATTCACCTGATAGAATCGTTCAAAAATTCTCGTTTGATGTTCCTTTGGAATACCAATCCCTGAATCTTTTATAACAAAGATTACATTCGATGCTGTTTCACTTAATATGATATCAATCACACCGTCATTTTTATTATACTTAATGGCATTCTCAATAAGGTTTTTAAACAATGATTTGATATCCGAGTCGATACAAGGATATAAGACGTTTGACGTTGAAATGGAGACTTTGATGTTTTTGTTTATTATGAAAGGATGGAGTTGTTCTAAAACTTGATCCAATAACTGTTTCAGATTAACCGTTTGTTTATCGGATTTAGGTCTGGTTTCAAGTCTAGATAGTTCAAGCATATCCTTTAATAAGGCATCCATCGTTTCGATTTGCCTAATGATTTCTTTGGATAAACCGATTTTTTCCTCTTTGGTTGCCATGTCATACAAAATTAATTCCGCTGAACCTTTAATGGCCGTTAATGGCGTTCTCAATTCATGTGAAGCATTCGCAAAGAAGTCGCGTTTATTATTCTCAAGTCGAATCCGTTCTGTGTCATCCACAATTAACACCAAACAACCAAATTTATTCTGATCTTTGATGAGAATCTTATTTAAAACACTTCTAACCGATAATGAGATAAAGGCATCATCGATTGTGAGTTTAAATTTCTCATCGATTTCCGCTCTTGTGGCACGCTTTATGGCATCATAGACTTGTTTTTCTCTGATGTTATAAAGTGGCATTTCTTTGTCTATTTTTAGCCATTTTTTGGCTAAATCATTATAAAGTACAATTGTTTCATCGGAACCAATTAATAGAACCCCTTGATGCATATTATTAAGGAGTATTTTAAGTTCTGCTTCTTGTGTTTCTAAATTCACGATTTGCGTGACAATTTGTTCATTCACACTGTTTATCTCTCGTAAGAGTTCGTTGATTTCATCGTATTCCGTTGCTGGTAATACCCATTCATACTGACCATCTTTGATAGACTTGACGGAATCTGCAATCTCATGGATTGGCCTTAAGAATGAGTCGCCTGTCTTTTTTAAAGCGAAGTATGTAATGACCAACGCGCCAATCGTAATGATACCTAAAAGGATAATCGATTGGTTATTCAGTGCTTGATTTTGATCCATGATAATCGCAACCCGAATATAATTGCCATTGTCTGCTCTAGCAGCTTTATACATTAAATTCATTTTAAGTGTGTCTGAATATCTTGTATAAGCGCTACCTAAATTTATGATTTCAGGATAAGCAGATTGATTCCCACCAACGCTAATACGCATCGAATCGGCAATTGGTTCACCGAATGGGTCTAAGATGGTTAATCGCTTGGGTGAATTTTCATATAATAAGGCAAAATCAGCATCGGTGATGGTTTTTTCATTGTAGGTTGTGACTGTATCTTCTAGAATCACATCTAACATATAAGCGGTTTGTCTTTGATTGATAAAACTGGTTAGCGAGAAAATGATGGCCAAAAAAATGGTGATGAAAATGGATATGACCACCATATTGTAAACAACAAATGACCGCCTCATAGGTTAATCATCCTATAACCGACACTGCGTATCGTTAGAATACTGACATTGGCATTGGCTTGTTGTAGCTTTTGTCTTAATGACTTGATATGCATATCAATTGTTCGAGATTCTAATACCAAATCAGATTCCCATACAACTGAAAAGATTTGATCTCTAGATAATACATCATTTTGATTGGTAATCAAGAGCTTTAACAATTCGAATTCTTTATAGGTCAACACCAATTTTTCTTGGTTAACCATGGTTTCTCTGGTGGATAAATTTAAGCTAAGATTGCCCATCTCAAGTTTGTGATGGACTTTTTGTTTACGTAATTTACTTTGAATTCTGCTTAAGAGTTCAAGTACACCAAATGGTTTGGTGATATAGTCATCCGCACCTAAATCAAGGCCTTCTACTTTATTGAGTTCTGTTGCCAGTGCAGATAAAATAATCACAGGTACGTCAACTGTTTTTGGGTCTTTACGCAACTGTTTTAGATGGTCTAAGCCTGACTCATTTGGTAACATCAAATCCAGTAAAATTAAGTCAGGTACTTGTTTTTCGACCGCTTCAAAAAAGGGTTTGCCTGATTGAAACCATTGGAAATCGTATTTGGCGTTATGAAGCGTCTTTTCTATGACATAGGCAATCGATTGGTCGTCTTCAATAAAATAAATGGTTGGCATAGTAACCTCCTAAAAGAGTAATGCGTTTTTGTGTGTTCCTGTGGATAAGAAAATAACCCATTCCGCGATATTGACCGCATGATCGGCAACGCGTTCTAAGTATTTACCGATGAGCAATATCGAAATGACGTATGGTGAATCATCCACATGGTCTTTTAACCATACAGAGATTAAGTCAATGAGTGCTCTATAATCTTTATCGACAGCATCGTCTTTCTCAATGATCAATTTCGCTTTAATTGGGTCTTCATTGATGAGCGCTTCAATCGATTCAAATACCATTTGTTCAGCTTCTTTGGCCATCTTAATGATTAAGCTTAAGTCTCTGTCAAACTGGTGTCCTTCTAAATGTAATGCAATTTCACTGATGTCTGAGGCATGGTCACCAATGCGTTCGACGTCTGTGATGATTTTTAATATCGCTGTAACCAATCTTAAGTCTTGGGCGATTGGTTGTTCCTTCCAAATGATCTTTAAAGCTTGTTTGGCGATATCTTCTTCTAGCATGTCGATGTTATCATCCTTTTTGATGACTTGTTTTGCCAGTTCAAGATCATTGGTTTGAAATGCTTTTAAGCCATTTCTCACATTTTCGAGTGCTGCATCAGCCATTTCTATGATTGACTTTTTAAGCGTCAATAAGGCTTGTTGATAAGTTGTTCTTGTCATATGTTCACCTATATCCTTATTATAACATTATCCGAAACGTCCGGTAATGTAATCCTCTGTGCGTTTATCTTTTGGATGGGCAAATATGTGATCAGTTTCATCAAACTCGATCATTTCACCCATTAAGAAGAACCCTGTAAAGTCGCTAATTCTCGCTGCTTGTTGCATATTATGTGTGACAATGATGATGGTATAATCTTTTTTTAATTCCACGATTAAATCTTCGATTTTTGAGGTTGCGATCGGGTCAAGTGCGGATGTTGGTTCATCCATCAAAATGACTTTTGGCGACATCGCTAATGCTCTCGCAATACAAAGTCTTTGTTGTTGTCCACCAGAAAGTGATAACGCAGATTCTCTTAAACGATCTTTGACTTCATCCCATAATGCCGCTTGTTCGAGTGACTTTTTAACAATCGCATCTAATTTATCTTTTTGTTTTATACCTTGGCATCTTGGACCATAGGTGATGTTATCATAAATAGACATTGGAAATGGGTTAGGCTTTTGGAAGACCATCCCAACTTCTTTTCTTAAGTCGATGACATCGACATTTTTATCATATATATTTTGTTCGTTATAGCAAACATTGCCAACGATTCTGCAGTTTTCCACCAAATCGTTCATCCTGTTTAAGGTTCTTAGGAAAGTCGATTTTCCACAACCAGAAGGTCCGATTAATGCGGTGACTTTCTTCTCATATATTGGCATTGCTACTTGTTTTAATGCTTGCATTTGACCATAATAGAGGTCTAAATTACTAATTTCAAATATTGTCATGTTAAGCACCATACTTTCTAATGAATCTCTTGGATAATAATTTGATTGTGATATTTAAAACCAATACAATCATTAATATGATGATTGCGATGGTCGTGGATAATTCAATATTGGCCGGTTCATCGGTCATCATTGACCAAATGTGAACGGCAAGTGAGGTCGATTTATCAAAGATCGAAATATCGTCTTTGATCGATGTCCCGATTGCAAACACCAAGGCAGCACTTTCACCAATGATTCTACCAATGGCAAGTAGTGTTGCTGTTAATATCCCAGGTAATGCATTTGGTAAAACGATTTTCAAGGTTGTTTGTGTATGATTGGCACCGAGTGATAAGGATGCTTTTCTATAATCATCTGGCACCACTTTTAAAGATTCTTCCGTCGTTCTAATGATCACTGGTAACAATATAACGGTTAAAGTAAGCGCACCTGAAATTAGATTCGCACCTGTTGCGGATGTTAAGCGAATGGTGATCGGTACGAATAATGCTAACCCCATTAATCCATAGATAATCGAAGGCACACCAGTCAGTGTTTCAATGAATGATCTCAATAGATTCGTGACTTTATTCTTAGGGGCATATTCATTTAAATAAAGGGCAGCACCGATACCAATAGGTAAAGCGAATAAGAGGGTTAGAAATATCAAATAAAATGTTGTGATAATTGAACCTCTAATACCACCACCAGATGTTGAGAATTCTAGTTCTCTAAAAGCATCTTTGGTCTCTAATACATTGATCATGTTTTCTGCACCGTGTATCGATAATGCCGAAGGGCCATCATCAAATGCGAACCTGACGATTTCATAATCCACATCGAGTGATAACTTTTGTGTAGAAACACCTTTATCATGGAGATTTCTAAGGGGTGAATCCTTGTGCACATAGGTAACCAATACGATATTTTTACCCATGAGGTTTTCACTATCTGTTAATGCAACCCCCCATTTGACTGAATAGTACGTATCCTCACCAAATGTTTTACTGGTTTGATATTCACCAACCCGTGGTTGGTCAATGTCGGCTATATGGCTCACACTTTGATAGTTATGTGTAATCAAATCTAAGTTGAGCAATTTAAAACCATTTAAGAAGACAAATCCAACAATAGATAATAAGATGAATAAGGAGAAGAAAGCCGCTCCGTAGGTCATGCCATTGAGTAACATGGCTTTTGTTTTTCTATTTAACATCGATGCCACCTACCATTTTCTTCACTAAGTTTAATGTGATATTGGTAATGATGATCACTGCCATCAAGACAATACCGACTGAGAATCTGATATCGTAATCAAGACCAGTTGTCTCTTTCATCCCTTCTAGCATGATGGTGGTTAGGGTCGATGTTGTATCAAAGATATTGAAGGAGAAGCCACTTCTTCTACCACCGGCAACCAATGAAACAGCGGTTGCCTCACCTAAAACACGACCAATCCCTAAAATAGCGGATGTGAATATCCCGCTTTTCGCAGCCGTTAATACGACTTTAAAATGGGTTTGTGTTTTAGACGCACCGAGTGCAAGTGATGCATGTTCTAAACTTTGATCCACACTTCTAATCGCTACCTCAGAAATGGATGTGATGGTTGGAATGGTCATAATGGCTAAAACCAAGACAGACGATATCACTGAATTCCCACCCTTGGATTGATAACCAATCAAACTGGAGAAGTTATAGACCAAAGATAAAATAATCCCTGCCCCAAATAACCCGTAGATGATAGAAGGAATAGAGGCTAAAAGCTCAATGACGGTTCTTAAGGTTTCCGCTAATTTTTTCGGTGCAATTTTCGCGATAAAAAGGGCCGTTAATACACCGACAGGTAAACTGATTAGCAAAGACAAAAAGGCAATCTCTAAGGTATATAGAATGATAAAGCCGACTGCATATTGGTTTGAGTTAAATGATTCACCAATCAACCATGTATCATTGGTGAGAAACTTAAATAGATTGACTGGACCAAGTCCTTGATTATTCGTGATAAAGGGCGTTACACCTTTTAAGATGATAACGCCAGCAACGATGAATATGAAGGAACTGGAAATGAGTGTAAATGACAACAAGATCCATCTCGTTAATCGATCGATTTGTTTTTTGGTTGGTTTTTTATTACTGATTGTTCTTTCCATTAATGATGATACCTCCTATAATACGAAATGACCCCTTAGGGCCACTTTAGTATTATCCTTCTATATTTTCCCAAGTTGCGTATGTGCCGTCATAGATTGCTTTTAATTGTGCAGCTGTGACGTTTGTAACTGGGTTACTCTTGTGGACGATTGCAACAATCGCATCCCAAGCCAATTGGCCCATTAAGTTTGATTCAACGCCAACTTTTTCTGAGTCTTTGAAATATCTACTTGCAAATCCAACGTGTTTGGAAACTGGATCTGATAGAGCAATGGTTTGTGTACGTTTATAAGCATCACCTGAACCTGTGTGGTCATGTTCCGCAACGAAGTTACCTGCTTTTGCAGTAAATGCTTGGGTTAAAGCTTCTGCTACTTTTTGGATAGAATCTGACCCACCAAAACGAACTGTAATGCTTGCGTTGTTGCTTGCTGTAATTGGGTGTTGTGCTTTGATTGAATCCCATGTGACACTAGATTCTAATGCGATAGCACCGTTATTGTTGATGATGTCTGCTGCATCTGATGTGCCTAAGAATGCAACGAATGCATTGACTAATGCTTCGATTTCAGGTGTTTCATAGTCACCAGCGTCTCTTAACATCCACATGAATGGACGTTTTAATCCGTATGTATCGTTCACTACGTTTGCAACTGTTGGTGCAACCCCTTCGAATGATAATGCTTTGATGGTGTTATTGACTGAAGATAGTGATACATAACCAATCCCATATTCATCGGTTGTCATCGATGTCATGATGCCTGTGTTATCTTTAATTACAAAGCCGTTGACTAAGACGGAGTCTGAACCTGCTGCTTCACTAAAGCCAATACCTTCCATAAAGCCTGCTCTGGTACCTGATGTGGTATCTCTTGTATAAACTGTGATATTCTTTGTTTCATCAAATGTGTCACCAGCATTTGTACATGCTGATAAAAATACGACGAATAACATTACAAATCCTAATACTATTTTTTTCATGTTGATCTCCTTTAATTTCTTTTCACCCTCATTGTATAAAAAAAAAAAGTGCGAATATATCACACTCTTGTAATGGGTTTGTAAAGAAATTGTAAAGACCTAAATTTGGTCATCTAAATAATCAATGATATCCTTGATAACGATGTCTTTGTCGATATCCAATAATAAATCATGATAGCTATAAGGATAGATGATGACTTCTCTTTTCGCTTGTTTTAATGCGCTCATGAAGTAACATGCATTATTTGGGTCGACAATTTTATCACTGCCGCCATGTAAGATTAAATAGGGTAACTTAACCTTGCTTGCATGTTTCTTGATCGATGAATTCATTTTCACCAAGGTTTGGTATAGCCATCTAAACTCAATATGATTTAGTAGTAATGGGTCTTTGATATCCTCTGCCGTTTTGACATGACGAGAATTTGGATCTGACCAATTAAAGTTCAGTCGCTTATTTGGTAATAACCAACCTAAGTACTTCACTTTTTTAATTACTTTATATTGATATCCAATCGAAATGACACCATCAATATTATCTTTTAATTGCGCATACATGTTGGATATGATTGCCCCAAATGAATGGCCTAACAGATATATTCTCTTGTAGACACTTCGATATTGTTTGACTAAAGCTTCTAAATCATCGATGAATACTTGATAGGATTTAAATCCTTTTAAAGATGCAGATTGTCCGTGACCTCTGATGTCATAAAGTAGCACACTATAATTCGCTTCAATTAGTTTATCTTTAACCTCAGTGTATAACCCTTGATGTTCACCGATACCATGACTAAAGATGAGTAGTGTATCACTTCTATTAGCTTGATAATGATTGGCAAAAATCATATTAGGATTCTAATAAATCGATGACTTTTGAAGCTAATTGGTCGTAAATCAACCCTGCAGGTTCATTTGACTTATAAATGAAACCTTCAACTGGTTGCCCAATTGGCATTTGCGCTAACACATCTACACCTAAGTTCTTGGCCACCTTATCGCCGCCACCTGAACCAAAGATATATTCACGCTTGTTGTTACATGTGTTTAAGAAATAACTCATATTTTCAACGACACCAATGACTTGGTGACCAATTTGTTGAGCACCTAAACCAGCTTTAACTGCAACATGCGCTGCATTCACGTGTGGTGTGGTAACAATCAACATCTTCGTGTGTGGCGCAAATTTATTGATATCCAGTGCCACATCGCCTGTGCCTGGTGGCAAGTCGATTAAGACAAAATCTGTGTCTTTATCCCATGCAACCCCACCAAAATAGTGAGATAACATTTTACCTAACATCGGGCCACGCCACATGATTGGTTTATCCGCTGGTAAGAAGAATTCTGTTGAAATCACTTCAATCCCTTCACCAACTAGTGGAATCATCATATCATCATCTGTACCAGATAATGGTTTAATATCCACACGCATGATTTGTGGGATACTTGCCCCATAAATATCGGCATCCATGATGCCTACTTTTTTACCTAAACGCGCAATCGCAGCAGCTAAGTTTGCAGTAACCGTTGATTTACCAACGCCACCCTTACCGGACGCAACCCCCAAGTAAATGATTTTCTTTTCTTTTTCATTGATGACTTCATTTTGATGAAAAGTCACCTTAATACCAGGAAATCCCAATTCAACTTTAACCAGTTTGATTAAGTTGATTTTGAATTTTTGTTCTTCTGGCGTGCCAGGTTTAGAAAAATATAGTTCAACGTCTACTACACCAGTTGGACCAACCGTGAGTTTCTTGATGCCCTCTACTTCTTTTAAGGTTTTACCGTAACCTGGGTCTTCTAATTCTTCTATGCGTTTTTTTAATTCTTCATAAGTAGCCATTTTAACACCTCGATTGATATTATAACACTAAATAGATGAAATACCCTTTTAAACGCTAAAAAAAACCACCTATGGTGGTGGTTTAGTTAAATTTCTTTACTTCTCTTAAACATTTTTGTAATCCGTTTGAAGAAACTGGATTGATCATAACTTAAAATTGACGCCTTATAGACTGGTTGTAATAGGTAATATATACCTACGGTTGAGGCTAACAATATGATGAATGAAATAATCACATCTACCAAAGACATGACACCACTCATATAAAGCGTTGGCGCGACGGTTGGCGAGAATAATGGAATATAACCGATAACCTTTAAAATGATTGAATCTCCCATATAAACAGAGAATATCGCTGCATAAAAACCGATGACCATGACAAACATAAATGGTGATTGGAAACTTTGGAAGTCTTCCATCGAGGTTGACATAGAGGCAAGTGTTGCCATAAAAATCATAAAGAATAAGCCCCCAACAATGGTAAACAATAAAGTAGTCACGAGTGCACCAGGTAATGCTTGTAAGACACTAGCAATGATATCTGAATCGGTTTCAGTAAACTGTCCGATGATTTCTGAAACTGACATCGAACTAGAAGACCCTAATATTTGTGTAGAGATGAATCCAGCAATCAAGCCGTATAAGAAAATCAAGACAGACTGAACAATTAAAAATGTAAAGGATGCTAAGATTTTTGTCATAAAATGCGTTTGTGGTGGTACAGTCGACATTACATACTCAATCGCTTTGGTTGATTTTTCTTCGATGATATCAACCCCAACAAACTGAACAGACATGATCAACATGATAAAAATCGGAATGGCAATTAACATACTTAAGACTGATAGAATCATGTCTCTGGTTGTGTTGTCTTCGCCTTCATAGAACACCTCATAATCAAGTGGTGCGAGAAAATCTTCAATTAAAGCCAGTTCAGCTTCTGTTTTATCCACTGCCCATATATTGATTCTATATTGTGATAATGCTTGTAACACCAATGACTCGTGGATGGTTTCAAGTTCTGATTTATATAAATCCACTGAGAGTTGATCGTCTAAAGTCTTTAAATGGATGATGGCGTTATTATCCATATAATCGATGTTTGTAGGATCAAATGATTCTATTTCGACAAATAGAATACTACTACCAGGCAACATGGCTGATAGTTGGTCACCATAGGTATTTAATATCGTGATTGTATCTAAGCTTTTGTTGGTTTCATCATAAACCCCAATCTCAACGGCACTGGTTTTACCATCATCAAAGAATGCGATGATATTGGGTAAGTTCATCAAAGCCAGTAATGCCAAGAAAATGATCCCGTTGGCAATCTTAAATGCTTTCGTACCAATTCTTCTTTTGATGCCATACCCTAAAAGATATCTAAACTTGTTCAAAGGTTTCACCTACCTTCTCAATGAATATTTCTGATAATGTTGCTTGTTCTAGGTCGAACTTTCTGACATTTTGACAGGTTTTCACATAGTCAAAAACGCCATTCGAATAGGATTCATCCATGATTTTCACAATCGTTTCATTAGGTTGAACAATCACATCCAAAACCCCTTCAATGGCTTTTAGTTTCACTGGATCACAATCACCAATGATTCTGATGTTATGCTTCTTAAAGTCTTTTTTGATGTCACTGATTTTCCCCTTTAAAACGGCATTGCCTTTTTCTAATACGATCAATTGCTCACAAAAGCTTTCAACGTGGTCAATTTGATGGGTTGAGAATATGATCATGGTGCCCTTTGTTTGAAAGTCTCTAATGACTTCAACAAATTTCATGGTATTAATTGGGTCTAACCCTGAAAAAGGTTCATCTAACACCAATAAGGTTGGATTATTAATGACTGCTGTGATAAATTGGATTTTTTGTTGATTCCCTTTGGATAATTCTTTAATCTTTTTATCTAAATAGGACTCAATATTAAAGCGTTTTAACCAGTAATCGAGTCTTTCTAGGATGGTCTTTTTGTCTAATCCTTTTAACGCACCATAATGCAAGATGAGTTCTTTGACTGTTAGCTTCACCAATAAAGAACGTTCTTCAATCATGTACCCAATTTGATCAACGTCCTCATAAGAAATCTTTTTACCGTTTAATTTCACAAAACCTTCTGTGGGTTCTAATAACCCTAAAATCATTTTAAATGTGGTCGTCTTACCAGCCCCATTTGTACCTAATAAACCAAATATCTCACCTGGTTCTATGTTAAAACTTAAGTCACGAACAGCGGTTAAAGTACCGTAGTTCTTCTTGACGTGGCTAACTTCTAGCATCGTATCACTCCTTCAATAATAGATTGTAACATACTATTTACTTTTTTGAGGTAAATAGCACGTAATTTTAAAAAAAAGGCTACAGATAGCCTTTTTATCTTAACGTTACTTTATGTTCATACATCAAATCATCTGCGTGCTTTAAGACATCGTGGATGGATTCATGTGACCGCTCTTTGATCCCACAACCAATCGCTACATTAATTGGTTGATTATAAATGGTTTCTGATTTAAATGCCACCATCAGCTTATTTTTCAATTGCTGCATCCGTTCTTTGGTAGTGTTTGGCAATAAAATCATGAACTCATCGCCACCGATACGACCCAATAAATCATCCTTATCGATTAGATTTAGAATCATACCTGAGACGACTTGAAGCAGTTTATCACCAGCTTGATGGCCAAAACCGTCGTTCATTTCCTTTAAGTCATTGACATCAAGCATCATTAAACCGAGTGGTAAGAACGTTCTTTGGTCATAATTACGCATCGCATTTTCCATATACCTACGGTTATATAAGCCGGTTAGGTAATCATGGTAGCTTAAGAATTCAATGTCTTTCGCCTGTTTTAGTTGGTCTGATATGTCTCTAAATACAATGACTTTCCCATCTTGTTTGCCATCGCTATCTAAGATTGGTGAGAAGTTACTTTCGACGGGTATGATTTTACCGCTTTTACGTCTAATATAGGCTTCTTTTTCGAAAATGCGTTTGATGTTTTTTTGATAAGCCGTTTTGCCTAACCCTTCAAACCTTAGAATTTGTTCAAGCGGTTTACCTATGGCATCAGCCTCTTTAAAACCGGTTAAGTTAAGTGCGGATGGGTTTATCAGGGTAATGATGCCCTCTCTATCCACTGAAATGACGCCATCAGTTACACTGAGCAGAGTTTTCTTAAATAAATCTTTCTCATACGATAACTTTTGTTTAAGTAGTCGTTCATCTGTGATATCTGTTGCAGTACCTGCTACACCAGTTAACTTGCCAGATTCATCTCTAATGGCAATCGCATTGGTGGTGAAATATCTAATCGATCCATCTTTATGTTTGATACGATAAGAAGCCAGTTCATGGCGATCTGGGTTTTCTTTGAGCGTCTCAAAAAAAGATTTTAATAGATCAAGATCATCTTTATAGATAAATCTCGCAAACGTGTGTCCAACGACTTCAAATACTTGATAACCAGTTAGTCGTTCCCAAGCTTTTGAGACAAATTCAATGTTGGCATCTTGATCTAATAAATAAATGACATCATAACTACTTTCGACCAATTGCTTATACTTGTATTCGTTCGCACGTAATTCTGCCTCTAATTGTTTTTTCTTTGTGATATCGATGTGTGTCCCAATCATGATTAAAGGTTGATTGTCTTCATAGGATACAACAATCCCACGGTCGGATATCCATATATAATGACCATCTTTATGGCGCATTCTAAATTCAACTTGATAAGGTGCCTTATTTAAAAAAGCGTAGTCTAGCGCTTGATTGGCGATCACTAGGTCATCTGGATGGGTCAGTTTTGCCCACGTTTCAATGGTCGTTTTGCCAAGTTCTTCTAGTTTATAACCCAGTAAAGCTGCCCAACGATCATCAAAAACCGTTTCATGGGTTTTGATGTTCCAAATCCATGTCGCGGCTTCGGTTGCTTCTAAATAATTTTTATAAGTCGCTTGTTCGATTTCTAAATCTTCTAAGCGACTTTGGAGTTTTTCAAAGTTGTTAGTTGACCCAATAATGGTCTTAGGTACGCCGTTATCATAGATAATCATGGCATTGGTTTTAAACCAACGATACTGACCGTCTTTGTGTTTCAAACGATGCAATAAGTGATACTCCGTTTCGTGATTAAGGATTGCTTTCGCACGGATATCGTCGATCATTTTCTCGTCATCCGGATGCCATATCTTACGCCAAGTCATATAATCGCCAAACGCTTCTTCATAGGTTAACCCTAAAATATCCATTAAATGATTGGATGGGTAAAATAGATTCGTTTCGACAGACCAAAAATAGATACCTGTTTTGATATCTTCTAAGAGTTCTTTATGCTTTTCAATTGAAGATAAAATCGTCTTGATGTCTTCCATCCCACATGTACTCCATCTTTTAGATAAATTATATCAAAGAACTACTTCATAATTATTTCTGGTTTTTTAGGCTTATTGTTTGTTTGCGATTGAATCTTTTAAATAGTTAACAAATTCGTCTAAAGACACGCTTGTTTGAGTCTCACTACCGTAAGGTCTATAAGTGACTGAACGTGATTCTACTTCTTTATCCCCGATGACTAATTGGAATGGAATCTTCTTAGTTTGGGCTTCTCTAATCTTGTAGCCAAGTTTTTCATTTCTTAAATCTAGTTCGACTCTGATACCTGCTTTTTGAAGGGTATCTTTTACTTCTGTCGCAAAATCAGTATGGAAATTTAAGTTAACTGGTAATACCTTAACTTGTACAGGGGATAACCAAAGTGGGAATGCACCTTTATATTCTTCGGTTAAGTAAGCAACGAATCTTTCCATGGTAGAAACAATCCCTCTATGGATAACCACTGGGACTTGGTCATTTTTACCATCTTCACCCACATAGGTTAATTCAAAACGTCTTGGTAATAAGAAGTCAAGTTGGATGGTAGATAATGTTTCATCATTGCCAAGGGCAGTTTTGGTTTGAACATCTAGTTTAGGGCCATAGAATGCGGCTTCGCCAATCGCTTCAAAGTATGGTAATTGTAACTCATCCATGACTTCTTTTAATGCTTTTTGAGCATCGTGCCACATTTGATCATCGTCAAAATATTTTTCTTTGTTTTCTGGGTCTCTATAAGATAATCTTAGTTTGTAATCTGTGATGTTGAAATCTCTATAGACATCTAATAATAAGTCAAGTGTGCGTTTGAATTCTGCTTTAATTTGATCAGGTCTAACGAAGATATGCGCATCATTTAGTGTCATTTCTCTAACACGTTGTAACCCAGATAGTGCACCTGATTTTTCATAGCGGTGCATCATCCCAAGTTCGGCAATGCGAATTGGCAGTTCTTTATAGGAGTGGACTTCGTTTTTAAAGATTAACATGTGATGCGGACAGTTCATCGGTCTTAATACAAGTTTTTCACCATCGCCCATGTCCATTGGTGGGAACATCGAATCTTGGTAGTGATCCCAGTGTCCTGATGTCTTATACAACTCAATGTTTGCCATAATCGGTGTGTAGACGTGTTCATAGCCTAGATCGATTTCTTTATCGGTGATATAGCGTTCAACGATTCTTCTGATGGTTGCGCCATTCTTTAACCAAAATGCTAAACCTGAACCTGCTTCTTTGGTTAACATGAATAAACCAAGCTCTTTACCGAGTTTACGATGGTCTCTTTGTTTTCTTTCCTCTAGTAATTGTAAGTGGCTTTCTAAATCCTCTTTGGTAAAGAAAGAAACCCCATACACACGTTGAAGCATCTTGTTATCTGAGTTGCCACGCCAGTAAGCACCTGCTAAACTTAATAACTTAAAGTGTTTAATCTCTTTGGTGTTAGACACATGGCCACCACGACATAGGTCAATAAAATCACCTTGTTGGTAAACAGTAATATCTTGTCCAACTAAGCCTTCAATTAACTCTAGTTTATATGGGTCATGGGCAAATATCTTCTTTGCTTCATCATAAGATACTTTCTTGCCTTTGATGTCAAACCCTTGTTTGGCAAGGTCGCTCATCTTCTTTTCAATGGCAGGTAACATGTCATCGGTAAACTTATCATCACCTAAATCGATGTCATAGTAAAAGCCTTCTTCAATCGAAGGTCCAACACCAAAACATGCGTTAGGGTATAAACTTTTTACGGCTTGGGCTAATAAGTGTGCAGTTGAGTGATTTAACACACCAAATGCTTCTTCGTCTTTGTCTAAAATCAGTTTGAAAGCCCCATCCTCTAACATCGGTTGGTCTAATTCAATGATTTTTTCTTGATACTTAGCAGCAACTGCTTTCTTCATTAAGCTGATTGAAATATTTCTCGCAACTTCTCTTGGGGTAATTCCTTGTTCTACTTCTAATACTTTTTGATCTGGTAATACTAATTTCATGATATGCCTCCTAGTTAAAATAAAAAAAGTCCTTAACAAAAATATGTTAAGGACGAATCATCGCGGTACCACCTTAGTTCTAGATATAAAATACCTAGCACTTAATAACCTTAACGCGGTCTAACGGCTTCTGTTTTCACAGGCTGCTCATAGGGAGTAATTTTTATCGGAATTTTTAGATATTTGATTTTTCCAACCACTGAATTATGGCTTATTTATGGCAAAAAATCTTGTCAATAGCAAAACGAAAATAAATATAAGGTCAAACCTTTGCTTCTTCCCTTATTATTTATTAACACTGTAATTCCCTTTTTATGTTTACTTATACTTTAATATATAGGGCGGTTGCAGAAGCTGAGTGCAACACGGTTATTGATTTG
>CAKMJY010000089.1 GCA_927433595.1 uncultured Acholeplasmatales bacterium | reverse complement strand
AGGCAAAGTTGCCATCGTAACAGGTGCATCAACAGGTCTTGGTCAAGGTATGTGCTACGGCTTAGCAGAAGCTGGCGCAGATATCGTGGGTATCGACTATGTAGATATGCCAGAAACAAAGACAAATGTTGAAAAACTTGGTAAACAATTTCATGGTATCAAGATGGATTTAATCCATGCATCTCAACAAGATTTAGTCAATTTAGTGGCAGAAGCTGTTAAAGCATTTGGTCATGTAGACATTTTAGTCAATAACGCTGGTATCATCAAGCGTCAAGATGCATTAGAGTTCTCTGAACAAAACTGGGACGATGTGATGAACATCAACTCACGTACTGTATTTTTCTTATCACAAGCAGTTGCAAACCAATATGTTAAGCAACAAACAGGCGGTAAAATCGTATCAGTAGCGTCTATGCTATCTTATCAAGGTGGTATTAGAGTGCCTTCTTATACAGCATCTAAATCAGCTGTTAAAGGCATTACCATGGCAATGGCAAACGAATGGGCTAAGTATAACATCAACGTGAATGCGATTGCACCAGGGTATATGGCGACAAATAATACACAACAACTCAGAGACGATGAATCGAGAGCCGGTCAAATTTTAGAAAGAATTCCAGCAAATAGATGGGGTTTACCTTCTGACATGATGGGTGCGATTGTATTCTTATGTAGTGAAGCATCATCTTACATCAACGGCTTTACCATAGCAGTTGATGGTGGTTGGTTAGCAAGATAATTCGAATTGGAACCATTTGGTTCCTTTTTTCTTGAGTTTTTTATTAACTAAGTTTATAATGTTATCGTACTTATGGGACCCTTAGTGGCCTGAAAAGGAGAAAATATGAAAGACAAACGCATTTTTGAGATGGTTTTATTCTCAAGTTTTACAGCCATTATTTTGATAATGGCATTGGTACCATTTCTAGGTTATATCACATTTATACCTGGATTTGCGTCATTGACGATTATCCATATTCCTGTTATCATCGGGATGATGGTATTGTCATTTAAATATGCCATGGGCTTATTTACGGTTTTCGGATTGTCATCACTATTGATTGCATGGATCAGACCTGGTGGACCAGTTGATTATGCATTTCAAAATCCATTGATTTCAGTCGTCCCTCGCATATTGGCAGGCTTATTAGCTTATTTGGTATTTCTAGGATTAAAGAAATTAATCACCGTACCTAAATATGGCAAGTCACTCACATTCTTCACAGTGAGTTTGATTGCTATCCTATTTATGTATTTTGCTGGTCGTGGGTTATCCATTCAATTAGGGTGGAATATGGACATCATTGCCCCTATCATGCTTGTACTAGCAAGCATTCTAGTTGGCTTATATTACTACTTGATTGAGAAAAATCAAGCAAGTGATACATTATTCGTACCAGCAACCTTCATTACCACATCACTTGTGCACAGTTTGGTAGTGTTGGTATTTTTAGCAACTGTAACGGTCGCGCTACCACATCCAGAAATTGAAGGTCAAATGATTTGGTCAACTGTCCCTGATTACTTTGGGATTGCCGGTAGTGTCATCATTTATGGGTCACTTGGTACCAGTAGCTTAATTGAAGCATTACTAGCGGTAGTCATCGGTTCCCCGATTGCACTTGCCATTAGAAACTATATGAAAAGAGATTTAGTATGATATTATTAGTAGATGTTGGGAATACAGAAGTTAAAATCGCATTCAGTCAAAATCATGATATTATTCAAAAATACCGTATTGCAACCGATAGGAATTTATCAGCAGATGCGTATTATGTTTTGATTAAACCATTCATTGGTCAACATACCATTGAAAAAGTGGCCATATCCTCTGTTGTACCGCCAGTTACTAAAGCATTAAAAGAGTTATCCATCAAATACTTCAATATCACACCACTTGTCGTTGGTCCTGGAATCAAAACTGGGGTTAATGTCAAAACAGACTATCCTAAAGAAGTCGGTGCTGATTTGATTTGTGCCGTTGCAGGCGTTAGTGGCGATCAACCCGCATTAATCGTTGACTTAGGGACTGCAACCAAGTACATATACACAGAAAAAAACACCATTAAAGGCGTTATTATCACACCAGGTGTGATGATATCGATGCGTGCATTGGTATCGAATACCGCTTTATTACCGGAGTTTGATCTAGAAGTGCCACAAAAAGTATTAGGGACTAACACGATTGCATGTATGCAATCAGGGGTCACTTACGGGGTAGCTGCTCAAGTAGATGGGTTGGTCTCCCGTGTGGAAAAAGAAGTCGGCAAGAAACTTGCAGTCATCATGACTGGTGGGTTATCAGAAGTCATCTTACCACTTTGTGAAACTAAAGCCATTAAAGATGAACATTTGGTATTAAGAGGTTTATTAGAAATTTTGAATAAAAACTAACAGCTTCGGCTGTTTTTTTGTGGTTATTAAGGCCGTTTTAGTTTATAATAGGTATGTAGGAGGTATAGTATGAACTATCAAAATAACTATCAAAATTGGGTAAATTATCCAAAATTAGATGACAATTTAAAAAATGAACTCGCAACCTTAGATGAAAAAACCATCGAGGATGCGTTTTATAAAGATATCGAGTTTGGCACAGGTGGCATCAGGGGTTTAATGGGCCCTGGGACAAACCGTGTTAATCTTTACACCATCATGCGTGCAACATTAGGATTTGGTGAATATATCCTGAGTTTAAATGGCAACAAACGTGTTGCGATATCGTATGATAACCGCTTGAATTCGGCTTTATTCGCGAAAAGAGCTGCTGGTGTATTGGCAACTTTAGGGATTAAAACCTATGTCACATCAGCATTAAGACCAACCCCATATTTATCCTTCATGACACGTCATTTCGCGTGTGATGGCGGGATTATGATTACAGCGTCACATAACCCTAAAGCATATAATGGCTATAAGGTATATGACAGTGAAGGGTGTCAATTGGTGCCACACTTGGCAGATGATGTCATCCAAAGAATTAGTAATATTAAAAATTATTTCGATATCGCCTTTGATGAAGAAAGCCCACTGATCGAGTGGATTGATGCTTCTTTTGATCATACTTATTTAAATCAAGTGAAAAAAATAGAGCTTGAACAGTTTGAAACAAAACCACTAAAATTGGTTTATTCACCATTACACGGTGCAGGTGGGACATTGATTCCAAGCTTATTATCTGATTTAGGATATCAAGTATTTCCACTTGAATGTCAAATGGTCGTTGACCCGCTTTTTGGTGCAACAGAGTCTTCAAATCCAGAAGAAAAACTGGCATACGAAGGGGCACTTGAGTATGCGAAATCAATCGATGCAGACTTGATTTTAGTCACAGACCCAGACGCCGATCGACTTGGTGTCATGGTAAAACACCATGGAAAATATGAATTCTTAACGGGTAATCAAGCAGCCAGTTTGACTTTGCATTATGTCTTATCTAGACGCAAAGCTCAAAATATCATGCCTGAGGATGGGTATGTCTTTACAACCAACGTGACAACACCTCTGGTTGAGAAGATTGCAACCTCATTTGGCGCAAAAGTTGAAACCACTTTAACAGGTTTTAAATTCATAGGTGAAAAGGCAAAGCAAATTGAAGGGTCTGGCACCTATTTATTCGGTTGTGAAGAATCCTATGGTTCTTTAATTTCTGACTTTGTGAGAGATAAAGATGCCGTTCAAGCTGTCTATATGTTAGCAGAAATGGCAACGTTCTTAAATGAATCTGGTCAAACACTTATTGATTACATGAACGAAGTCTATCAAACATATGGTTACTACTTAGAAGAAACCATCAACATCAACTTAACTGGTATCGAAGGGACTGCAAAAATCGAAAAAATCATGCAACACTTTAGAACCTACCGTTTATCGATCAAAAACAAAGAATTGGTTCAAATTGATGACTGCTTATTAGGCTCTACATGGACTAAAACAGGCACCATGGATTTAGAATTACCAACATCGAATGTCTTGAAGTTTTACTATAGAGATGGGTCTTGGGTTGTATTTAGACCATCTGGTACTGAACCTAAACTAAAGATTTATTTCTCAGTGAAAGCACAAGATAAATCAGATGCACTAGATGCCTTAGACAATTATAAAATCATTGTTATGGGCTTAGTGAAGCAAATATAAGGAGCTTAATATGTATACGAACAGAAGAAAAAATGTGTTTAACCAAATGAATGAACATGGATTTGCTTGCTTTTTCTCAGGGATTGCACCATCAAAATCAGCAGACCAAGTGTATCCATTTGAAGTCAATCGTAATTTCTATTATTTAACCGGTATCAACCAAGAAGACGTTGTGTTAGTGATGTTTAAAGGCGCAGGATATGAAAAATCATTCTTATTCGTTGAGCCAATCGACCCTGTCCAAGCACTTTGGGTTGGGGAAGGGTTAACCAAAGAACATGCGAAATCTATCTCTGGTGTCGATGATGTGTTAGACCGCAATTTGCTGGATGCAACCTTATCAAAATACCTACAAGATTCTAGAGCAGCTATTTTTGGTGAATTAAAGTATCTATACTTGGATTTAGAAAGAAGAGACATTAAACATCCGCATACCATTTCTAACCAATTCGCATCTAAGATGCAGCATCTATACCCTAATCTAATTGTTAACAACTTACACCCACTATTAGGTGAGTTAAGAAGCGTTAAACATGAAAAAGAAGTTGCCTTAATCTCTGAAGCATTAGCAATTACAAAAACAGGGATTGAAACTTTAATGCAACAGGCAAAACCGGGTATGCGTGAATATGCCCTTGAAGCACATTATAACTTCGTTTTAAATACGAATGGCGTAACACCATCATTTAATACGATTGCCGCAAGTGGATCAAACGCGACTATTCTGCACTATGAGAAGAATGATGCAGTGATGAAAGATAACGATTTAATCCTATTTGATTTAGGCGTTAAGAAAGACTTATATTGTTCAGATATATCTAGAACATTCCCAGTAAATGGCAAGTTTACTGCACGTCAAAAACAAATCTACGAGATTGTACTAGAAGCGAACAAAAAATCGATTGACATGCTCAAACCTGGCGTGACATTTAAAGAGTTTAATGATTTTGGTCGAAAGATTCTAGCAGAAGGCTTAATGAAGATTGGCAAAATCAATACAGAAGATGAAGTCTTGAAATACTATTATCACTCATTAGGCCACTTCTTAGGCTTAGATGTCCACGACGTTGGTAATTACACCAAACCATTTGAAAAAGGTCAAATACTGACCGTTGAACCTGGTTTATACCTGGCAGATGAAGGCATCGGCATTCGTATTGAAGATAATATCTTATTAACCGAACAAGGTCATATCAATTTATCACAATCCATCATCAAAGAAATTGTAGATATTGAATCATTCATGTCGAAAAAGTAAATAATCAAAAAGAAGTTGTCAAAACTTCTTTTTTTTTGAAGTAAAATGCCTATGCGCCAGATATGTATTGGATAGGAGGTAGATTATGAAGAAATTAATGATACTATTATTGTTTTTAGTGATGTTTTCAATTAAAAACGTCGATGTTAAAGCGGATTCTGATTATCAAGCGTTTGAATCCATCGAGATCTATGAAGGTAAGTTCTTAAAAGATTATACGAAATCAGAGTATAAATCCTATTATAAAAAGGTGACAAAAAGAAAATTCGCAGGCTGGCGCATCAATGTGGTTCACGAAGATTTAAAGGTTGTATATAAAACGGAAACCATTTTTTCTTATTACAATGACGGTACCACCTCGATTAAATACGAGTATAAGTTTGAAGGGACCAATACCAGCTCTAGGAGCATTACATCCACAGGTGAAATTGGCATCAATGTGACTGGACCAATTAAGCAGTTTAAGGGTGGACTAGATGCGAAACTAAAAATCACATCCACGTATGAAACCACAAACAAAGAAACCGAAACCTTTAAAATGCAAATGGAAATTGACCCACAAACCATGGCGAATTTATACATCCATGGTGAAGGCTTGATTACCAATGGGGTGGCATGTCGGTACTTCATGTGGATACCATTTGAAAAAGGTGGGTTTGAGGTTTTCGTCATTACCACCCAGTACTACCGAATGGAGAAGGTGAAAATATGAGAAAAATTGGCGCAGTGATCATTGCTTTATTGATTGTTGCTATTGTCTACCTTAATATCAGGGCAATTGAAGAACCCGTCTCAAAGAAACTCTTGGTGCAACAAACACTCTATGCAATCACCACAGATGACAGTCAAATACAGGTGCCTTTATATGTCAACCAAAAGACCGTATTAACATCAGTTGAAGCCATTGATACCGTTTATATTCACAATATCGATGAATCATTGAAACTAAAGGCCACTACAGTAGATATTCAAGCGGGTGGGAAAAAATCCTATTTAAATGAAACGTATTTGTCTTACTACTTTAAATTAGGTCTACCTAAACTAGAAATGGATTTATATATGAAAGAAGCCTATTTGACGATCACGTTAAAGAATGAAGAAAGGTATACAGTTGCCATCGGCAGGCTATCCATCTTTCATACTGTAACAGATGACCAAATCGATATATTGACACAATTTGGTACGAACGAAAAAGCGGAATATCGACTTTCTAGCATCACACTAGATATCAAAGCGAATTCACCGGTGATGATCACCAATGTTTTTTACACGGTCAATCAGTTTGTCCAAATCAACCAAGCGATAACCAACCGGCAAGAAGTGGTGGTTTTAATCCCAAATGATGTGTTTTTGTATAAAGAAACGGCCTTAAAAATACAATACGAAATGGATGGTATCACTTATGAAAAAACATTTAATCTATTTAGATATTTTGACCGCGTTACGAGGACATTAGATGATGAACATATCAATCGAATCTACGTCATTAATTGAGTTTAAAAATGCATCAAAAGCCTATGGGGATAAAGTCATCTTAAAAGGATTTGATAAATGCTTTCATCCAGGGACTCTCACCGTCCTTAAGGGTCAAAATGGCACGGGTAAATCGACACTATTAAAAATATGCATGAACCGTGTTAAATTGGATGATGGCGACATTATGATTAAAAAAGGGATTAAATGCCGCTATATGCCTGATTATGTCGACTTACCTTATGCAGACATGCCTTTAGGGTTTATTAAATGGATGTTATCGGTGATGAAAGTGGATTTGGATTTATTATTTTTAAGTGAACTGGATATCGATATGGGCAAAGAAGTGTCGAAGTTATCAAAGGGCAATAAGCAAAAGCTATTACTATACTTATCATTGGTTGGCAAACCAGATATTGTGTGTTTAGACGAACCGTTTACTGCACTAGACCAAAAGAGCATTAAAATTGTCACAAAAAGAATTCATCAACTCGTCTCACTTGGTACCTGTGTGCTGATTTCTACCCATGATTTAAAATCATTTAAGCAGCATCCTTTTGAGGTGATTGATTTTGATGACGCTCTTCACATATAATCTCATCAAACCACTTAAAAGATTTGAAATCATCGTCATTATGGCCTCAAGTCTATTTTATGTGGCTTGTTTGCTTTATTTCGCTTCATTGTTTGATCCATTACTAGATCAATGGTTGAATATGTCTGACAACAAGCGCTATTATCAAACACAATCTGCTTATATCATCTGGATATTGTATGGCGCATTGATTGTGATCAAGTCACACCATATATTACCAGAAAATGAGCTTTATCTTTGGGTTCATATGAAGTCTAAATACCTTTATGCCAAGTATGCGACCTATTATATTCAGTTGCTGATATATTATCTTTTGATCTATGGGGTTTGCCAAGTGATTTACTATCTTGCGTTTGATGATTATTTAGCCATTACGACAGAAGCGATTGGCCTTTATATAAATGGTTTTGTTTTTCAGTCGTTTATGGTATTATGGATAAGGATTCAAAGTAGATACACACTGATTCTTAGTTTTCTATTGGTGGTTTTATTGCCGTCACTGGATTTATCGACTGTGGATGCGTTTAGGTTGTTATTGCCATTTAACCGCGCTATAACGATGAAAAACATGATAGAAATCGGATCGCTTTGTTTGATTTATAATGTCCTCAGTTTAGAACTTCAAAAACTAAAGACAAATTAAGGATTTATCCTTGACATCATATGGGTTTTCCTATATAATGATTGAGGAAACTAGAAATAGTGAAAAGAAGAAGTACCTACTTCTCGCCTGATCGATCAATCGGTAGGCAAATGGTCACGTTATTAATTATGACGTTATAAGTGGGTACATTGTACGCACTTTTTCTTTTTGTAAAACTAATAGGAGGTGGCGCAAATAAAGAGCCCAGTAAAAAACCCGGTTAAAAGCAACAAACAAACAGACGCTTTAGTCAATGAAGGTATTTCGGCTAGAGAGTTGCTCGTAATTGATGATCAAGGTGAAAATCTTGGTGTGATTAAGATTCATCAAGCGCTAATTGAAGCGAGAAATCGTGGACTAGACTTAGTGGTCGTATCACCAGATTCAAAACCTGTTGTAGCGAAAATTATGAATTACTCAAAATTCCGCTATGATCAACAACGTAAGTTACGTGAAATGAAAAAAAATCAACATGTTGTTGAATTAAAAGAGATTCGTTTATCTCCAGTAATCGACAAACATGACTTAGAGACAAAAGTAAAACAAGCTTCTAAGTTTATTGAAAAAGGCGATAAAGTTAAAATTAGCTTACGCTTTAGAGGCCGTATGATTGTCCATAGCAATCAAGGTGTAAAAGTTATGGAAGAATTCATTCAAGCCTTAGGTGATTCAGTTACAGTTGAATCCCACATTAAAATGGAAGGTCGCCAATTATTCGCGACTGTTGCACCAAAAAACAAATCATAAGGAGACTATAAATTTATGCCAAAACAAAAGACTCATAGTGGTTTAAAGAAGAGAATTAAAGTCACTGGCACTGGTAAATTACAAAGAGGCCATGCTTACTCTAACCACTTAGCTGCAAGCAAAACAACAAAACAAAATAGACAATTAAGAGGCGAAACAGGTGTGTCTGCATCAGACTACAAACGTATCAAACAACTGATTTCGAACCTTAAGTAGGAGGAAAAATATGCCAAGAGTTAAAGGTAGCGTTCAAACACGCGCAAGACGTAAAAAAATATTAAAATTAGCTAAAGGTTACTTTGGTTCAAAACGTACTTTATTCCGCACTGCTAACGAACAAGTTATGCGTTCATTAGCCTATGCTTATAGAGATAGAAAACAAACTAAGAGAAACTTCAGAAAACTTTGGATTTCAAGAATCAATGCTGCATGTAAATTAAATGGATTTAAGTATTCATTAATGATCAATGGTCTATTAAAGGCTGGCGTTGTCATCAATAGAAAAATGTTAGCTGATTTAGCTGTTAACGATGCAAAAGGATTTGCTGACTTAGTAGAAGTTGCTAAAAAAGGCTTAAGCGGTGAATTAACACCTGTGGTTGCTGAAATTACATTAAAAGCACCAGTAGTAGAAGTAAAAGCTGAAAAGATCGTAGCTGAAGAAGCAGTAGTTGTTGAACTTGAAACATTAACAGTTGCTCAACTTAAAGAACTTGCATCTGAATTAGGTTTAACTGGTCTTTCTGGTTTAAAGAAAGCTGAACTAGTTGAAGCAGTTAGAGCTGCTCAAGCTAAATAATTTTATACACATAATAAAGAATGGACTTACCATTCTTTTTTTTGTATAATTAAATATATAACGAGGATAAATTATGTCGCGACGCTTATTACTAGCTATGATCATTGCAGCTAGTATCATAGTTGGAATCATCATTGCATCCAGCTTCCTACAACCTAGTGAACAAACCATCTATGCGCTCGTTAGCGTTTTATTTTTACTATACGTAGCACTTTATGTATTTGGTGGTTTAGCAAAACTCATCGTATTTTTCATATACGGTGTTTTAGTTGCGACCACATTAGCTTTAGTACCAGATAAATTCAGCCTCGTGGTCATTTTTATCGGTACATTGGTGTTTGTTTTAAACCCATTGGCAGAGTTTGAATCTTACTTGGCTGAGACATTAAGTGATGCTGAGATTGAACCAATTAGAATCAAAGTCATAGGTAAATATGAACCCTTCTATCAATATCGAAAAGAAATGAAAGAACATTACCACTTACCTCAAGTGCGAAAATTATACACGAAAGCTTGGTATCAAAAGGTCAGAACATTGTCTGTTTTAACCCTCTTTGGTATCGACGTGTTTATTCTATTATTTGTTGCCAATGATATTGCGTATTTTAAAGAAGTTTCCGCAACCAATATTCTAGGCATCTACTTTTTAACCATTATCTTCATCATGATGATTTTGTTGCATAAAAAAGGCTTCACAACGATGATGCGCATCGTGAGACTCTCAATATTCATACCCATTATCTTCATTTTGGCTTTCACCGATGACATTGAAAACAATATTAAATGGATATTTGTGGCATTGGTTGGGGTTAGTGGATTAGCACTTGGCGTTGTTGAACTCGTCAAATACTATTTACGTGTGAGCTATAGTGCGTATCAGTATTATGACAAAGAAAACCAAGAAATGGTCTATGCCAATGCACTGTTTGAACCACTGGTTTATAATGAACACACAACTCAAATCGGTCACTATGGGTTAGAAGTATCCTTAGAAACCTTCCAAGCCCATTTAAATGAGATTTTAGTGTATGCGAACTATCATCGTTTTATCATCACAGCATATACCCATAATAAGCAATATGCCTATATTTTTGCGGAATTCAACCAAAATCAAATGAAACGTAAACAGCAGTTTAAGTCATTTTTGGAATCAACATACAAAACCCATGTCGGCTTAAGAGAATACGATGATTTAAATAGAAAATTCTATGAGAAAAGATTCTTTCACAACCCAGACTATATCGTAGCAAGAGCATTAAATCTAGCACACTTATTAAATGAACTTGAAATTAGAGGCGAAGTCATTATTAGCATGACCCTATTTTTCAAAAACGAGAAAGAAATGTCTCAATATCAAAGGGTCTATAACTCTAGAAGACTTCAAGAATTAGACCAAGAAGGTGTATTTGCATTACAAACCAATGTGCGCTGCCGCAACCTCGATTACTTAATCGAAACTGCGGTTAGAGATATATTACTAGAAGCTATGAGACATAACGGCACCTACGTCCGTATCATGCTTTATTACTAAGAGGGAGTTATACAATATGATTAAAAAAGCAGTTATACCTGCAGCAGGTTATGGCACACGATTTTTACCTGCAACAAAAGCTTTAGCAAAAGAAATGTTTCCAATCATCGATACACCAACGATTCAATATATCGTTGAAGAAGCGATTGCATCTGGCATCGAAGAAATATTGATCATTGTTTCTGCAAATAAAAATGCCATTATGGACCATTTCGACAGAAACTTAGAACTTGAGAATATCTTAAAAGAAAAAAACAAACAAGTTGAGTTAAAAATCATCACAGACGTTTCTAACTTAGCCAACATTCATTACATCAGACAAAAAGAACAACTTGGATTAGGCCATGCCGTATTATGTGCGAAAGCATTCATTGGCCATGAACCATTTGCATTATTACTAGGGGATGACCTTTACGTCGGTAAAGATAAGCCGGTTTTAAAGCAATTGATTGAAAAATATAACGTCTATGGTGGGACATTCTTGGGGACACTTGAAGTATCCTATGAAGACACACAAAAATATGGTATTTGCGAACCAATTGAAACCTTAGAACCAGGTTTAACCAAACTTAAGAGTGTGGTTGAAAAACCAAAACCTGAATTAGCACCTTCAAGAAGTGCAATTGGTGGTAGATATATCTTATCACCAACCATCTTTAAGTATTTAGAAAATCAAGAACGTGGTGCAGGCGGTGAAATCCAGCTAACAGACGCCATTAAGCGTATGATGTCAGAAGAAAATGTCTTCGCATTTGACGTTGCAGGAAAGCGTTATGACATCGGTTCAAGAATCGGTTATATCGAAGCCACACTGGATTTTGGATTAAAACGTGACGACGTCAGACCACAAGTGATTGAACTATTAAAGAAGAAACTCGAAGAGTTATCTTAAGAGTATCCGATTTGACAAA
>CAKMJY010000088.1 GCA_927433595.1 uncultured Acholeplasmatales bacterium | reverse complement strand
TCAGCTAAATGGCAACGTCCACTAGCGGTCGCTATCAAACGTGCAAGACATATGGCATTACTACCATTCGTCAAAGAATAATCTAACACAAAAGACTTTTTCATAAAGTCTTTTTTTATTGATAAAGATGCGGTTTTTTGGTATACTACAAGAAAGTAGGTGAGCCTATGAAACGTATAGTGGGACTGGTTATTTCGATCGCAGGTTTTTTAACCTCAGGCATTATTGCTTACCAACAAGGTGCTTTCGATAATATGGATTTTGTGAGATATTATGTCATTTTAATGGCATTTTTTGGCTTAATTGTCATATCCATAGAGTTCGTTTTAAATCATAACAGAAAAATTAAAATTAGATCATTAAATAACCGTTTAACTGCTTGGAGTAACTTAAGCTATCACGTTAAACAAATCGGCGATGAAGCATTCAATGAATTACCGATTGGGATCTTACTTTATGATGATAGTAACTTCACCGTTAAATGGAGTAATCCATATGCAAATAAAGTCTTTGGTTATGACATTGAAAACCAAACATTAACCCAATTAAACCAAGTATTATTTGACTTAATCAATTCATCTGTCACGACACAAACGTTTGTCGTCGGTGATAAGAAATATGACGCGATTAGTAGTACAAAAAACCAAGTCATTTACTTATTTGATGTCACCACACGTGAGGACATCAAAGACAAATATCAAAACCGTTCTACGGCATTTGGTGTCTTATACTTAGATAACGTTGAAGAAGCTTTATCTGGGTTTGATATCTATGAACGTTCTAACATCAGAGGTGAATACTTAGGTATCATCACAGACTGGATTCAAGAACATAAAGGCTATATCAAACTATACACGGAAGATAGAATGATCATTGCCATGCATTATGAAGAATTAACCAAAGTCATTCAAAATAAATTTGAAATATTAAACCGCATTAGAGAAGTATCTGCCAAGCACCGTATTCGTGTATCCGCATCGATTGGGATTGCAAGCTGGGAAGTATCATTTGAAGAACTTGGTACCCTTGCACAAAATGCCATTGAATTAGCTGAAAAACGTGGTGGTGACCAAGCAGTTGTCAATATTCAAAATGAAAAGATTGCTTATTTTGGTGGTAAAACCAATGCATCTGAAAAGAGTTCAAGGGTCCATGTTAGGGTTCAATCTCAAAACTTCAGAGAATTGATCGAAACCTCATCCAATGTCGTCATCATTGCCCATAAACAAGCAGACATCGATGCACTCGGTGCGATGATTGGTATTTTTAGAATGGCAAATGCCTCTAAAATCGATTCGAAAATCGTGTTTGATCTAGCAGAAATGGATAACACCATTAAAAAGATTTTGCCTTACATTAAAGAAGAAGACCCACAACTTTATCAAACATTCACTGAATCGAAGGATGCGATTAAGGCGATTGGTAATGACACGTTAGTTGTCATTGTCGATACACAATCACCCAACATTATCGCAAACATCGATATTTATAAAGCAGCGAAAAGAGTGGCAGTCATAGACCACCACAGACATGGCGAAAATACCTTTGATGGGATATTCATGTATGTTGAGCCTTATGCATCTAGTTCAGTTGAACTGATTGCAGAAATGATGGAATTCTATCAAAAAGACATTGACTTAACACCGATTGAAGCAACCATCATGTATGGTGGTATTTTAGTCGACACGAATGTTTTCTCCTATCGAACTGGGATGCGTACATTTGGTGCAGCGGCTTACTTAAAAGAACATGAGGCATCCTCTATCCGTGTCAAAGAATGGCTAAGACTAGACTTAGACCGCACATTATTGATCAATGAATTATTACAAAATGTGTCAGTGGTTACCAAAGGATTTGCAGTTGTAGTCGATGAATCAAGCGAAATTCGAGACCGTGTGTTATTAGCACAAGTATCAGAAAAAATCTTGGAAATTGAAGGCGTCAAAGCAGGGTTTACGGTTGCTAGAGTAGATGAAAATTCTATCGGTATCAGTGCCAGAAGCTATGATGAAGTCAACGTTCAAGTCATCATGGAAGAAATGGGTGGCGGTGGTCACTTAAACTCAGCGGCAACCCAGATTAAAGACATACCAATTCACGAAGTCATAGAAACACTTAGAACCTTATTATTAAGAGAGCACGCTGAAGGAGACGAAAGAATGAAAATTATTTTAATTGAAGATGTAAAAGGTAGAGGTAAAAAAGACGACATCATCGATGTCGCAAACGGGTATGGCCAATTCTTACTCTCGTCTGCAAAAGCCATCATTGCGAATGATGACAATATCAAATCTTTAGAAGCAGAAAAACAAGCCATTAAAGAAAAAGAAGCAGAACACTTAGCTTTAATGAATAAACTAAAAGCAGAAATCGAAGCGAAATCCGTTAATATCTTCATTAATATGGGGGCAGACGGCAAGCTATTTGGTAGTGTAACAACCAAACAAATCGTTGAAGCATTCGAAGAACAAACCGGCATTAGAGTCGATAAGAAAAAAGTAGAATTAACCTCAGAAATCAATTCTGTTGGTATCTATACCGCGACTGTCTCACTGCACAAGGATGTAAAAGCACAATTCGAAATTAACGTATTAGAAAAATAGAGGTATATTTATGAGCCGCACAATGCCGTTTAACTTGGACGCAGAACAATCCGTCTTAGGGGCAGTATTCCTTAGTCCAAATGAAATGGTTGGGCTAATGGATAAACTCACCGAAGAAGATTTCTACGACAAACGTAACCAAAAAATATTTTTCGCATTAAGAAACTTATTTAACCGCGATGAAAAACTGGATTATACGACTGTATCGACCGAACTCGCTCAAATGGGTGCGATGCGTGATGTAGGGGTATCTTATTTATCTGAGATTACAGATATCGTCCCATCCACACATAACTTAGATGCATATGTCGACATCGTTAAAGACTACTCCTTAAAAAGAGCTCTCATTAACGCTGCCAATGAAATCATGGAAGACGGGTTTAATGAAAAAATTCGTGCCACTGATTATATCGATGACACGGAAGAAAAAATCTTTGACTTAGTTAGAAGAAGAAAAGCCAGTGAATTTGTTAGAATCAATCAAGTTGTTGGTGAGGTTAAAGAAAAAGCCGAAAGCCGTAAGAACAAAGGTGCATTAACAGGTCTTTCCACTGGATTTGGGATCATGGACCAAATCACATCAGGGCTTCAACCAGAGGAATTGATTATCCTGGCTGCAAGACCTTCGATGGGTAAGAGTGCGTTCGCGATGAACATTGCCTTAAATGTGGCGAAACACAATAAGGATCAAAAAGCATCGGTCGCTGTTTTCTCACTGGAAATGTCTAACGAACAATTAGTTGGTCGTATGATGGCCAGTGAATCCAGAGTTGAAAACAGAAAAATTAAAACAGGTGAATTAACACCTAAAGAATGGCAATTTGTCGATTCAGCTGTTGAATCACTCGGTAGACTAAATGTCTTCTTTGATGACTCATCCGCGATTTCTGTTCAAGATATCCGTTCAAAATGCCGTAAGTTAAGACAAGAAGGTAAATTAGACTTTGTTGTCATTGACTACTTACAGCTTATTAAGGGCGACGATTCTAAAGGTGGCGTGAACCGTCAAGAAGAAGTTGCCAAAATCTCAAGACAACTTAAAACCATGGCCAGAGAATTAAAGATTCCAGTCATGGCATTATCACAGTTATCTCGTGGTGTTGAAAAAAGAGACGATAAACGTCCTGTACTAGCAGACTTAAGAGAATCCGGTTCAATTGAACAGGATGCCGATATTGTATTATTCTTATACCGTGATGAGTATTATTCCCATGGTAAAGAAGATAACGGCGAAACCGAATTGTCATTTGCGAAAAATAGACAAGGGTCAGTTGGTAACGTCTTACTATTCAAGTTTGAAAAAGAATACTCAAGATTCTTACCAATCACACAACGTGATGACGAACCAAGAAGAGACTAAAAAAAAATGGCTAAATCCGATTGGATTTAGCCTTTTATTTTTCTTATTTATCTTCATCCTCGTCATCGATGATGACTCTTCTAAAGTTCTTTTTAAAGTCGGAATTGACATTAAAGTAAGCATTTTTTTGAGGGAAGAATAACGTGTTAATGATTGGAATCAATAAAAACATGATCCATTCAGGATGCCAAGCACCATACATTAAACCAATGGTAATATAAGTAGCCGTCACTGTAATACCGACTAACTTTCTCGCATCTAGTTTACGTTCCACAATGATATTGGTTAGTGGGATTAAGAAGAACACCAACCAAGTTGGATGCCAGGTGTTAGTTGCAAACCCAATCCATAAAAATAACAGTAACGCAATAAAAGGCATTACTTCAGATAACCTTTTAAAGAAGTTACCTGTTAATAACATCACCGAAAGTGGGATTAATAAAAAGAATGTCACACCCAATTCGATTTGATCTAAATAAAGCCAAGCCCATAAGAAGAGCAAGGTTGAAATCAGTGGCATTGCCGCAATAAGTCTTTTATTCATATATTGATCACCTAAATGTATTATATCATACTATAAATCAATCCAATACCGTTGGATGACTTCATGGTCAGTGACATCATAGCGTTCGTTTTCTAAGATACCACCAC
>CAKMJY010000087.1 GCA_927433595.1 uncultured Acholeplasmatales bacterium | reverse complement strand
CTTGCCATATCTATGGAAGGTAAAAGGAACTATGCTATCATCGCATTAATTGCGACGACAGGATTAAGAACCATCGTTTTGAGATCTTGCGAGTGAGTGATTATAAATTTGCGTTGTTGATATATCCTTATGTCTTAAAATCTGTTTTGCTTCTTCTAATGTTCCATTGCCGTGAAGTATCAGATTAGTAGCTAAAGAGTGTCTTAAACTATGGGCTGTATATCTCATATCATCGATACCGATTTGTCTTAATATTTCTTTAACTATTCCTCTGATAGACCTGGTTCTGATTCGTTCACTTGAATTATTTCTTCCATGGGTGATAAATAACGGTTCCAGATCATCATTTCTATCCATCAAATACATCATTATAATCTGATAAACATCTCGAGATATTTTTACATACAGATCTTTATCATCCTTACCCTTGCCTTGAATGAAAAGTTTGTATCCACCACTATTCATGACTAAATCCCTCACATTCGCTCTTTCTACTTCGATGGTTCTTAATCCTGTCGTCGCAATTAATGCGATGATAGCATAGTTCCTTTTACCTTCCATAGATATGGCAAGTTCACTTGCTTTATTGATCAATTTTTCAACTTCACTTAATGTGAGTGCAGCTCTTTTGAATGTTGGTTCTATCGAAACACCTCTGATACCAGTCATGATGTTTCGATAGAGCTCTTCTGAATCTAAATACGTAAAGAAACCCCTTAAGACAACTATTGTCTTTTGAATCGTTGCTGATCTCACATGCTTTGATAGGTATTCCTTATAGCCTAAGATATCCTTTTTATTTGGCGATAAAAGTGAATGTGCTAACAAGTACCTATAAAAACATTGTAAAATGTCATCATATGATTTCTTTGTAATTTCTTTTAGATCTAAACTTTGAATATAAAGTTCAATCTGCTTCTTAAAATCAATAGTTGCTTGACTCATTGGAAAGTTCAAGTTCATCTAGATAACTTTTTTCAAGTTGATATAAATCATCTAGCGATATGCCCAATACTGTCGCTATTCGACCGATAGTTAGAAATGAAACTTTTTTCCCTCGATCTCCACTTTCTATCTTGGCATAGTGCTGATAGGATATTCCTGATTCTCTTGCAGTTCTTCGTTGTGAATAACCTTTGCTTTGTCTTGCATTTACTAAATACATCCTTAAATCCATTAATAAATCCTCCTTAAAATCATGTTGTTAAACAGTGTTAACCTAATGATAACCTAGATTTTAACGTATGCCATTTTTATCCGATATCGACTAAAAACATGAATAATCGCATGGATAGAGTACCCGATAACTATTATTATCGGTAACGAATAAAACACATGAACTGCGTTATTTAGCCATTAATACGAAAAATCTAAGTAAATATCAACTTAAACACATGTTTATGTATTAGGTCTTTTTTTCATTTTTTATATCGCGTTTGACATACGTGTGTTAAAATTATGGTATACATTAGGAGGAAATACCGATGACATTAAATGATACTCAAAAAATAATCAATAATAAGCTAAAGAAAGTCAAACTAACTAACGACCAAATGGAAAATATCATAAAAGTTGGTCAAGATTTATATAAACAAGGGTGGTCATATAAAGGTATTGATTCTGCTTATAGAAAAGCTAAAGGATTAACAGTCAAAAAATGTATTGATACCTTTCAGCTTCAAACAACGGAAGCAAGTATGTCAGCCTATGAAAATGGTAAAAGAGAAATCCCCTCATCACTCCTTATTGCACTTGCGAATCATTTAAATGTATCCACTGATGCGCTTCTCAAAAGAGATATAGGTTTTTTCAATGATAAATTTGATAATAAAATCAAAAAATATGTCTACTCTGATTACACGATTAATATGAGTGATACTTTGGATAAAGATGACTTCACTGAGATTGAAACCGAAAATAACATGTATTATCACCTTGATGAAGGGTTGGAGAAAAGTAACGCCGTTATCGCTGTTGAACTAAAGCAGGAACTCATGACGTTGAACGCTCCAAAAGGCTCAATTCTCATTGTTGATCGAAGTTTTGATATCATCAACAAAGATTTAGATCATACGATCACCTGCATGCTAAAAGGTGCAGATGGAATCTACATTACTAAAGTTGGTCCAGTTTTTAGATATCCAGAAACCAAGCATTCAGATAAACTACTAAATTCCTATAACTACTTCCATTATTCAACCCAGGAAGGTGAAATACGAATTGCTAAGTTAAAAGAGATTGAAACCTTATTTTTCGGTCAAATCAAAAAGATCATCATTGATTTAGACAATGTTTCAGGAAATTACTAAAAACGTCTACACTAGTTGGTCACATTAAAATATTGAATTTGATAGAATAGAACTGGCGATAAAAGTGAATGGGTCATTTGACCTAAGATGTCCTACGTATATCAATGCGTAGGATTTTTTGTTCTTAAAAGGAGCGTTCATGAATCAAGATTCTCAAAACTTATACGATTATCACACTAAAAAAACCATGTTACATACCCTATACAAACAAGGTCAACTTTCATTCATTGAATTCTATGATTCATTAATTTCTCTCTTTGAAGCACATCAAATGAATTATGCAAAATAAACTCCATATCGATTTGACTTGATAATAGTTTGTTTTAGAGCGAATATGTGTGATGACAGAATGGAGGTCAACATAGTGAATGAAAGAAAAGTTATAAGAATAGATGCATCACCAGGATTAGCACCTGATCGTCCTGATCTTATAAAAAGAAAAAAACGCGTCTGCGCTTATGCGAGAGTTTCTACTGACACAGAGGATCAATTAAACTCCTATAATGCTCAAATCAAAGAATACACTACACAAATCAAAGAGAATCAAGATTGGGAATTTGTGAACATGTACGCTGACGAAGGCATATCAGGAACGGGCACTAAGAAACGAGTTCAATTTTTAAGAATGATTGAAGATGCAAAAGCGGGTAAGACTGATTTAATTCTCGTAAAATCATTATCAAGATTTGCTAGAAACACAGTCGACTGCTTATCTATCATTCAAGAACTCAGAGCAATCCATGTTGAAGTATTCTTTGAAAAGGAAAACATCAGTTCGAAAGATACCAAAGTTGATTTCATGATGACCATCTTCTCATCGATTGCACAAGAGGAAGCCAGAAACATCAGCGAAAATGTTAAATGGGGAATTAGAAAACGGTATAAAGATGGCAATATCAGAATTAATACAAGTCGCTTTCTTGGATATGATAAAGATGCCAATGGAAAGATTGTTGTCAATCATGTTGAAGCAAAAACTGTGAAAATGATATTTAACTTGTATCTCTCTGGGATGTCTTACCGTGAAATATCCACGCTTTTGGTAGAAAACAATATTAAGAACGGACGAAACGAGGTTATTTGGCATCCAGCAAACATCATGAACATTTTAAAAAATGAAAAGTATTGTGGTGATGTATTACTTCAAAAGCGCGTTACACTCGATTACTTAACCCATAAATCGGTAATCAATACAGGTCAAGCTCCACAGTATTATATCGAGAATAATCATGAACCCATTATTTCAAGAGAATTATTCCAAGTGGTGAAGCAAACTTTAAAGACTCGTTCGAAAGTCAACGATTCGAGTAGATATGGCAATCAATACCCGTTGAGTGGTATGGTCGTTTGTGGGTGTTGTAATCGCGTATTAAATCGTAATTACTACAATTACGGAACACCTAAGGAGCGAGTAGTTTTGACCTGTAAAAACACATCTAAAGAACGCATTCCATGTGACAATCGACCAATCGACAATGAAACACTCGAAATGGTATGTAGTGATGCGTTAATTAGACTCAACTATACATCAACATCTTTAATCGATAACTTGTTAGAAACTATTAATAAGAACTTCGATTCATCAATAATACTTGATTCAATAAAGGATATAAACTCTGAAATTGCATCGAAAGAAAATGATATTAGAGCCCTCATTGATTTAAGAATTTCTGATACCGGTAATCAAAATGATAAGTACTTGATCAAAGCATTTGAAATGAAAAAACAAGAAATTGAAACACTCCATGAAAATTTAATGGAATTGCAAAATAAACTGGCTACCTTTCATATCCAAAATGAGCGGACAAGTAAACTTAAAGCATTCTTAGAGAATGACATGAACTTGAGCAGAGATGCGCTTCAAATGGTTATCAAGAAAATCGTTCAAATCAGTAATACTGAAGTAGTCATATACATTAAGGGTGATGAATCATCTAGTGATAAATCATCAATCTTAGAATCCGCAGTTACAAACGATAAGACAGGATTTACTATCAACTACAAGATTGTAAGATTAGGAAGTGAAGTTGCATGACTGAATTGATTGAAGTTTTAAACATAGATAAAATTGATTTAAACCCTAAAAAGAAAAACGTTTGTGCCTATGCTAGAGTATCTACTGCTTCTGATTCACAGCTTAACAGTTTTGCAAATCAAGTCTCAACCTATACAAATGAGATACTAAATAATCCTAATTGGAATTTCATCGGCGTTTATGCAGATGAGGGGATCAGTGGCACTGGCTTGAAGAAACGAAATCAGTTCAATATGATGCTCACTGCTGCTAATCATGGTCTCATCGATTTAATTCTCACAAAATCACTACCAATCTTGTTAGTCTTCATATTAAAGTTTTTACCACAATGAGGACAATGTATTAATCCTGTATAAGGGGTCTCTTTACTAAAGGCTACTTTTAAATCTTTCATGTCA
>CAKMJY010000086.1 GCA_927433595.1 uncultured Acholeplasmatales bacterium | reverse complement strand
CTCGAACAAATTGTCGATCAATTCCAACAAGAAATCAACGAGGAGATTTCTCAGGCGACGTATGAAAGACCCATAAAGTTGATACCATATTTCTTATAGACTGCCATCGTTTCCATCTGCATTTTTTGTTGTGATTCTGGGTCTTTACGGCCTGCATACTTCGCTTGAACGCGTTGCATTTCAGGTTGTGCGACAGCCATTTTGATACTTAAGTCATTGCTTTTAGCATAAATTGGCCATGCGATTGTACGTACAATGATTGTGGTGATGATGATCCCCATTGCGAAACTATTGTTAAGGAGTTGTGAGAAGAATGACATTACCCAAGCGATTGGAATAACTAAAATCCATTCAAACCAGTTTCCTTCACTAACAACAATTGGTTTTGTGATGTCGCCACTACAACCAGAAAGAAAAACTAACAGACCAGCTAATACAAAAAGCGATAAAACTTTCTTATGATTTTTCATTCGATTGCTCCGTTTTCTTAAATTTTGATAAATGCTTTAAGATGTTTGCTTCGATTTCGGCAAACGAAAGGGTGCTTGCATCTTTTTTAACCACAATTACATAATCAAAAGTAGGTATGTCTTTTGCATGATTGTGCATGATCATACGCAATTGTCGTTTAATTTTATTTCGTTCTACTGCTCCACCGTATTTTCTACCTATGGATATCGCAAAACGGAAATGTGGGGTAACTGTTTTTTTGTTATATATAACAAAAAACTTGTCACCACTGCTTTTTTTATGTAGTATAATCGCATCGATTTCGTTATTTTTTTTAATCCGATATACCTTTTTCATTTGTTTGTATTATTTCAAAATAAAAGGACTACCAAAAAAATATATGTCATATTTTAATCGAGTAGTCCAAGTGTTTTAAAATAATTGTTATTAAACTGTTAATTGTGCGCGTCCCTTAGATCTGCGACGGCTAAGAACGGTTCTACCACCAGCTGTAGCCATACGAGCTCTGAAGCCATGGGTCTTGATACGTTTAAGTTTACTTGGTTGATATGTTCTTTTCATAAATAAACCACCTTTCTTACGAAACCATGCGTAGATAATTATATAAATTAACGACTCAAAAGTCAACTTAAATCTACAAGAAATATTTTGATGATTTTAAAGCACACCTAAAATCCTAGTTCTCAACACTAAATTGTGGATAACTTTCCCCCAGAAACAAGTGATTGTGGATATCTTTGAAACTCTATGAAAATAGATGCCTAAGCCATTATAGCTATACTTTTAATCCACAATGGTATGTGGGAAAGGCATTCTAACTAAAAGTTTCCCACAATTTTTGTGGATAACATTTTGTGCCGTCCTCATGGGTGTGTGATAAGATATAAATACTAGAAGTTTGGAGTGAAAATATGAAAGAATTTGATGCACTATGGCAGAGTATTTTAGATACTTTGAGATCATCATATTCAGATGAAATCTATGAGGACTTATTTGAGCCCTTATCATCTGTAAAAAAGGTCTCAGGAGGGTATATTTATATCATAGCACCTTCTGACTATATTAAAGAACGAATTAAAAGACTATATCTAACCAGAATCAATGCGCTAGCAAAAGAACTCTACAAAAAGGAACTGGTGATGTTTAAGTTTGTCATTGCACAAGAACTCGTTGGAGAAGAAGCTTTAGTTGGACCTGAAAAGAACTTAGATAAAAAATATCGCACGGGTAATTTGATTGCGACCCTAAACTTTGACAACTTTGTCGTTGGTAAATCTAACCGTTTTGCCTTCCAAATGGCGTTAAAAGTCGCAGACCAACCAGGTAGTGTTGCCAACCCATTCTACATTTTTGGTGACGTTGGCTTAGGTAAAACACACCTGATGCAATCCATTGGTAACTACATACTAGATAACGATATCAATCAAAAAATACTATACGTTAAAGCATCTGACTTTATTGAAGAGTTTGCTGATCAAGTCAAAAAGGATCAAATGGATGCCTTTAATGATAAATACCGTGAACTAGACTGCCTATTAATTGATGATATTCAAATGTTATCTGGCGCACCTAAGACACAAATGGAGTTTTTTAGATTGTTCGATTTATTAACCCAACAAAACAAACAAATTGTCATTACATCGGATAAACCAGCTTCAGAACTCAAAAATATTATGAGTCGTTTAAGCTCTAGATTTGAACAAGGCTTAATGGTGGATATTGGGATTCCAGATTTAGAACACAGAGTTGAAATCCTACGTAAGAAATTATCGACTGAAGCACCAGATGTGGTAGATATTCCTCAAGCAGTACTAGAATTCATCTCTAGTTACTTCTCAACCAACGTTAGAGAGCTTGAAGGTGCGTTAAAACGTGTCTTATTCTATTGTGTAACGAATAACATTGATATCACAGTCGATACCGCTGCAGAAGCGTTAGAAACCTTAATTAAAACCAGACGAAAAACAGAAGCGTTGACTGAGAATAATTACGACCGTATTCAAAGTGTCGTTAGCGATTATTACACCATTAGCGTGCATGATTTAATCGGTAAGAGAAGAAACGCAAAATTCACTTTACCTAGACATATCGCGATGTATCTTATTAAAAATAAGTATAATATCGCATATCAAACGATTGGATCATTGTTTGGTGGTAGAGATCACTCAACCGTCTTAGCAGCTTGCGAGAAAATAGAGAACGATTTAAAGCATAATCAAGAACTCAAATACGCCATCGATAATATTCTTAAAAAAATTGACAAAACAAGCAATTAAAGTGTGGTAAGATTGTGGACAATATGGTATAATAATTGTGTAAGAAAGCGATTTTTAAGGGTTTTCCACAAACCCACATCGGCTAATTATTATAACTTAATGAAAAATAATAATAACAAAGGAGAAAAAATATGGTCTTCAGTATTAATCAAGATGTTTTATTGGATACGCTTAATGTTATCCAAAGAGGGTTACCTGTTAAAACCCCACTTCCTGTATTAAATGGTATCAAATTAGAGGTCTTTGATGATCACTTAATCTTTACTGCTTCAAATACAGATATCGCTATTCAAACCATTGTGAACGATGAATCATTAGAAATCACATCACCTGGTAAAGTAGTTGTACCTGGAAGATATTTCATTGAAATTATGCGCAAGATTGTATCTAGTCGTGTTGAGATCTCATTGATCGAAAACAAGATGATGGTGATTAAAGCGGACCGCTCTGAATTTAAATTAAGAGTGATGGAAGCTGAAGATTATCCTGATGTTGACTTCTTAGATTTAGGCAAACCAATTGTCATGGAAGCTAAGACTTTAAAAGCTATCATTAAAGAAACAAACTATGCCACTTCACAATATGAAAAACGCCCTATCTTAACTGGTGTTAATCTAAAACACGAAGATGATAAGTTATATTGTGTTGCAACCGACTCATACAGATTATCTCAAAAGGTATTACCATTACCTGCAGATTACGAACCATTCAATATTGTTATTCCAAATAGAAGTTTTGATGAATTAAATAGAACACTCGATTCAGTCAATGAAGAAGTATCCATGTTCATCAACCCTAATAAAGTATTATTCAAATTTAAAAATGTGTTATTCCAAACTAGATTACTAGATGGTGTATACCCAGATACATTAAGAATTATTCCAAAAGAATTCCCAATTATTGTGAAATTCAACAAAGAAGAATTACTTAAAGCAGTTGAACGTGTTAGCGTCTTATCTCCAAGAGAAAAAGACAATAATTATAACATCGTCAAACTAAACGTTAGACCAGATTACATTGTTGAAGTATCATCTACCAACAATGAAATTGGGGATGCGGTTGAAGAGATCGTACCAGTGGAAGATGTGGTCGGACCAATTATTAAAATTGCATTCAATTCTAAGAATTTAACCGATGCATTAAAAGCGTTTAACTCACATGAAATTTCAATTAATTTTGCTGGCGAAATTAAACCATTTGTCTTAAAAGGTGAACTCGATCCAGACATGCTTCACTTAATTCTACCATTAAGAATTGAATAACAACTCAAACTATAAAAGCCTTGAAATTTTCGTTTTAAGGCTTTTTCTTTATTCAAACGACTTCACGTAAAGGTATCCAAAAAAGGCACTAAAAATGGTGCTTTTTTTCTTATATTATGATATAATATAATCAAGCGAGGTATACAAAGATGAAGACATTTAAGATTAATGGTGAATTTATTACCCTAGGTCAGTTCGTAAAAGCAGCTGGTTTAGTCTCATCAGGTGGGATGGTAAAACCATTTTTAGAAGACAATAAGATTTTTTATAATGGTGCACTTGAAAATAGAAGAGGTAAGAAAATTTATCCAAACGATAAAGTCCAAATAGGTAAAGACGTATACACATTCACACATGATTAAGGCAATCAAGCTTAGACAGTTCCGTAATCACCATAGTCTAACCTTAGAGATCCTATCAAACCGGATCTTTATTTTTGGTGAAAATGGTCTAGGTAAAACGAGCATTTTAGAAAGTATATATTTCGCTTCTTTAGCAAAGTCGCACCGAACCACTAGCGACTTAGCGTTAATTGAAAAAGATAAACCCTATGCGAAGATGTCTGTTAAGACAACGAAGCATGATTATGAAGTGGTGATTTCTGAGACTGGCACCAAAGCCTTCATCGATAAAAAACAAATTAGTAAGTTATCGGAATATATCGGTGGGTATCGTGTCATTATGTTTGCCCCAGAGGATTTAGAGTTAATCAAAGGTCAACCTGCGATTAGACGACAATTCTTAGACATCGAGATGACACAAATTCATAAACCATACTTATTCACCCTCTCAAAATACAAACAAATCTTGAAACAAAGGAATGCCCTACTCAAGAATTTGACGTTGAAGGATGATATGACCTTCTTTAAGATCATCTCTGAGCAATTAAGCATTGAAGCAGATGCGATGATTGAGAAAAGAATGAAGTTCATTGAGAAATTGAACGAAGCCTTTAAAAGCCGTTTTAAGGATTTTAACGAGATAGATAATGTTAGACTCGAATATCAACCTAACGTTGCCTTAAAAACGCTAAAACAGGTTTTAAACGACAAGAAAGACAAGGACATTTTGAGTCAAACCACATCGTTTGGCCCTCATCGCGATGAACTCTTGTTTTACTTCAATGAACGTGATGCGAAAACATTCGCTTCACAAGGTCAACAAAGATTGATGGTAATTGCTTTAAAACTAGCGTTACTGGATATATATGATAAAGAGGACTTAGATACTGTATTACTACTAGATGATGTCCTAAGTGAACTCGATCAAGATAAAAAACAAAAATTACTCAACAAGCTACCCTTAAAGCATCAAACCTTTATATCAGGCGTAGATGTGATTGAGATGAAAGATATACAAAAAATTGAACTGAAAAAGGAGAATTCAGATGGACAATTTAAACAATAATAACCAAGGCTATAATGCCGAGAATATTCAAGTCCTTGAAGGATTAGAAGCGGTCAGAAAACGTCCTGGGATGTACATTGGGTCAACAGGTGAGAGAGGCCTGCACCATTTAGTTTGGGAAATCGTCGATAACTCAATCGATGAATCCATGGGTGGATATGCGAGTGAAATCACACTAGAAATCCTACCAGACAACATCATCAAAGTCACAGACGATGGTAGAGGTATTCCTGTCGATAAACATGCGAAAACAGGTAAAAGCGCTGTTGAGACCATCTTAACTGTTTTACACGCCGGTGGTAAGTTTGATGGCAAATCTTACAAAGTATCCGGTGGGTTACACGGGGTTGGTGCCTCAGTGGTTAACGCCTTAACAGAGTGGTTTAGAGTCACCATTGCGAGAAATGGTTTGTTATACCAACAAGAGTATTCAAAAGGTGTGCCACAATATGAACTTAAAGTCATTGGTGAATCTACCCATACAGGGACAACCATTGAATTCAAAGCGGACCACTCAATCTTTACAGAAGCACATGTATATGACTTTGAATTGCTTAGAAATAGAATTCAAGAATTAGCGTTCTTGAACCGTCATATCAAAATTTCAATCACAGATTCAAGAGGCACAGAACCAGTCAGCTTTACTTACCAATATGAAGGTGGTATCGAAGAATATGTGACCTTCATCAATAGTGGTAAAAATAAAATTAATGGTCACGTTTTCTTCACGTCAAAAGAAGTAGATGACATCACAGTAGAAGTCGCTTTACAATATAATGACTCATACGCAACAAACCTATATTCATTTGCCAACAACATCCATACTCACGAAGGTGGTATGCATGAAGATGGCTTTAAATTGGCATTATCCAGAGTTTTAGCTAATTATGCCAAAGACAATAATTTACTCAAAAAAGATGAATCATTCATCGGTGAAGATACCAGAGAAGGTTTAACTGCGATTGTATCAATTAAGCATCCAAACCCTCAATTCGAAGGTCAAACTAAAACCAAACTTGGTAACCCTGAAGTCAGACAAATCGTCTCTCAAGCAGCAGGTGAAGGCTTAGAAAGATACTTACTAGAACGCCCAGCAGAAGCGAAAGCGATCATCGATAAAGTGATTCTCGCATCCCGTGCAAGAATCGCTGCTAGAAAAGCCAAAGAAGCGACACGTCGTAAGAGCCCACTAGATGCATTAGGGTTTGCAAGTAAGCTTGCCGACTGCAGAAATAAGAAACCAGAAGAATCTGAAATTTATATCGTCGAAGGTGACTCTGCGGGTGGTTCTGCTAAACAAGGTAGAGACTCTGCATTCCAAGCCATCTTACCACTAAGAGGTAAAGTCTTAAACGTTGAAAAAGCACGTTTAGACAAAATCTTAAGCAACAAAGAAATCTTATCCATGATCCAAGCATTTGGGACAGGGATTGGTGAGGATTTTGATCCAGCAAAAGCACGATACCATAAAATCGTCATCATGACCGATGCCGACGTCGATGGTGCCCACATTAGAACTTTAATGTTAACCTTCTTATACCGCTATATGAAACCACTGATTGACTTAGGATATGTGTTTGTTGCACAACCACCACTATATAAAGTCCAATCCGGTAAAAAAGTGGAATATATCTATGATGAAGACAAATTAAAAGATGCCATGGAACGAATGGGTGGTAGACCACAAATTCAACGTTACAAAGGGCTTGGGGAAATGAACCCAGAACAACTTTGGGACACAACCATGGATCCTAAAACCAGAACATTACTACAAGTATCCTTAAAGGATGCGATGAACGCGGATGCCGTATTCACCATGTTAATGGGTGAAGAAGTAGAACCTCGTAAGAATTTCATTCAAGAGAATGCGGTTTACGCATCCAATATTGATGCCTAAAGGAGTATATGATGAACGAAAATGATAAAGATTTAATCTTAGATACCGAAGATGATAGTGAAGAAGTCGTTGTGTCTTCAGATACAGATGCCGATTTAGTCGACATGCCTGAAGTAGATGCCGATTCAGATTATATTCACGGCAAAATTAAAGAGTTAAATATTGCGACGGAAATGAAAACCTCATTCTTAAACTATGCCATGAGCGTCATCGTTAGCCGTGCCTTACCAGATATTAGAGATGGGTTAAAACCAGTTCAACGTCGTATCATTTATGCGATGAATGACCTTGGGATGTATTCAGATAGAGCCCACAAGAAATCCGCGAGAATCGTCGGTGAAGTCATCGGTAAGTATCACCCACATGGTGACTCTTCCGTTTATGAAGCGATGGTCCGTATGGCCCAAGACTT
>CAKMJY010000085.1 GCA_927433595.1 uncultured Acholeplasmatales bacterium | reverse complement strand
GAGCCGTATTCATGGTTGCGATGGAAGAAAGCATTTTCCCAAGTGATATCATGGGCAGCTTCACTGAAATCGAGGAAGAAAGACGTGTTGCATACGTTGGTGTTACAAGAGCTAAAGAACGACTAATTCTTTCCTCAGCTAAACAACGCTTTAGATTCGGCACTGTACAATATAACCAACCATCTCGGTTTATTGAAGAGATGGATTTGGAACCTAAGAAGGAAGCTAGAATCATTATCAACAGAGAAGAACCAAATATCGACTTTGTAGAAGATGATATCAAAGTAGGCGATCAAGTGTACCATGAAAAGTATGGTAAGGGCGTTGTCGTAATGAAGAACGATGACATCACACGGGTTGCCTTCTCCATTGATTTTGGGTTGAAACTATTCACCACTGGTCACCAAGCACTAAAGAAAGTAAAATCTGGAAATTAGAATAATTATTCATATTAAGCAAACTATTCGAAGCAATAACCTAATCCGACACCTAATTGTGTCGGATTTTTTATATTCATTGACACATTTATACTCTAGATTACCAAATTAAGGTGGAAAATCAACTATAGCATCTTAAAATTGACTAACAAGCGATTGAAGACAAATAAAAAGTCAAAAAATATGACTTACCAAATCAACAGTAATTCGCATAGTAATGAGATTATATGACTAGTGAAATATACAAGAATTGAAGAACAAAATTTTAACAAAATTATGAGACATCAAAATTGAGGTCTTGGTGTTAACATAGGTGAAAAGGCGGGATAAAGTGCCTGAGAAATAACATTTGGTTTTTATGAATAGCATAATGAAGCGATTATCTATGCATATCTGTCAAAGTGGTGAAAAATGTCAAAAATTGCATTTATCTAAGAAGAATTTACTTCATTCAGTTTTTGGTGTAATAAACAGAAATGGGCACGCTAAGGTATCTAAACCACATAAATATACAGCAAATTTGATTGCTATGAAAGAGTTCGACTCGTATTTTCATAAAATAATAAAATAGTAAAGAAAATGAATAATAAATTTGGTATATATTGATTGGGTGATGATATGAAAATGAACGAGAAACAACAGCTTGCGATTGAGTCAAATGAACAATCGGTTTTTCTACTGTCTGGTGCGGGTACAGGTAAGACAAGTGTCATTACCAACAAAGTTAACTGGATTTTGGCAAAAATCAGTCCAAATTCAAAAATATTGATTCTATCCTTCACAAAGCGTAGTGTTTTTGACTTAAAAAAAAGATTCTCAAAAACAAATGATAACCTCTTTATTACGACATTTCATGGGTTGTGTTATCATATGATTTCAGCTGATTTTGACATTCATCTTTTTGATGCTAAATTTAGAAGTTCGCTTGAACTGTCTGATGCTGAGCTACTCCAAGTTTCGGCCTCGAAACGACTTTTGGATTTTAGACGTACGATAACAAAGCCATTTTACGAATATTCATTGTTTTTGACTAAAAATCAACTGATTGACTACACAGATCTCGAGATTTTGACCCTTGAGAAACTAAAGAAAAGTGGTCAAAAACTACCCGAAGATGCTACTTTTGACTATATATTTATCGATGAGTTTCAAGACACTTCTATGGTCCAATTTGAACTATTAAAAATGCTTTGTCAGCCAAAGACAAAAATATTCGCGGTTGGTGACCCTGATCAAAGCATTTATAGCTTTAGAGGGACTGGTTTAAATATCATTGATGCTTATGTTAAGACGTTTCATGCGAGCGTTTTGAACCTTGATCAAAACTACCGTTGTTCTGTAAAAATTTTATATCATGCAAACCTATTGATTAAACATAATAGAAGTAAGCTTCGTACCACATTAAAAGGCACTAAAAAAAATGAAGGTATCGTCCAGTGTCATTTAATTCGTAAAGTTGAAGAGGAAATAAGTTTAGTAATATTAAACATAAGATCGTTGCTAAACTCAGGCTTTCAACAAAAAGAGATTGCGATTATTTTTAGAAATCATAAAGACATTGTTAGATTGCGTTATGTACTAACCGATCATTATATGTCAGATATTCACTTATTATCCATGCATCAATCAAAAGGTCTTGAATTTAAGGTAGTACTGATTATTGGTGTAAAACCTGTAGTATATGAAAACAAGTCTACGCTTTATGAAGAACGACGATTGTTCTTTGTTTCAATGACAAGAGCGATGGACCATTTATATGTTTATGGTTATCTTAACAACAAAGGTATGTCAAGATTCTTAAAGGAATGTAAATTCAAATATGAAACTCACGATTGAGTTGTCATTTGCTTAAAACATGGTTTTAAATATGTTATAATATTTACGGTGATTTTATGACAGACATTAAGAGAAGAATGACGGAATTAGAAGAACAAATCAATGAAGCTAACTACTTGTATCATACATTAGATACGCCATCTATATCAGATAGGGCGTATGATTTATTGGTGAAAGAATTAACTGAGTTAGAACTTGAATATCCAGCATATAAATCAGAAACCTCGCCAACACTTAAAGTTGGTGGTATTGTTTTGGATAAGTTCGAAAAAGTAATCCATGAACATCCAATGATGTCTTTAGCGAATGCTTTTAATCAAAATGACTTAACTGATTTCGCAAACCGTATATCAAAAGAGGTATCCGATGTTTCTTATAACATGGAACTAAAAATTGACGGACTTGCAATGAACTTAACTTATGTAGATGGCATCTTAGTCAATGCAGCTACCCGCGGTGATGGTGTAGTTGGTGAGGATGTCACACAAAATATAAAAACCATTAAGAGCGTACCTATGCGCTTAAAGAAACCTCTAACGTTAGAAGTAAGAGGCGAAGTCTATATGCCTTATCAAAGTTTTAATAAGGCTAATGAAGAACGATTAAAGGAAGGTTTAGAGCTCTTTAAAAACGCTCGAAACGCCGCAGCTGGGACAATTCGCCAGCTAGATACCAAAATTGTGAGCAAGCGAAATTTAGATATGTTTTGCTATACCCTTGTCGATGCACAAAAATTTGGTGTAAAAACACAATCTGAAGCACTAGCCTTCTTAAAAGAAATCGGATTAAAAACAAATCCGAATTTTAAAGTTGTCAAACACATCGATCAGGTCATTGAAGAAATCAATACCTACGATCAACTTAGAAAAGATTTACCATACGATACGGATGGTGTCGTCATTAAAGTGAATGAACTAGCATTGCATGAGTTAATTGGTTATACAGCTAAATACCCTAAATGGGCAATCGCTTATAAGTTTGCCCCAGAAGAAGTTATCACAACATTAAACAAAGTCACTTTCCAAGTTGGCAGAACAGGTGTGATTACCCCTGTTGCCGAATTAACACCTGTGATGATCTCAGGCTCTTTGGTTTCTCGTGCAACACTACACAACGAAGATTACATCAAAGCACTCGATATTGAAATCGGTGATGATGTA
>CAKMJY010000084.1 GCA_927433595.1 uncultured Acholeplasmatales bacterium | reverse complement strand
CTTAAGAATAACTGCGACTGTGGACATACTTTTGAAGCACTAAAACCTTTAGCAACAGGTACTTATCATAACGAAAAGTACGGTAAAATTATGAATTACAAAGTCGTTATTATCTAATTTTTTTTGAAGCAAAATATGTTGCGAAGATGAATAAAATCTGACTCATCGAAAAAAAGCCATCGAAACCTATGAAGGTCATCTGATGGCTTTTATTGACAAGAATGTCAAGCATTGTGTATTTCGGAACTTTCATTACCAGTGTTTAGATTGCTATGTGTAGATAAGCAGTTATCAGTCTTTATGCATTTTAACTGTATTTAACTTTTCTGATATCAAATCAATGTAGTTTTTGTATAATTCATTGACGATTTGATTCCACGATAGATATAGATCTCTGTAAGCATTATTACATATTTCCCTGTGTGATATAGCTTTACTAAATATGTCAATTATTTTTTCTGCATACATTTCAGGTGCATTGCTTGAGAGGTATCCATTTACTCCATCACAAATAGTGCTAGCTGTTACTGCTTTTTCTATAAATAAGGTAGGTGTATGCTGACTAGCTGCTTCAACCTGAACCAATGATGAAGCATCATATAATGATGGCAATAAGAAAAGGTCTGCTACTTTGTAGTAAGATGATAATTCAATTCGATCTTTAATACGACCTGTAAATATTGTGTTCTCATTAAGATTATTTAAAGTGACTCTTTTCTTCATAAAACCTTCATGTATTCCAGATCCAACAAAGATCATTTTAAATTTGAACTCTCTTTTCTTAAGAATCGTCAAAGAATCGATTAAAAAATCTACATTTTTGATTTTGTCTAAGCGGCCAACATATAAAAGCACTTTATCCTCATGCTGAATGTGATGCATCTTTCTCAAATCATTAGCCATCTGTTCATCTTCCAAGGGCAATAAGTCAGTCCCATTGCGGATGACTATAGGAAGACTTTTCGCACCATACTCGTAAAATACTCTTGCAATTTCATCGTTTACTGCAATGAGTCGATCGCATCTGTTTAATCTCCTCATCAATTCACCGATTGCGAGTTCACTGATAAATGCATTTTTACTACGCTCGTAGAAATCTTTTTTATACTGACTGTGCAATGTTGCGATAAGTGGAATATTATGCCTTTTTGCATAATTAATCCCATAATTACCTACTGAAAATGGACTGTGAATATGTATGATATCAAATTTTATTGCTTTCATGCTCTTTTCAAAAAAAGTATCAAAACTTGGAAACGAAAGCCTGTAATCCATCAGTGGCAATTTTATAGACTTTGTCCGTATAACCTTATATGCAAATTTATCAATGTTCTCTATTTCTCCATAATTAGGTGAAAAAACATAGACATCTGCGGTCAAAGATAGCTTTTTTGCATAGTTATCAACGACATTGACCACTCCATCAATCATTGGAAAAAATACATCTGTAAAAATTCCTATTACTAATCTTTGCTTCATATTCACCTGCTTCATCATATCTAAACTCGAATGTTTAAACCAATTGTCGATTCAAGCATTTCAACAACAGCTTTCATTCACTTTTTTTGTCTTTGAAATAATTCATGACATCGTCATATCCATAATGATAAATTCTTCTTGAGTGCATAGATGTAAAATCAAGTATTTTACCTAAACTTTTTGTTGATCGTATATCATGTATTCTAACATTCTTATACTTCTTTTTTTTCGATCGCAATGAGGATAATGCTGAAACAGTGACACAGATGATTTCATCACAACCGATATCAATTAGTGGTTGAACTGGGGTGTTATCGAAATACCCTCCATCCCTATATTTTTTATTGTTAGTGATAACAGGTGGAAACACTATGGGTATTGAGCACGAGGCAACAAGCGTATTGATTTGCATATTTTTATCTAGCTCTTTAAGTGGTACATACGATACTTGTGATTCTCTATGAACGTAATGCTTAATGGTAGACTTCAACAAGTCAGTAAATCCTTTATCAGTATCACCGGTTTCAGAGACTGCAATATAGATATCTTTATTTGTCAATAGTTCAAAATTCAAATACTCATTTAAATACTCATTCAACTTATTAATTGATAACAAACCATTATCAATTAATCTTAATCTCTCGTTCTTGATGGTCTTTATAATTGCAGTTTTTTCTCCCAGTGGCGCTTCTGGAACGTTGAACCAAATATCCATTGCTAAATCAAGTGAACCAATGGCTGCAAAAGTAACATTAACCGCTCCAATCGAAGCTCCAGAAAACGCACTCGCTTTTTGTAAAATGCCCAGTTCTTCAAGCGCTTTTAGCGCACCGATTTGATATGCTCCTCTTGCGCCTCCACCAGATAAACAAATTCCTAAT
>CAKMJY010000083.1 GCA_927433595.1 uncultured Acholeplasmatales bacterium | reverse complement strand
ACTAAAAACCCCAGTCATCTTCATCGATGCCGCATTCGGACTAAAAGAGATGCAAGGGAACTTCGATGCCATCTTAATGGAAAGTAGAGAACCAATGTATAAAATCTCAAGTGCATTCATTAAAGAAGGCATCACAAGAATCGTATTTTGCGGGGATTACAAGCACTGCCAAGGTTTTTATGAAAGATTCCTTGGGGTGAGAGATGCCATCGCTGATATCCCTCATAGAATGGATTTAACACAGCAATTGATCTTACCAGATGATTCACCATTTGGTGATGCATCCTGGCTAGCTAAAAAGATTAACAATCTATCGATGATACCTCAAGCCATCATCTGTGCAAATGACTCGATTGCCATCAACGTCTGCCAAGCTGTTAAGAAGATTGGACTGAATATCCCTAAAGACATTCAAGTGGTCGGTTTTGACAATATTGTCGATGCGAGTATTTATAACCCATCCATCACAACGGTCAATGTCGATAAAGAATTATTAGGTCAAGAAGCCCTTTATATGTTAATAGACCGTATCAATAGACCATCAACGCCAACCAGAATGATCTATTTTAAAACAGAACTCATTTACAGACAATCAACAAAAATTAAAGCATGAAAAGCATATGTAATAAGAAAAAAGCAATCCAACAATGTTTCATGTAGGATTGCTTTTTTACTTAATGATTGTGATAATTGGCTTTCTCATTAATTTGTTAATAGGTAAAATCGTTACATAGCTTACCATCAACATTAAAATAAGTGATATCACTACATAGGCTGCTACTGAGAAATTCAAATAATTAAAGTATAAGCCATATAGGTTTTTCATGTAGTTGTTAATTTGAGTTATGACTAAAATTGTACCTACATAAGCACATAGCCAAACAATCAAAGTTAATAAGATGTTTTCAACGAGAAATATGTACCTAATATTTCTTCTGGAAAACCCAAGGGATCTTAATATACCGATTTGTTTTTTGTTTTTCTCAATGTGACTACCGACAAAAAGATAAATCAATACAGTAGAAACAATCCCAAATAGAATCGAGACAGTTAAAGAGATCAATGACACCAATGTAGTCGTGCTTGTCATTTGATCCACTAAGTATATGGCAGGTGAGCTATAAATATAGTCAGGGTTTTCACGCATGAATCTATTTAATGCATCCATGTCATCACTCGATACTCTAAGCTGTTTGACATAGTTAAAGTGCTTTAAAACGAGTTCATCATACAAATTGTCCGAGATATATGTATTAAGCCTTGAAATACCAACCACTTTGATGTTGGACAAAAATGGATCACCATTAATGCCATCAATGATACTTAGGTTCGGGTAAATATTGTTGTCAAACTGACTCATATAGTTTTTATAAGCTAATTGTTCGAAATACGCTCGATTCTTATCGGTATCATATATATTTTCTGTATGACCTATCACATATGTAAAATAATCTGACGCTGTTGCAGTATTGCCATGATCTTGTTTAAACTGCGATTCAATCTCTGGGAAGTAGTCAATCGCATATTGTTCAATTAAACTCATTTCGATTGTCGAAGTAGTTAGAAAAAAGACATCCGCTGAAACACCAATTGCTTCAAGATAATCTACTAAACGGATGATGATTTGGTCATCAGCTAAACTGGTATAGGTTTCATCAAAAAAGAATACATATGTGGTGTCGTCTGATAGTTTATGGAGTCCAGGCATAAACTCGCTTAGATTATCGACATATAAAGTCGTTCCAGACTGAAATGTTATATGATAATATTCGTTAAGGTTTGCACCGAAAGAACCAGCAATGGAGGGAAAATAGAAACTTTGAGTAATATCACTCAATTCAGCAGAAACATCTTGAACAAAAACAAATTTTTCATATCCACTATCTAAAAATACTCTATACTCGTCATTGCTTTTATCAATATGATCTAAGTAATAACGATCATTATAACCTGTGTCTAGAACGCCAGTAATCGTATAAGGCTTTTCTTTAAACATCAGTATATGATCAATAATATCGGTATAATGAGAGGGAAAGAAAGATATTTGGTTATGGGTATAACCGAGATTCTTAAATAATTGAAACATATACGACGTAATCACAATCTCATCTTCTGTTGAAGGCAATTGCCCTGTGAGCTCGTAACCTGTTTTTGTCAAAAAGTTCTCATCAATCGTCATCATGCCGATTGAATAACCCAAATGAAACCCATCAAAATTGATGAACTGATCTTCAATTCTAAATGTTCTTGGTAAATAGGTATCAAAACTGATATCAGGGTACTTTGTACGCAAGGTTTCCAACTCATCAAACCTGATATACTGTAAGTTCTGATAGTTATAACCTGGGCTTGAGCTTTCAATCATCAAACTATTTAGATTTAATTCACGCTGTGTCTCAGAAATCGCGTTCAGTTTATCGAACTGTAGACCAGAAAAACCTATACTCAGTGATACCATCGATAAAACCAAGGCCATAAGAACGATAAAAGAACGAATGAATCGTTGTCTAAAGGACTTAATACCAATTTTAAAACTATCTATAATGGTTAGCTTTGATGAATTTAACTGAACGGCTTCAACCAGAATCTCATATTTATTTTTTTGATGTATTATATTATCACTTAACTGGATGACCTCATCACCATATAGATTAGCGCTATCTACATCATGGCTTGCTACAATAATTAAAACTTCTTTAGATAAACGCTTTAGAAGTTTAAATATTTGCTCACCTGTATGCTGATCTAGCGAACCAGTTGGTTCATCCGCGATGATTAAACTTGGTCGTTTAATCAGTGCCCTTGCAATTGCCAGTCTTTGTTTTTGTCCACCAGATAATTGATGTGGATACTTGTTCGTGTCTTCATCTAACTCTAAATCTGTCAGAAGTTGTTTAATATGATCCAAACTATAAGTACCACTACTGGCAATACTCGTATATTTGAGTACATCTAAAATAGTCATGGTTTCAATCATATGGTATTCTTGGAAAACAAAACCAATATGCGTGTTTCTAAAGGCATCTAGTTGTTGTTGATCAAGTGTGTTAACATACAAGTCATGAAATTGATAAGTCCCTTGATCAATGGTATCTAAGCCACCCAATATATTCAATAAGGTTGATTTGCCACAACCAGATTTACCGACAATGAAAAATAGCCCTGATTTTGGACAGGATAATGAAATATCAGTTAAGACAACCTGATTATTATTATTTGATACATAAGACTTGTAGACATTTCTTAATTTAATCATAGATAGATTGTCCTCATTCACATAAACGATACATATAATAAAACGAAATAAACTATGTATTTTATCCGCTTTGCATAAATAAATGTTATCACATTAATGTAAACGAATAAAGCACAAGATAGAATCATTGATTTTTTAGGGATGAATTAACCTATCATATTAATGTGTCAATAGCGTTTTGAAAATGTATTAAAAGAGCGATATGAAAATGTTGAAAAAAGGCGGTTAATAAATGCTACAAAGTGCCATCATCATTCTGTGATTTTGAAGCGCGGTCTGACGAATCAATTTTACCTTTAAGACGAT
>CAKMJY010000082.1 GCA_927433595.1 uncultured Acholeplasmatales bacterium | reverse complement strand
ATATTGCATTAAGTCACGCATGACGACTTGTGCTTCAGCAGGTGTCCATAGTTTCTTCCGGTAATTTAAGTCTACCGATACCATCACGCCATGCTTTTTAGCTGCGATACATGCTGCTTTTGTGATTGCTGCGCCGTTTTTTAGAAATAGCTGGTGTAATGCCTGAAAAATGGAACCAATCTGCATCTTTAAAGATTGCATCAAAGTCAAACTCTTCAGGTTGAGCTAAGGCAATTGCGATGTCTGCTCTATCGTAGATGACTTTTGAAGGTCTCATGGATGCGCCATGTTCTAAATAATAAATACCGGAAGAAACTATGGACACCTGCTGAAGCACAAGTCGTCATGCGTGACTTAATGCAATATGTGGATGTTTGTATCGGCAACGAAGAAGATGCAGAATTGACACTTGGCTTTAAACCAGGTGGTGATGTCACTAAAGGTGAACTGGATCATAAAGGATACGAACGTATTTTCTCAGAAATGCACAAAGAGTTTGGCTTTAAGTATGTTGCAACGACATTAAGAGAATCACACTCCGCATCGGATAACGGATGGAGTGCATTAATATATGATGGTAAGTCATTCTATTATTCCAAACAATATGAGATTAGAATCGTTGACCGTGTTGGTGGCGGTGACTCATTCTCAGGTGGTTTAATTCATGGATTACTCACCAAAGCAACACAAGGCGAAGCACTAGAGTTCGCGGTTGCAGCAAGTGCACTTAAACATACCATATTCGGAGATTACAATTTAGTTGATGAAAAAGAAGTTGAAACACTAGCTAAGGGAGATGCTTCAGGTAGAGTTCAACGTTAATAATAGAAAGGAATTATCCACATGAAAGATAATCGCTCAGTTAACCGCATTTTAGCCATTTTAGAACTGATTTCAAAACATCCTGATGGGTTAACTTTAGGTGAAATATACCGTGAATTAGATATGCCTAAAGCGACTGCATATGACTTTCTTCAAACACTTTATAAAGCAGATGCAATCTACTATAAAGATCCATTTAGAAAGACTTATGTAATCGGCTCAAAGATGTATGCCATCGGCTCAGTTTACACAAAGAACTCAAACTTTATTACAACCAGTGCACCACTGTTAAAGCAATTCTCAGATGAGCACGGCTGTAATGCGTTTGCTACAAAACGCATTAATGGCGATAAGATTGTATTCGTTCACACGTATCAATCCCCACAAAGCCAAATCATGTCTCATTTAGAAGTTGGTTTAGTATATACCAATTTCTTAGACAACTACATTGGTAAATGCTATGCAGCTTTCGATAAGAAGATTGAGACGACTGTGAAAATGGATGAAGAAGAGAAGAAAACCATCCTTCAAAAAGGCTATACATGTGAGCTAAGTGGCGATTTAAATCATATTATGAATATCGCAATTCCGATTTACAATTTTGAAAACCGTTGTTGTGGGGTAGTATCGATTGCAAGCCTACATACATCATTAGAAGAAACACAAATGATGGCAAGAAAATTCATTGAAATTGGTAAACAAATTTCAACCAGATTGGGTTTTCTAGGAGATTTAGCGTGATCAAACTAGGCATCCGTGCCCATGATATGGGGAAAATGGATGCGAAGTCATTATTTGATCAAGCAAAAGCCTATGGATTTGATGGCATCCAGTTAGTCACAAACAAAGCACTCATAGAAGATATACCTTTAACCGATGACAGTTTTGAATCGTTAAAGGCCGTAAAAAGTGTCGATGTGATGTTGTTAGGTAGCTATTTTAACCCAATTCACAGTAACAAAAGAAAAGTCGAAGACGGAATTAATCGCTTTAAAACGCAGTTGAGATTAGCACATATCCTTAATTGTGACTATGTTGCATCAGAGACTGGTTCATATAACGATGATCAATGGACTTACCACATCAATAACCACACAGAATCTGCCTATCAAAGTGTTTTAAAGATATTTAAAGACTTGGTAAAAGAAGCAGAAAGTGTCAATAAAACCGTCTTAATTGAGGCAGCATATGGGCATGTCATATTTGCACCATCTGTCCTAAGACGATTAATACAAGACATCAATAGTCCAAACGTAGGCGTCATTGTCGACTTATACAATTTACTGAATATGAGAAATCATACAAAACATGACTTAATATTACAGGAAGCCTTGGTATTGCTAAGACCATATATCAAAGTATTCCATTTAAAAAACTACATTGAAGTAGACCAAAAGCTAGTTCAAACCGGTTTAAAAGAGGGCATCATGGATTATAACGTGCTCTTACCGATGATGATGAATTCAAATCCTGATGCTTACTTTATCTTTGAAGGCATCACTGGTGAAAATATCGAATCAAGTTTAAAACACATCAAACATATTATCAAGGAGGCAGTATGAAATTTAACGTAAGATACGCAACCAGTCCAGAAGACTCAAAAAGCTACGATACGGAGAAACTGCGCAAAACGTATTTGATTGAATCCGTTTTTGAACAGGATGATATCTGCTTAACGTATTCACATTTTGACAGAATCATTGCAGGTGGGATCATGCCTATTCATCAAACACTATCTTTAGGTGCACCAAAAGAAGTTGCATCTGAATATTTCTTGCAACGACGTGAGTTAGGTTTAATCAACGTCGGTGGACAAGGCAAGATTACAGTAGACGGTCATGTTTACGACATGGCACATAAAGATGGTCTTTATTTAGGTAGAGGTGTTAAAGACGTTCAATTTGAATCTTTAAACCCAAATGATCCAGCTAAGTTTTACATGAACTCTAGCCCTGCTCATATGACCTATCCAAACAAACACATTCCATTTAGCATCACTAACCCAAGGGCAATTGGTGCTGCTGAAACGATGAATAAGCGCGTCATATATCAATACTTGCACCCTGCAGTATTAGAAACTTGCCAATTACAAATGGGCTTAACAGAACTGGCAGTAGGCTCAAGTTGGAATACCATGCCTTGTCATACACATGAACGCCGCATGGAAGTTTATTTCTATTTCAAATTAGACAGTGAACACCGTGTGTTTCATATGATGGGCAGACCGGATGAAACAAGACACATTGTGATATCTAACGAACAAGCCGTCATTTCACCAAGCTGGAGCATCCATGCTGGTGTTGGCACAACCAATTACACATTTATATGGGGTATGTGTGGTGAAAACCAAGCATACGATGATATGGATTTCGTACAAACAAAAGATTTAAAATAAGGAGAAGAATAATGGGAATCTTAGACAAATTTAGTTTAGCAGGCAAAGTTGCCATCGTAACAGGTGCATC
>CAKMJY010000081.1 GCA_927433595.1 uncultured Acholeplasmatales bacterium | reverse complement strand
TTATTAGCAGGCGTATCTAATGGTATCGCAGCTGACATCACATTACCTACAACAGCAGGTTCTGAAGGTGTTACAGTGACTTGGTCATCTAATAATGAAGCAGCTTTAACAGCAGCTGGTGTTGTAACAAGAGCACAAACTCAAGTTACAGTTACTTTAACAGCAACATTATCTTTAGAAGGACAATCAGTTACTAAAGAATTCGAAGTGGTTATCTTACCATTTGCTGAATTTACAGTAGTAGCAGACTTAGCAGCAGCTATCGCCGGTGGTAAAGGATTATATGTCCAAGTTCCTGGTGTAACAGTTGTTGGTAGATCAACTGATGGTTACATGATTTATGACGGCTCAGCATTATTATTCGTATACACAGGTGGAGAACCTGCAGCATCAGTCGTAGTTGGTAGCGTATTTGACGTTACTGGTTTAACTGTTTCAAGTAATACAGCAGTGATTTCTAATACTGGTGTGGTTACAAGAGGCGAAGCAGACACAGTTGTTTCTCTAACTGCGACTCTTACTTTAGGTGATGTTTCAGAAACTAAAGTATTTACAGTTAAAGTTTTAGCAGCACCAGTAGTAGTTGATCCAGCAGACGCACTTGCTGCATTGGTTATCACAGGTGATTCACTAGAATATAACGAAACAACTCAAAGATATTCAACTACTTCAAATGTTACCCTTCCAGGTGTTTCACAAACATTAACAGTTACTTGGACTTCAGGTAATGAAGCAGTGATTTCTGCAGCAGGTGTGGTTACACGTCCAGCATGGGGTCAAACGGATTCTACAGTTATCTTAACTGCTACAATCGGTGAAGAAACTAGAGATTTCGCAGTGACTGTATTAGCTGAAACAGTTAAACCAGTATCCGCTAAATTAGCAGACGCATCAGACGCATTATTATTAGCAGGCGTATCTAACGGTATCGCAGCTGACATCACATTACCTACAACAGCAGGTTCTGAAGGTGTTACAGTGACTTGGTCATCTAATAATGAAGCAGCTTTAACAGCAGCTGGTGTTGTAACTAGAGCACAAACTCAAGTTACAGTTACTTTAACAGCAACATTATCTTTAGAAGGACAATCAGTTACTAAAGAATTCGAAGTGGTTATCTTACCATTTGCTGAATTCACAGTAGTAGCAGACTTAGCAGCAGCAATCGCATCAGGTAAAGGTACATATGTACAAGTCCCAGGTGTTACAGTTGTTGGTAAGATGCAAGATGGTTATATGATTTATGATGGATCAGCTGTACTATTCGTCTATACAGGCGGAGAACCTGCAGCAACAGTTGTTGAAGGATCCGTATTTGACGTTACAGGCTTAGTAGACTACTACAATGGTTCTATGCAATTTAACTCAACTAAAGACCCTGAAATGCCTACAATCTTAAAACCTTCTAAAGAAGCAGCTTCAGTGTTAACGCCAACCGAAATTACAACTTCAGTTGAAGCATTCGTTGGCACATTACCTACTTCATATACAGAAGCTTCACCACTTGTATACCAATACATTACAATCAGTGGTAAGATCAGAGTTCAAGGTACTGGTAACTATGACGTATTCCTAGTCAATCTAGATTACGATGGTCCAAATATCGACTCAGCGGCTAACTCAGCATATACAACAAACGCAATTATGCAATACTACAAGTCAAATATGGCTGCAGTTAAAGCATTAGACGGATTAAAAGTTACAATGAACGTATTCGTTTACTCATTGAGAACAGATAGAAACATCTACACATTCATCTTCACAGGTGATGCTGAAGATATCACTGTTATGCCACTTACTGATGCTGAAGCAGTTGCAGCAGCTAAATCAGGTGTTGTAGCAGCAGTGCCAACTCAACAAGTTGAAAATGGTACATTAACATTACCAACTGACTTATTTGGTACAACCATCGTTTGGACTTCAAGCGATAACGCCATCATCAACCCAACAACTGGTGTTGTTACAAGAGTTGAAGGTGCACAAACAGAAGTAACATTAACAGCAACCATTACTAAGGGTACTGAAACAGATACTCAAAACATCGTTGTAAAAGTTGGTGAAATTCCACTATCAACTGTTCAACAAGTCGTTGACGCAGCGGTTAACTCAACTGTTTACCGTGTTAAAGGTATTGTTACAGCTTCAGAATACTATAGAACTTACTTCATCCAACAAGGTGATGCAGGTATCGCAATCTACACTTCAAACTCAACTATGTTAGCTACATTAAAAGCTAACGTGGGTAAAGAAGTTCAAGTAATTGGTACTAGAGCAGCATTCAGTGGTATGAGACAAATCGCGCCACAAGAAGTAATGGCAGTTGGTGATGCAACATTACCAGCAGCAGTTAACGTGGATGCAGTTGCATTAAACGATGACATGCTACCTTACCAAGGTCGTTTAGTAACATTAACACAACTTAAAGTTGTTGCATTACCTACACAATCATATGGTAACGTCGTTGTAACACTTGAAAGAGTTGCTACAGGCGAAAGAATCGATATGAAATGGGATTCACGCACAGCATTATCAACAGAAGCTGCAGCTTTATTAGCAACATTAACTGTTGGTAAAGAAGTTGAAATTACAAACGTAATGGCATGGGCAAACAAACCATTCTTATACTTCACTGAAACAACATTAGTGACAGAAGTTGCAGTTACCGAAGCTAACGAATTAGCAGGCGACAAAGCAGCATTATCTGTCGTTTCAGAAGTTAAAGAAGCAACAACATTAACATTACCAGTAACTGGTGCTAACGGATCAACAATCGCATGGGCAACTAGCGATGCAGCCGTTATCTCAGCAGCAGGTGTGGTTGTATTACCAACAACAGGTACAGTTACTGTTACATTAACAGCAACATTAACACTAGGCACATTAACAGAAACTAAGACATTTGATGTATTAGTTGGCTTAACTGATGCTGACTTAGTAGCACTAGATGCAGCTGCATTAGAATTAGCAGCAGCATTAACTGAAGCAGCAACATTAACATTACCAGTTTCTGGTACAAACGGTTCAACCATCGTTTGGTCATCAGACTCAGTATTAGTTGACGCTGCAACAGGTGCAGTTACAATGCCAGAATCTGGTCAAGTAACAGCAACATTAACAGCAACATTGACTTTAAATGCAGCAACTCAAGTTGAAACATTTGAAATCTTATTAGGTACAGCAGTATCTACAGGTTCATTCGCAACTGACTTATTCATTTCTGAATATATCGAAGGTTCTTCAAGCAATAAAGCGATTGAAATCTATAACGGTACAGGTGTAACTGTCGACCTATCAGCCTATAAGTTAGTCTTATATTCTAATGGCGCAGCAGAAGCATCACAAACCTATCAAATGACAGGAACACTTGCACATGGTGAAGTATTTGTATTAGCAAACTCAAGTGCAAATGCAGAAATCTTGGCATTAGCTGACCTTGCGCAACCATATCCATCTGTTCCAAACTGGAATGGTGACGATGCAGTTGCATTATTAAAGAATGATGCATTGCTAGATGTATTTGGTGTAATTGGTACTGACCCAGGTTCTTCATGGACTGTAGGTACTGGTGCAACAGCTGAATTTACATTAGTTAGAAATGCAGCAGTTACTGGTCCAGTTGCAACATGGAATCCAGCTGAATGGGATGTTCATCCTCAAAATACAGCTACATTCCTTGGCTCACATACAATGACGCCAGCAGCATAATCAAACACATTTAAATTAAGGATGTATTCGAAAGGATACGTCCTTTTTTTCGCATATAACACATATTTATGATGGTTTATCATTATATGATATAATATTCTTACGCTATAAAGGAGCATCATATCATGATAAAAAAGATAAGTTTCATTGGTTTATTGTTAGTGTCACTTTTAGGCCTAGCAGCATGCCAAACTAAAAATGAAGACATCACATTGCCAGATGTCAGAAACTATACGAGAGAAGAAGCTTTAACAAAGCTCTCAACCTATAAGTTATCTATCGCATTTGAAGACGTCGTAAACTGGAATGTACCAGAAGGTAGGGTCATTGGATACGGTAATGATTTAAATCCAAATGACATAGTCAAACCTTATACAACGGTAGTAGTCTATGTTTCAGTTCATTTGAATCAATTACCAGATTTAACGGGTTTAACACAATCAGAAATCATATCTAAATTTAGAGGGATGAACGTCATACTAGAATTTAGAAACACATTAACAAATAACACTGAAGCAGGTCAATTTGTTAATTATGGTGGTAACCTTAAAACAGGTGACATTGTGTCAGATCAAGCAGAAGTCATCATATACTTGGCAGAACCACTCATTGAAACCAAGACCAATCTAATGATTTCAAAATATGTAGAAGGGTCTTTATATAATAGAGCACTAGAACTATATAATAGAACGGATGAAAGTCTGGACCTATCAGAATATAACGTCTTAATCTATCAGGATGGATCAAACACACCATCTATTACCATTCAATTAGAAGGCATTTTAGAAGCTAAAAGCACTTATGTGATTAGTTATACCGAAAGTAATCAAGAAATCCTTGATAAGGCCGATTTTGTAACAAATCAGCTTGATTTCAATGGTAATGATACCATTGCTATCCAATACTATAACGGCACTAATGTGGATGTCTTAGGTAATATTGGTTGGGGATTATTTATTCTAGCAGATATGACATTGGTTAGAAATGAATCAATCAGCGAACCAACGACGACATTCAATATCAACAATTGGGATAGATACGCAAAGAACTATTCAGACATACTCGGTGGACATCCATATGCATATCCTGAGACATTCAATTTTGATGACTCATTCTTAGATAAGCCATTCACTGAACCGGGCGGTGTCGCTAGTGTATCGTTTGTTTCAAATAACGATGGCGATACAGCACAGTTCACACCAGGATTTACATATGATAATCGTGTTAGATTTATCGGCATTGATACACCAGAAACAGGTTCAGGCATAGTTGCAACACAAGCGAGACAATATGTCTACAATGCCTTGAGCAATGCAACTACCATTTATATTCAATATGATCCAGCTTCAGGTAACACAGATACATACGGTAGATACCTAGGATTGGTATGGTATGATGGGAAACTATTAAATTACGAGCTAGTTAAAAATGGATTCTCACAAAATAACTATTCAGACCCACAAGGATTATTAGTATTTGAAGGCATTTCTCTTCAAACTTGGATGGCAAATGCAGAAAGTGAAGCCAAAGCCGCAGGCTTAGGCGTATGGGGATAATATGTATAAAGTATTCTTTCGGATTGTATATGGGATTGTAGTAGCATTAGGGTTAATCTTAACTTACAACTATACAGATTCCAACATCAAAACTGCATACATCAATGAAGTAGGCGCAGAAGCATTAGAAGTTGGTGCATATGAGACATTCGTACCTAACCAATTTTATAACAATCAGCTCCTATATGAGCAAACCCATATCCTAGACGATATGACGCTTAGAGTGATGGTCTATGAAGTTGTCCAGGTCTATTTCGAAAAAGGCGAATTGGTCATTAATGAAGGTATATTCTTCTTAATTCACCAAATAGATGGCACACCACTAGATAGTTTTTACTCAGTAAAACTTAAAACAGCAAAAAACACCACAGTAGAATTCTTAGGTATTAGGATAGCAAGCTTACCTTTATATACTGCCATCATTCCAGACACAGGTAGTTCTTTCATTGGAAGGGATTACTTCATTAAGGATGATCAATATGAGGTAGTGACAAACCTCCAAGTAGGTTTAGAGTTAGTTGAAGAACCAATCATTGATGCATCACTTAATATTACCAACGAGCGTTATCAATTAAAGCAAATCTTGAGCAATTACTATGAAAATAATAGTCAATTACCAGAGACAAAAATTGGCGTCTTAAGTTTAGCGCCAGCTCACATCATCGATACGACCAAATGGGCACTGATCAACATGGCAATCTATATGTTGGTAGCAACCATAGTAACCGTGTTTGTATTTACCTTTAAGAAGTCTAAATTGGGTAAGAAAAAACCAACACCAGGTTTAGCTAAAGATTTAGAAAGAATTGAAAAAGACGAATAAAAACAGCTCTAAAAACGATAATGAAATATCTGTATAAAAAGGCTATATAAAGCGAATTTACAGTCTATAAAACAATACATAAAGTAAAAGCACACATCGAAAATGTGTGCTTTTTTTGTGACTTAATTTTTAATTATTTTTCTTTTTTGATGTAGGCAACTGCAACTGAACCAATCCCTGCGTTCATCGCAACAATCGTTGAGATTTCAGAGACATAATCTGGTTTTTGTCCAGTGATTCTCTCAAGTTCTTTGACATACTTTTGAATTCGGTCCATCGCATTCACTTGAACCAGTGCATAAGCTTCAATACCAGCAGTTTCATGAACTTGTTTGATGTGGTCAAAGATGAGTTGATCGCTCTTACCTAAACTAAAGGCCTTCGCTTCAATGATGCCCATGCCTTCATCATCAATCGAGATGATAGGTTTTAAGTTGATCATTTTACCAACTAAACCTGTGGTCTTTTTAAGTCTACCTGAACGAATCATATACTTCAATGTTTTAACGGATACTAAGATCTTTGTTAATATCTTGTCTTTCTCTATCTTATCGATGATGTTTTGATAGTCATGACCTTGTTCGATATAAGTCATTGCTTTTTTAACAAGCATGCCTTCAGCAACGCTATTTTGTAGAGAGTCGATGACGGTAATCTTATGGTTAGGGAATGCTTTCTTACCATTTAGAAGTGCTTGATAAGTCCCACTCATCTTAGAAGAGACGGTGATCACGATGATTTCATCGTAATAGGTTGTTAAGAATGAATATAAGTTTTCAACGGTTTTCGGATTTGGTTGACTCGATTTTGGATATTCCTTTAAGTCATTCATCAATTGATAGAAGCGACTGTTTTCAATCGTTAACTTATCGAAGTAGGTGACTTGATTAATCAGTAGTGATAAATTTAACACATGAATTTGTTTGTCTTCAGCATAGTGATCTGGTAAGTCGGCAATTGAGTCTGTGACTAATGCAATCTTATGTTTCTTATGGTTCGCCACTTCAAATTGCTTTTTCATATCATCGACTTTTTGGTCGATGATTTGACCTACTGGTTCAATCAGTTCAAATACTTTTGCAGGGTCATCTGTATGAATGTGAACCCTAGCCAAACCTTTATGCCCTGCAACAACCAATGAGTCACCTTGAGGGTGTAATAAAGCCTTAATTGAATCAAGATTCATATCTTTACCTTCAATTAATACTTCTGTACAATATCTAGTTTGTGTTTCTTCAAAGTGATCGACGTGTAAATGAGTTTCTAAGGTATCTTTCATATCGATTTCGATATCTTCACCTTTAAAGCCTCTAATAAAACCATCTAAGAAGTGATAAAAACCTTTAGCACCAGCATCCACGACTTTATTTTCCTTTAATACAGGTAGTAAGTCTTTGGTGTGTTCAAGTTCTTTCTTCATTTGTTCAAATGCAGTAGAAAGCAGCGTGACAAAATCTGTCGCTTTATCTTTGATATCATTTAACACTTCATGCCATAAACGCATGAGGGTAATCATCGTGCCCTCAACTGGTTTTTCAATCGATTGATAAGCATTCTTAGAAGCACTTTCCATCGAATCAATAAAGGTATCTAAGTCGAGTGTTTCCCCTTTAATGCCGTTTGAAAAGCCGTAGATATAAGAGGCGAAAATAATACCTGAATTACCTCTAGCACCTGTGATGGCGGCATCAGAGATACTTTTTACTGTATCAGCCAGCGTGTTTTCTAAACGGGCTTTTAGTAAAATGCTTTTCATTAAGGATGTTAAGTTTGAGCCGGTATCGCCATCGGCAACCGGAAATACATTGATTGAGTTTAGGCCGTCTTTTTCAGTGATGACATATTTAGCGCCTAATAGAAATGATTTAAAGAGTGTTTCTTTTGAAATGGTAGTTGTCATGATGACCTCCTAATGTAGGGCTTGATAGATGAGATATGATAATGTAGATGTAGAAAAGCCGAGGAATGTACCCCAGGTTAAGTCTATCAGCGTAATTTTTAGTGTAAAGTCTTTTAATGTTGCTAGGTTAGTCAAATCATATGTGGCGTAGGTTACTAGCCCAAAGAATGCACCTAACATCATGACTTTAGATAATGAGTTGGCATCCACACCTGGCATTAACACAAAAATAACAAGCCCAGCAATGAATAATGCATAGAAAATCATAGCCGCAACCCAGTTGACATCAGGTTTTAATAGTTGTCCAATCTCTTTTTGGTATAGTCTTTTCGCAACTAACCCTAACCAAATTAAATCAACGACAAAGAATACGAGAAAGGCAATACCGTAAAGCTTTAAAAACATGGTCATTTAAGACACCTCCTGATAAAATTTTAGATTTGTGTAGCTTTAAAAAGCGTTTGTGCTTTAAGTATATTATAATATATTTATACCAATACCGCTAACAAGAAGCGTTCTAAATAATAGACTTATCACAAATAGAAAGGTTTTGAGGATATATGAACCCATTACGCATCGAATATTTAAAAGAAGGTTATAGAGATGAATCCAAACAGTATGTTATCTACTTTATGCAACAATCTCAACGGATCCATTATAACCATGCTTTAAATCATGCCATAGAGATTGCCAACCAATATCAATTACCGTTGATGATTTTTTTCTCGCTTTATGAAGGTTATCCGGAAGCCAACATTAGACACTTTCAATTTATGCTAGAAGGTCTTAAAGATGTATACAATTGGGCTAATAAATTACACATGAATATGGTTATCAAAAAAGGATCTCCCGAAGAAACGATTAAACCATTTTTGATAAATGCACAAGCATTGGTTATGGATAAAGGGTATCTTAAACCACAACTTCAATTCAGAAGTCATATCATAAGCGATGCACAAGCTTACCCTAGTTTAGATATAGCCATGGTGGACACCGATTTAATCGTCCCAGTTAGGGTTGCATCCGATAAAGTGGAATATGGGGCATATACGATTAGACCCAAACTCAATAAGTTGTTTCTTGCCTTTAATGACCACGAGAAAACACCATTATTAAAAAACCAATCCAAATTAAATATCTCTTCAGATATAGATTTAAACGCGCTTCAAACTGTGCTTGACGAACTCAATGTAAATCGCGATATTAAGCCAAGTCCTGTCTACAAGGGCGGTTATGTAGAAGCATCAAAACATTTATTTAACTTCATTCAAAACAAGGTTCATTATTATGAAGAATCGAGTGATCCATCTAATGATTACACTTCCAACTTATCCATGTACATTCACTTTGGTCAAATCTCGACCTTAGAGATACTAGACCAATTAAAGATGGCATTGGACCAAGAAAAGATTACTGAGACTGTTTATGAAGCATACAAGGAACAAATCTTCATCAGAAGAGAACTAGCTTTCAATTATTGTTACTACAATCCAAGGTATGATACCTTTATTGGCATGACAGAACCATGGGCGTATGAAACCATGAAAGTACATCAGTCAGATGAACGTGTGTATCTTTATACCAAAGACGACTATATTAACTACAAGACACATGACCCTTATTTTAATGCGGCCATGAAAGAAATGGTTGAGACTGGTTTCATGCATAACTACATGCGCATGTATTGGGCAAAAAAAATCATTGAGTGGAGTCAAACCCATGAAGAGGCTTATCAAACCATCTTAAGCTTAAACAATGCCTACTTCATTGATGGCAGAGACCCAAACAGTTATACAGGCGTTGCATGGTGTTTTGGTAAACACGATAGAGCGTGGACCGAACGACCTATTTTTGGGAAACTACGCTATATGAATGATAAAGGCTTAGAACGTAAGTTTGATATGCAAGGCTATATCAATAAAGTGAACTTCAGATAACAAAAAGAACGCAAAATGCGTTCTTTATTTTTTGAAGGTGAAGACTTCTAATCGGTGTCCATCTGTATCTCTAAATGCTCTATAGTACATGAAGTCACTATCAGTTGCGCTACCGAATTCGCTGCCACCATTTGATTTTACTAGCATTAATAAATCATCAACGGCTTCTTTACTTTCAAGTTCAAAACTAAGTATAACTTCATTTTGCAAGAAACTGTTTGGTAAATCTGATTTGGTGAAACCGGTGAATTTTTCAACGTTCATGACCATTAAGTAAGTCGTATCATTGATTTTATAACTACTGGTTGAATCATCTGACCAATCGGTAATGAGTTCAAATCCTATGGCTTGATAGAACGTGCGATTCTTTTGAATATCTGTTGATGCGATATTGATATAGGTTTTATTAAACATATTGACACCCCTTTTACTTCATATTAATAGATTTAGAAGAATCTATATAATGATTTGCTTAAAAGAAAAAGCGATAGGTATTACGCTATCGCTTTAAAGTTTAATTATTTACGTGGGTTTTTGATTTGTGCATGTGCAGCAGCTAGACGTGCAATTGGCACTCTAAATGGTGAACATGAAACATAATTTAAACCGATTGCATGACAGAATTCTACTGATTGAGGGTCTCCACCGTGTTCTCCGCAGATACCAGTCTTAATAGAAGCTCTTGTTTCATTACCTAGTTGAACTGCCATCTTCATTAATTTACCAACGCCTCTTTGGTCGATGTGAGCAAATGGGTCAGATTCGAAAATCTTAGTCTTATAGTAATCAGGTAAGAACTTACCAGCGTCATCACGGCTAAAGCCGAATGTCATTTGAGTTAAGTCATTTGTACCGAATGAGAAGAATTCAGCTTCTTTAGCGATTTCATCCGCTAATAAAGCAGCTCTTGGGATTTCAATCATAGTACCAACTAGATACTTAATATCTAAGCCAGATTCTTTGATTAGTTTATCCGCAGTCTTCACAACGATGTCTTTAACAAATTTGAATTCTTTTAATTCACCAATTAAAGGAATCATGATTTCAGGCACAACATGTAAGCCTTCTTTAGTCACTTCGATAGCAGCTTCGATAACGGCTCTGGTTTGCATCACTGCAATTTCAGGGTATGTTACAGAAAGTCTGACACCACGGTGACCTAACATTGGGTTGGTTTCATGTAGGTCTTCGATTGTTCTCTTTAATACGTCAAATTCTAAGCCCATTTCAACTGCTAAATCTTTAATTTCAGCATCTGTATGAGGTACGAATTCATGTAGAGGTGGATCTAAGTATCTAACGGTAACGGCATAGCCTTCCATTTCCTTATAAAGTTTCTTGAAGTCTTCTCTTTGCATCGGTAATAACTTAGCAAGAGCAGCTTCTCTTTCTTTTAGGTTCTTAGCTACGATCATTTCGCGCATTGCTTTAATACGGCTTGCTTCAAAGAACATATGTTCTGTGCGGCATAGACCAATACCTTCAGCACCAAATTCTCTCGCTTGATGCGCATCTCTTGGTGTGTCAGCATTTGTTCTAACTTTTAATACTCTGATTTCGTCAGCCCATGACATTAAGGTAGCAAAGTCGCCTGATACAGTTGCTTCAACTGTGGCAATCTTTTCACCATAAACATAACCAGTTGAACCATCAATTGAGATGTAATCGCCTTCGTTATATTTAACGCCATCTACTGTGAAGTATTTAGCTTTTTCGTTAACTTTAACGTCACCAGCACCGGCAACACAGCATGTACCCATACCACGTGCTACAACGGCAGCATGTGATGTCATACCACCAAGTGCAGTTAGAATACCTGATGCAACAACCATACCTTCGATATCTTCAGGTGATGTTTCTTGTCTCACAAGTACAACTGGTAATTTGTCTTTTTTAACTAGTTCAGCAGCTCTATCTGCAGTAAATACAACTCTACCATAAGCAGCACCAGGTGATGCAGCTAAGCCTTGAGTGATTGGTTTTGCAGCTTTGATTGCTTTAGGGTCAAACGTAGGGTGAAGTAGTGCATCTAATTGTGCTGGTTCAACTTTTAGAATTGCTTCTTCCTTAGTTAATAAACCTTCGTTAACTAGGTCGATGGCTAATTTATATCTTTCATCTGATACCATGTGCTTAACAGCAACGTCTAGTATAAATACCAACGCGTTTTCATAAA
>CAKMJY010000080.1 GCA_927433595.1 uncultured Acholeplasmatales bacterium | reverse complement strand
TATGCAGGTTTTTATGGCAGTAACTCACGTTACAACTACATTCATACTAAATTTGTATTGAGAGAACTATATACAAGAATCATCAATGCACAGGGTGGTGGTTATTTAATTGCGAATTTCCCTGAACTTTGCCCAACTGGTTTTCAAAGCAATAACTTGTGTCCACAAATCATCATACCAGAACGTTATGATGAAGATGCAGTCAAAGTAACAAAAACCAGTGAAACAGCCACTACTTTAACAACCGAAATCGATGTTAAGGAATATGGTTTTAAATTTAATGTAACGCTATCACTTGAAAATGGCGAATTTAAAGCATTTGTCGATAATGATTCGATCATTGAATCCGATGACCGCTTTAAACTAACAGGGTTATATTTATTCCCTTACTTGGGTTCAACTAGAGGCGACACAGTACCTGGATACTTTGTGATTCCAGATGGTGTTGGTGCATTAGTCAGACTGAACAAGTCACATAATGATACCTATCAAAGCCGTTTTTATGGATCGGATATGGGCTATAATTCCTATACATCGTCTCAACTAGGCATGCCAATTTATGGTGTTGTCCATGAAGTTGGTGAAAATGCTTTTTACGCCAATGTCACTGAAGGTGATGCACAAAGCATCCTCTATGCAGGTTTTTATGGCAGTAACTCACGTTACAACTACATTCATACTAAATTTGTATTGAGAGAACTATATACAAGAATCATCAATGCACAGGGTGGTGGTTCGTTAACCTTACCAACTACTCATATCAATCAAAACTATGAAGTGACTTATAATTTCTTAAGTAATTCAGATGCCTCATATGTTGGAATTGCTAAAGATTACCGTGATTATTTAACGGGTATCGGTGTATTGACTGAAATGACAGAAAAAGAACAAGATGTGAATCTGAACTTAAGTTTCTTAATGAGTGATACCGAACCCGCATTCATCGGCACTAGAAGCATTAGAATGACAAGAATCAAAGACGTACTTGATATTTATGAGACCATCAAAGCAGCAGGCATTACCAACCAATCAATTAGTTTAAGTGGTTGGAGTAAAGATGGTTATGGGGTTGGTTTAGCTAGAACTAAGTTAAATGAACGCTCAGGCACGTATAAAGATTTATCTGAGGCACTGGAAGCAGATGGTAACCAAGCGTATTTGGTTAATAATTATGTCATTGGCAACGAATCAAAGCGTGTCAATTACATTAGCGACGTATCCAGAACCATTTCTAGATTAAAAATGACTTATACCAACATCAGTTTTACAGGCTCAAGATCTGAAATCGATATTTTATATCCTAGTAAGAGTTTTGCGAAAGCTGAAAATGATGTAAACTTCTATGAAAACCTCGGTTATGGGGTCGAAATACAAGACATAGGTGATGTGTTATTCAGTTATTATAATGATTCGATTAAGGAACGTACGGTTTCATTAGAAACGTATCAAAACTTAGTGGGATTATTTGATAACTTAATGCTTTCTAATCCAAACATGTACTTATGGGCAAATACAGATGCATACTTGAATATGGCCGTCACAAACAGCCAATTCAATTTCTATTCAGATTTAGTCCCATTATTACCAATTGTTTTAGCTGGTAGCATGGAAATGTATACATCTTACCTAAACTTCAATGCCCTTGGTGGTGAACGCTTATTAATGATGATTGACTTTGGTTTAAATCCAAGTTACATCTTAACAGAAGCAGATACTTACAAGATGCGTTATACCAAATCTAACATGTATTACACCACAGCTTATAGCGATTATGAAGCAGAAATCATCGAAGATTATCACTTCTTAAATGATGCGTTAAAATACGTACGTGGGTATTATATCGAAGACCGCGTCGTGATTGCATCCGGTGTTGTAAAAATCACTTATTCGAATGATGTTTCAATCTATATTAATTATGGCGATAAACCATATATCAATGATGGGTTGGTATTATTTGGTAAGTCTTATGAGGTGATGATATGAAATATATAACAGCACCTTTCAGATGGATTAAAAAAACAAAAAAGACGAGCAAAGACTTCTTTTCATCACAATGGAATAAAACAGCCTATGTGTTTAGGTACTTATTTGGTGAAATCGGTGATTTTTATCGTACAAAGCTTGCTAAATACGTGGATAGCTTCTTTAGATTTTTGACACATAATTGGGTTATCCATATGTCCAACACACATATTGGATTCTTTAATAATAAGCTTAAATTCAAGGTAACGAGATATCGCAGAGAAGCCTTTTATGGCTATCTATTCATATTCTTATGGTTAGTTGGATACTTAGGATTTACGTTCTATCCAATGATGTATTCACTATATTTATCCTTTACAAAATCATTTTATAACTTACAAACAGGGATAACATCATCTTGGCATGGCGTTACTAACTATTTAAATATCGCAAGAAGCCAGACATTATTGCCATTATTTGGTGCTTATATCGGTAAAATTGTATTAGCAGTACCCCTAATTGTGGTATTCGCCATTATGATTGCGATGCTCATCAATCAACCGGTAAAAGGCAAAGGCATTTGGCGTACGATATTTTTCTTACCAGTCATCATATCATCTGGTCCAGTCATCACGGAATTAACCAGACAAGATGCGACAAGCTTACCTTCCATTGAGGAATCGAATGCGATTGGCTTTATATTCCAAAACCTGGGGTCTTGGATTGCCAATCCACTTGAAGCACTATTTTCATCCTTGTTATTGGTATTATGGTATGCCGGCGTACCAATCTTGATTTTCCTTGCAGGTCTTCAAAAAATCGATTCATCCATTTATGAAGCCGCATCGATTGATGGTGCTAGCCCGTGGGATAATTTCTGGAAGATTACACTGCCTTCCATCAAACCATTGATTTCGGTTGCGATCATTTATGTGGTTGTATCGATGTCATTATACGTTGAACCAGGCGGTATCTTAGAACTTGCAACCATTCACATGAGAAGTGGTGGACCAGATTCATCACAATACTTTGGGTATGGTTATGCAGCAGCAATCTCATGGATTTATTTCCTACTTATGGTTATTATCATGCTAATCTTCATTGGTATGGTAAGCTTTAAGCGAAAAGAGGTGAAAAAATGGGGTTAATCGAGCGTTATAAAGCGTTTAAACAAAAAGATAGAAGAGCTGCTAAAGCAAAACTTAAAAAGATTTTTTATGGGATGCATTTAACAGATGGTTTATTCTATAAAATTGCGATATATACATTATTGATCAGTTTCTCTTATGTATATTTATACCCTGTTTTATTCATGTTTGTTAACTCGTTTAAAACGGTTCAGGATTTAATTGACCCAGGTGTCAAATGGATACCAACAACCATTGAAATCGAAAACTATCAACGTGCACTGGAAGTATTACAGTTGCCACAATCGATTTATCAAACATTTGGATATGTATTCAAAGTATCGATTTTAGCGACGGTATCTTCCGCACTAATTGGGTATGGATTTGCTAAATTTAACTTCCCATTCAAGCGTATCTTGTTTGCGTTAATGTTAGCAACATTCATCTTACCACCACAAGTAACCATGGTTTCAAACATGATTATATTTAGAGATTTAGGCATCATGAGTTCTCAAGGCTCGATGACTTATCCAGCGTTTTTAGGACAAGGTCTGAATCAATCTATCTTTATTTTGATTTTCTATCAATTCTTCAAGACGATTCCACATGTATTAATGGAATCTGCTGAAATTGATGGGGCATCACACATCAAGATATTCTTAAGAATTGCATTACCATCTGCTATACCTTCGATTGTCATTGTATTTTTATTCTCGATGGTTTGGTACTGGAACGAAACGTTTATGACTGCACTATATGTCGGTGAAACCGTAACATTGCCACTGAAGTTAGATCAATTTGTGGCCAGTTACGAGTTGTTATATCCACCTGGCACATTAGGGTCTGAGCTGAATGAAGCGATTAGACTTGCAGGGAATATGCTTTCAATTTTACCTTTAATGGTATTATACTTTATAGGTCAAAGACAATTTACGGAGAGTATCGATAGAACTGGTATCACCGGAGAATAGGAGATTTTTATATGAAAAAGATAAGTTTAGTGTCTTTATTACTATTATCAGTGATGCTTGTCGCTTGTAGTAATAACACACCACCAAATGGCTTAAATCCACTAACTGCTGCTGAGGATTGTAGCGAAACGACACTCGATGGCGGTTGGGTATGTGTCTGGGCAGACGAATTTGAGGGCGATGCCGTCGATACAGAAAAATGGACTTATGAAGTCAATGGTAATGGTGGCGGCAACAACGAATTACAGTATTATACAGATCAAAATACAGAAGTAAAAGATTCAGTTTTAAGCATCATTGCGAAAAAAGAATCTTATTTAGGTAGAGAATATACATCTAGCCGTATCGTATCCAAATACAAAGGTGACTTCACATTTGCTAGAGTCATTGTGAGAGCTAAAAATCCAGTTGGTGGCGGTACTTGGCCAGCTATTTGGATGATGCCTACGATGAGCGTGTATGGTGGATGGCCAAAAAGTGGTGAAATTGATATCATGGAATATGTTGGTAACAGACCAACTAAAGTCAGTGGTACTGTTCATACAGAAGCTAGAAATGGCGGCGATACACCAGTTAGAGAGTATAGCCTACCAACCGCGAATACAGAGTTTCACAATTATGAAGTGATTTGGAGACCAGGTTCAATCCAATGGTTTGTCGATGGGGTTAAATTCAATGAAGTGGTTTATGCACCTGCATTTACACAACAATATGAATACAAACAAGTATTCCCATTTGACCAAATGTTCTTTATGATTTTAAACTTAGCCATTGGCGGTACCCTTGGTGGTGAAGTGGATGATTCAATATTCCCAACGGCATTTGAAGTCGATTATGTTAGAGTCTATCAAAAAGACTATGCGACGGTTGATAAATCCGCTCCAACTAAAGTAGAAGACATCAAAGTCCAACAATTGGCAAATAGCATCTACTGGCAATCTGCACAAGATGATACAGACGTTAAACGTTATGCAATCTATGTGGATGGCACATTTAAGGGGTATTCGAATTTAAATCAATACACATTAAAGAATTTAAATCCTGGACAATCATACGAAATTACCATTGAAGCAGAAGACTTCACTGGTAGAATATCCAAAATGAGTGATCCGTTTACCTTTGTAGCATCTTAATTCAAAGAAAAAACACTACTTTGGGTTTCAAAGTAGTGTTTTAATTTGCCTATAGTAAGGTTGGTTTTGGATAAGTTACGCCTTTTAAATCAATGGTTGCAGATTCAATCACGATATCTTTTAGTGGTTTATCACTATAATCTCTTTTTGAAGCAACGATTTGATCAATGACCTCAAAACCATCTGTTACAATCCCAAATCCTGCATATTGACCATCTAAATGTGGTGATTTTTGATGCATGATGAAGAATTGTGATGTCGCTGAGTTTGGATAGCTTGTGCGTGCCATGGAAAGGACGCCACGGTCATGTAAGATTGGGTTATCTACGCCATTGGTTCTAAAATCACCTTTAATTGGTTTTCTATTACCACCTTGACCGCCTTGAATCATGAAATTCGGAATGATTCTATGGAAAATAGTCCCTGTATAATAACCTGTTTCGACTAAATCAATGAAGTTATGTACTGTATTAGGTACAATCTCAGGGAATAATTCGATGGTCATGGTACCGAAATCTTTAACCTTTAAGGTGACGATAGGGTTTGTAGTTTTATGAAATTGATGCATGTATAAATACCTCCGTGTGGTATATTATACTAGATTATGAAGGAAAAATAAATTGGGTTACACGGTTGTTTATAATGATGAATCATACTATAATAGTAAAGAGGTATAAGATATGGCAGATTATAAATTGGTTTTTGAAGAACTCTTTGATTACACTGGCGCACCAAATCCCGATATTTGGACATTTCAAGTCGGTGAAAAATGGGCAAATAATGAATCACAATGTTACGTAGATTCGCCTGAAAATTGTTATGTAAAAGATGGCGCGTTACACATTGTTGCAACTAAACATCATACAGATACTTGTAAATACCATAGTGCAAGGTTGATGACTAAAAACAAGAAGCACTTTAAATATGGCAGATTCGTTGTTAGAGCGAAAATGCCAAAAGGTAAAGGCGCATGGCCAGCAATCTGGTTTTTAGGCACAGACAGTCAATACAGATGGCCTCATGTAGGCGAAATCGACTTACTTGAATATGCAGGCAATAGACCTGAAAAAGTAACCTGTGCGATTCATACTGGTACGTATAATCATCGAATTGGTACAGACATCGGTACTAGCAAAGTATTAAAAGATGCCAGTGACAATTTCCACGATTACATATTAGAATGGTCAGAAAACGAACTTAGATTCTTAGTCGATTATGAAGAAATCTTGAAAGTCAACAAAAAACCAGGCGACACACATGATGAATGGCCATTTGATGATTCCTACTACATGATCATTAACTTAGCGGTTGGTGGATGGTATGGTGGACTAATCAGAGACGAAGATTTACCATTTCACTTTGAAGTTGCATTCATAAGATATTTCGAAGAAATCAAATAAGTTAAAGAAGAAAACTGCCTATAAAGCAGTTTTTGTTTTTATACTATAGCTAATAATCATCTAATAAAGAAGAAAACTGCCTATAAAGCAGTTTTTGTTTTGATAATATGTGTTGAAATCGTTTAAAAGCGGAGAAAACTGCCTATAAAGCAGCTTTCTTTTTTTTAATCCATATTAAACGCTCTTTCAGTGCAATTTCATAGGTAGAGTCATCTTTTGGTGTGTAATAGGTCTTAGTTATAAGATTATCTGGTAAATAGGTTTGATTGATGATTGCCTTTGGATAATCATGAGGATATTTGTACAGGTTTGGATTAGCTTTGATCTCACGGTTCAAAATATGTCTTGGGATTGGACCGACTGTACCTGTCTGGTATTCAGCTAATGCACCATCAATGGCGACAATGGCTGTATTGGATTTTGGTGATAAAGCCATATCGATGACAGCTACTGAAAGTGGAATACGTGCTTCAGGGAAGCCCACTTTGAATGCAGCATCACATGCAGCAACCACTTTAGGTCCAATGGCTGGGTTTGCTAAACCAATATCTTCATAAGCAATCACAATCATACGTCTTGTAATCGACACTAAGTCTTCTAGGGTGATAAGTCTTGCTAGATAATGAAGGGCTGCATCCACATCTGAACCACGAATAGATTTTTGAAACGCAGATAAAATGTCATAATAGTTATCCTGGTCAGCATCTAAATTCAAAACTGGCTTACCAATAGCCATCTTCGCGATTTGTGGTGTTATGATACCTTCTTTAGACAGTAGTAGCGTGGCTTCAAGCATATTTAAGGCAGTTCTGACTTCGCCACCAGCGGCATCAGCAATATAAGACAATGTGTCATTGGTTAGAACAGCATCTGTATCAATTTCATCTGAATTTAGGGCATTTTTAAGGACAGTGATTATATCTGACTTTGATATATCATTGAGTCTATATATGTGACAACGTGACCTTATCGCAGGATTGACTGACATATAAGGATTTTGCGTAGTAAGGCCAACAATCGTTACTGTCCCATTTTCAACAAACGGCAATAAATAGTCTTGAATATCTGTCTTCATGCGATGTATTTCATCGATGATGATTAATATATCATGGTACGCGGTGGTATCAATGATGTCTTTTAATCTAGATTTTGAATCGGTAGCTGCTGAAAATTGATAGGCATCCAGTTGAGACAACTGTGCCACTAAATTTGCAATGGTCGTTTTACCAGTACCTGGATTACCATATAGTATAAAAGAAATGAGTTTTTTCTGCCCAATCATATTGGTGATAATGCCGGATTGACCGACTAGATGGTCTTGACCAACAACTTGATCAAATCGAGTTGGTCTCAATCTATGTGCAAGTGGTTTCATATAAAAACACCCTTTCTTAATCATAAATGATTATATCACATATTACTTGCATAATAGGGCTTTAAAAAGATAAAATGAAGGTATAGGGAGGGATTAAACCATGAATATCATGACTTATTTTGAAAAATTGGTTGAAGATTTAAGCAGCAAGCCGCATCACATCGTTTCTAAAAGACCTGCTGTTTTTTATTTAATCAGTAAAGAAGATGGGATTATATCTGGCATTAATGAAGTCGAGATGTTTTTAAACCTATTTGATATGAATATCACATTTAGAAAACATAAAGAAAACGGACAACACATGAAACGTGGTGACATTATATGTTCACTTCAAGGTGAAGAGCATAGTTTATATCATGCACTAGATGTTGTTAAGTTTATCCTAGGAAAAATGAGTGGGATTGCATCGATGTTGCAATATTATCAAAATAAACTTGGACAAGCCCGTATTGCGGACTTAGGTTTATATTCACCGGGGTTTGAAGCAATTGAACGTGTTGCGTTTAAAGATGGTGGCGCTGAAGCGTTATCTTATTACCTCATCGATGAGACCATGGTCGATTTATCTGAGTCATTAAAAGATGCGGTTGAAAAAGCGAAGTATGTATCGGATACCATTGTTGCGCTTGAAGTCACAGATATTGCCAAGTTTTACGATGCCATGGAGACTAGTGCCGAGATCTTAATCATCAAGTATTTTAATGATGAAGCGATTAGACGGGCAATACTAGATAACCGTGGTCAAAAAATATTAGTTGTTGGTGGGCTAATCCTACCAAATCGATTAGACATCATAACCAGTTACCAATTCGATTATCTGTACTCAACGCTTTTTAACCAAGCTGCACGAATCTATGACTTCGCCTTGAAAGTTGGCATTTAGTCTAGTAAATTATCGTAATTTATAGTAAAATAATACTGTTACATGGAGGTTTACTATGAACTTAAAAGATTATATTGCATCAATTGAAGATTTTCCAAAAGAAGGCATTTTGTTTCGCGATATTACGCCATTAATGCTAAATGGTGAAGCGTATAAATATGCGTGTGATCAAATGGTTGAATTTGCCAAAGCGCAAGAAGCGACTGTCATTGTTGGACCAGAAGCTCGTGGGTTCATTTTTGGGTGTCCTGTCGCATATGCATTGGGTTGCGGATTTGCACCAGTTAGAAAACCAGGCAAATTACCAAGAGAAACAGTCACTGTAAAATACGATTTAGAATACGGTTCGAATGAACTTTCATTACACTCAGATGCCATTAAAAAAGGTGATCGCGTGATGATCGTCGATGACTTACTTGCAACTGGTGGTACCGTGGACGCAACCGTTCAATTGGTTGAAAAACTTGGTGGTATCGTTGTTGGTTTGGCATTCTTCATCGAATTAGAAGCACTTGAAGGACGTAATAAACTCAGTAAATATCCGATTTATACTTCATTAAAATACTAAGGTGATAATTTGGAAACACTCATGACGTTCGAAAAGTTAATCGAGAATGTCGAAACCTACATTAAGAAGGCTGAAGATCTCAATCGAATTAAGGCGGCATATGAACTGGCGTCTTTTAAGCATGGATCTCAGCTTAGGAAGAGTGGCGCACCATATATTACCCATCCACTAGCGGTCGCTTATATTTTATCTGAACTATCAGCTGGGCCTAATACCATTTGTGCTGCGATCATGCACGATTTATTAGAAGATACACCAACCAAATATGATGACCTAAAAAACCAATTTGGCGAAGAAGTCGCGCAGATGGTGGAAGGTGTCACTAAAATTGGTAAGATTTCGTTTAATGATCAAGTCTCACAAGCGGATAATCATCAAAAAATGTTACTTGCAATGTCAAAAGACATTAGAGTCGTTTTGATCAAGATAGCGGATAGATTGCATAACATGCGTACGATTCACTATCAATCACCTGAAAAACAACTCAAGATCGCAAATGAAACTCTGGATATCTATGCACCACTAGCACATCGACTAGGGTTATTTAAAATTAAAGCAGAACTAGAAGATACATCGCTTAAGATTGTGAATTCACCATTTTATCATCGCATATACAACATGATTGAAAATCAAAAGCAAGTTAAAACCTTGTCTATTGAACATATGATTGATGAAATCAAGCGATATTTGGATGGTAATCACTTACCGCATTATTCGATATCTGGCCGTACAAAGAACATTTATTCTATTTATAAAAAGATGACACGTCAAAATAAGGCGTTTGAAGATATTTATGATATCTTAGCGATTAGAGTCATTGTCGATAAAATTGAAGATTGTTACCAAGTATTAGGTATCATTCATGCCCATTTTATTCCGATTCCAAAGCGATTTAAAGATTATATCGCCGTGCCTAAGCCAAACATGTATCAATCGCTTCATACCACGATTTTATCGGATGATGGTTCGATTTATGAAATCCAAATTCGTACATATGACATGGATAAGATTGCTGAGTATGGGATTGCTGCACACTGGGCATATAAAGAAAATAAAGAATATTCAAAAGAAAAAGAACAATTTGAAATTGCTCAAAAACTCAAATGGTATGCTGAACTACTCAAAATGACTGAAGATCAAGATGAGAAAAATGAAGGCGCAAATGAGTTTGTTGAAACAGTTAAATCCGATATCCTTGAAGCAAACGTTTATGTATTTACACCAAAAGGTCAAGTGGTTGAATTAACCAAAGGTTCAACGCCAATTGACTTTGCTTATCGTATCCATAGTGATGTTGGTAATTCCATGATTGGGGCATCGGTGAATAACCGTATTGTACCACTCGATTATGAGCTTGAGACTGGCGATATTGTTGCCATAAGAACCTCGAAGAGTGCTGGTGGCCCATCAGAAGACTGGCTAAAATTAGCCAAGAGCTCACATGCCAAACATAAAATTAAAGGTTACTTAAATAAACTCAATCGCGATCAACTCATTAGCATGGGTAAAGATGCGATTGAACGAGAAGCGCAATCAAATAAGCTTGAGATATCGTCATTAAATGATGATTTTTCGAAAAAACACTTCTCAAAAAACATGGTAAATTCATTAGAAGAATTATTTGTAGAAGTTGGTAAAGGGATTATTAGCCCTAAAACCATTGTCTCTAAAATGCTAGGCAAAGAAGTCGACAAAGAGACATTACTTCAAAGACAACTTGACAAAGCTAAGCGTATTTTGACCACGAACCACGAAACAGGCTTGATTGTTGAGGGGTTAACCACACCTCAAATTAAGATTGCGAACTGTTGTTTACCAATACCAGGTGATGCCATCGTTGGCTATGTCACTAAGGGGTCAGGGATTGCAGTCCACCATGAAAACTGTCCGAACGTAAAAAGTTTGACAGAAATGCGTTTCGTGGATGTTTACTGGGCATCTAATATCACAAGAAAATATCCAACACGTATTCAAATCATTGGTCAAAATAGAGATAACATCTTATCAGACATCATTTCACAAATCAATGCCACTTCGATTACAATTGCCGAAATCAATGCGATTTCAAATGCACGATTAGAGAGTACCATCACACTGAAGGTGCTTGCAGGTAATAAGAGCGAAATTGAAAATGTCATGGTCAATTTGATGAAAATACAAAGTGTCTATCACATTGAAAGAAGATTTAAATAATGAGAGCAGTTATTCAACGTGTTTTAAATGCATCGGTAAAAACAGCATCCTATTTAGCATCTATTGACCATGGATACATGATTTTACTAGGTGTGCATGTCGATGATACGGATGTTGATTATGACTATATGTTAAAGAAAATTTTGGCACTGAGGGTGTTTGAAGATGACCAAGGTAAAATGAACTTGTCAATCGACCAAGTCAATGGTTCGATTCTATTGATTTCACAGTTTACGTTATTGGGTTCTGTCAAGGGCAATAATCGACCTTCATTCACAAAAAGTGCTAAACCAGATAAAGCGAGTGCATACTATGAACGACTTTATCACGACTTAAATCAAACCATTAAAACAGAAAAAGGGGTATTTGGCGCCCATATGGCAATATCATTAATCAATGATGGCCCGGTTACCATCATCATTGATTCAAAGGAGTAATGGCTATGAAGAGTAAGATAAATTGGCGTTATTTTAATATATTGGTGGTTTTATTAATCATTTATATGATTTATGTGTTATCACCACTATGGGGTAGTATCATTAAAAAAGTCTTTTGGGCTTTTTTACCTGTGATTACTGCATTCATTGTCGCCTTTATTTTTAATCCAATGGTCACCTGGTTAGAAAAGAAAATCAAAATTCCAAGGATTTTTGCGATATTGACCATTTATATTTCGATTATCGCCTTTGTATTATTCATCGTCTTCGTATTGGTAAAACCTTATATCGATGATTTGGGTAACTTATCGGTTGGGGTCATCAACCTATTAGAACAAATTGGTAATCTATTTAATGTTGATACCACCACCTTACAAGCGCAAGCAGTGGACATGTTAAATAGCATCTATAGTAGTATATTTAACTTCTTTACAGCAACAGGCGATGCAGCTAGTCTTGTCTTTGACGTCGTATTAAGTGGTGCAGTGATTGTCATTGTTGGGATCATTTTCTTGCTGAATTTTGAAACCATCATTCAAAAAACAAAAGAATGGTTGTTATTAAGAGAATCGCGACAAATGTATGAGTATGTTTCAACTTTATATCATGATTTAACCAACTATTTGGTCGCTGAAATCATCATCGCATCTATTCAATTTGTCGAATATGCTGGGTTATTCTTCATCATTGGTTTATTCATTCCTGAATATATGACGTATGCATTAGTCCTTGGTGTGTGTGTTGCCATGTTCTCATTGGTACCATACTTTGGTGGCTATTTATCATCTTTCTTTATGATATTAATCGCATTGAGTTTACCAAATACACTGTATGCAGCCATTCCACTAGGTTTATTCATCTTAATTTTCCCAAATTTAGATGCCTATGTCATTAACCCACATATCTATAAAAAACAGTTACGACTCAATCCGATTTTCTCGATTACAGCGATGTTATTGGGGCAAGCTTTCTTTGGTATCATCGGGGTATTTATATCGATTCCAGTGATTATTGTATTAACAATCACTTACAATTTCTATAAAACACCAATTAAAGAGAAATTAAAGCAATTTAAAGAATCACTATAGATTGACAATGTCGGTTATTTAATGTATCATTTTATTGTAATTAAATCGTCTGATGATTGAAAAGAATGTATGATCGTTTATTAAAAGCGAGGATGAATTGGTGTAAGCATCCATTAAACACATGCAGGGACACTTCATGAAGATAAATCAATTGAGGGCTATGAAATTTCATAGAACTAAGGTGGTACCGCGCAATTTTAGCGTCCTTAGACATAAGGATGCTTTTATTTTTTTATGGTGAACACATGGAAAATTATCATAAATTACCTGAAGTAGATCTTGGCAAGTACAAGTTAAGAACGCTTTTAAAAAAGGATGCGACTGATTTCTTTGTCATGGGAAAAGACGAAGAAACAACCTCTTTTTTGACATGGGGACCATTTAAAACCCTTAAAGAAGCGAAGAATATGATAAAATTTACGTATTTCAGACGACTCGGTAGAAAAGAGCCTATCGGTTATGCCATCATTGATACTGAAACGGATAAATTAATTGGCACGATTGAGTTTCATACTTTTAACCGTAAAGAAAATAGCGCTGAAATTGGTTATGTCCTTTATAGACCCTATTGGAATCAAGGCATCATGACCAACTGCTTAAAAGCAGTCACTGAGGTCGGATTTAATGCATTAAAACTAGACCGCATCATCATTAAACACATCAAAGAAAATGCATCTAGTCAAAAAGTGATTTTAAAGGCTGGATATAAGCAAATAGATTTTTTGAAACAACATTTCTTTCATCCAAAGACACAACGTTTTCACGATGTCTATATGTATGAGAAAATTAGGAGGACTTATGATAAATAAAGCAAAAGGTACATACGATGTACTACCAACTGAATCACACAAATGGGCATCGTTAGAAGAGAAAGCCAGAGAGATTTTAACGCTATTTGGTTATAAAGAAATCAGAACACCAATATTTGAGTATTCTGAGGTTTTTCACCGTGTCAACGAACAATCTGACATGGTTACCAAAGAAACGTATGACTTTTTTGATAAAGGTGAACGTCAATTAACCCTAAGACCAGAAGGCACAGCTGGTGTCATCAGAAGCTTTGTTGAGAATAAGTTATATGTTGAAAATAACTTAAACAAATTATTCTATATTGGCCCTAATTTCCGTTATGAACGCCCACAAAAAGGGAGATTCCGTCAGTTCATGCAGTTTGGTGTTGAAGCCATCGGATCGAATGATCCTGCATTGGATGCAGAAGTCATTGGATTGGCTTATTTCTTCATCAAGAAGTTAGGCTTAAAAGGGGTTAAGGTTAGAATCAATTCATTGGGTGATCAAGATTCAAGGGTTGCTTTTAAAGCAGCACTAACAGCCCATTTCACACCACACAAAGAAACACTTTGTGAGGATTGTAAGAACCGTTTAGATAAGAACCCATTACGTATATTAGATTGCAAAATCGATCAAAAACACCCAGCTGTATTATCAGCACCAACACCACAAGATCATTTAAACGACTTTTCAAGAGACTATTTCCAAGCGGTACTAGATTACTTAGATAGCGCGCATATTACATATGAAATCGCAAGTAAATTGGTAAGAGGATTAGACTACTATACCCATACTGTATTTGAAATTGAAGCCGATATTGAAGGCTTTGGTGCTCAAAACGTATTAGGTGGTGGCGGTAGATACCAAAGTTTGGTCAAAGAACTTGGTGGACCTGATTTACCAGGTATCGGCTTTGCCTTCGGCATGGAACGTTTATTGTTAGCTATGGAAGCGGAAGAAATCTCTTTTGTTGACCAACATCAACCAGATATTTTTATCCTCGCAATCGATAAACCAGCACGAGAATTGGCTGTTAAACTATTATTCGAAGCAAGAGAACAAAACTTGGTCGCAGATATGGATTATACAGGCACAAACTTTAAATCACAATTTAAGGCAGCCTTAAAATCCAATAGTAAATATGTCATCATCATCGGTGAAGCAGAATTAAGCAACAAAGTTGTATCAATCAAAAACACAGAAACCCAAGAACAGGAACAAGTCCCAGTCAAAATCGCCATTAGAACGATTAAAAACTGGCTAGGTAAATAATATGCACTATACACATCATAATAACGAACTAAACATAGCCCACGTTGGTCAAACTGTTTCATTGAAGGGATGGGTCGCTAAAAAGAGAAATCTAGGCGGCTTAATTTTCATTGATTTAAGAGACCGTTTTGGGATCACACAATTGGTCATTCAACCTGAAAATCCAAATTACGATGAGGCTGCTACATTCAAAAGCGAATATGTCATTGAAGCCACTGGTTTGGTGGTCAAAAGAGAATCCATCAATAGTCAAATCGCAACCGGTGAAATTGAAGTAGTCGTGAATAGTTTAAAACTATTGAATACAGCTGAAACGCCACCAATTGGTATTTCAAATGAGGATAAATCATTAGAAGATACACGCCTTAAATACCGTTATTTGGACTTAAGACGTCCAATCATGCAAAACTACTTAATCAAGAGAAGTCAAATCACACAAGCAGTACGTGAGGCTTTATTGGTTGAAGGCTTTAACGAGTTTGAAACACCAATCTTAGGCAAATCCACGCCTGAAGGTGCGAGAGACTTCTTAGTGCCATCCCGTATTTATCCAGGTGAATTTTATGCATTACCTCAATCTCCTCAAATCTATAAACAACTTTATATGGTCGCTGGATTTGAAAAGTATTTCCAAATTGCTAGATGTTTTAGAGATGAAGACTTAAGAGCAGATAGACAATTAGAATTCACGCAAGTGGACATCGAAACCTCATTCTTAAGTGAACAAGATATTCAAGCGATGATTGAACGCGTGTTACAACACACGTTTAAGAAAGTCCTAAACTATGACATTGATTTCCCAATTCCACGTTTAAGCTACGAAAAAGCGATTAGCCTTTATGGGTCAGATAAACCTGACTTAAGATTTGGGTTACTGTTAAACACGTACACAGACATGTTCGCACCATTTGAAATTCCGTTTTTTAGCGATAAATCCATTAGAGGTTTTGTCATACCAAATGGCGCACACTTAACCCGAAAAGAATTAGATCAATTCACATTATCGGTTAAAAAGAATCACGGTGAGGCGTTAGCCTATTTGAAATACATCAATCAAGAATTAAGTGGATCGATTCTAAAATTCATCACCGAACCTAAAGCTTTGGTAGACACCTTAGGCTTAAATAATCAAGACCTACTATGTTTAGTCGTTGGCAAAGATTATGCAAAAGCATCTAATGCTGCTGGTGCATTGAGAAAAGAAGTTGGCGAGTATATGAATTTAGCGAGCGATACAGATTATAAATTCGCTTGGATCGTGGACTGGCCACTATTTGATGAAAATGAAGATGGTAGTTTAACTGCTGCACATCACCCATTTACCGCACCAAAAGAACAAGATAAAGCACTATTAAAGACTAACCCTAAGGCATGTATGGCGCAAGCTTACGACATTGTCTTAAATGGGTATGAATTGGGTGGTGGATCTGTAAGAATCCATGAATCCCACATTCAACAACAAATGTTTGAAGCCATTGGCTTGCCAAGTGACGTCATTGAACAACGCTTCGGCTTCTTAGTCGGTGCGCTTAAATATGGCACCCCACCACATGGCGGACTTGCACTTGGATTGGATAGACTCGTCATGTTAATGACTGGTACAAAAAACATTAAAGACGTCATTGCATTCCCGAAAACACAAAGTGCACGCGATTTAATGATGGAAGCCCCATCTAGCGTGGCTGATCTTCAATTAGATGAATTAAAGATTTCGTTCAAAAAATAACGACTAAAAAAGGACACCATCCAATTGACGGTGTCCTTATTATTTTAGTTAAATGTAACGGTGAATGTGGCTTCACTGGCTGTAATTGTATTCACAACTAGTGAGAAATTAACCGGTGTACCATCGTACCATGTATAGTTTTGAAGCATTTGATTGACTTTAAATAAATCAGAGTTCTCAGATGGTAAGCCATAATCTGAGTCTCTTGTATTTGTGATGTCATTTCTACCATCTGCTTCAATGAGTTTAATGAGTTTATGGAATGTATCTGAGTTGTTGTTTTTATATACCGTGTACACGCTATCGGCATTTTGGTATGTATTTAATCCAGCACTGATGTGATAGATTCTGATACCTGAGGTTGAAAATAAGCCATTGTATCCTGCATGGGCTGCATTTAAACCAGTTGGTGTATAAAAATCAATGATCAGGTATTCATCGAAGTAACTACCCTGCCATAATTTAGGAATAATTAAGGCTTCACCAGTGGATTCGAATGGTTTTAGTGTAAATGTCCCACTCGTTTTATTAGAGACTTCAGGGGTAATCCAACCAAGCAGTAGCTTTGAAAATGGGTTATGATCGCCAACGGCATAATCCATCATATCCCCACCACCAATCCCACCTGCTGGACCAGCATTTAAATCATAGTCATAATAATCATCCAACCCTAATAAATGCCCCGTTTCATGGATAAATGTCGTTGCGTTAAAAGGGATACTTTGGTTTTTATCAAAATTGAAAAGTTCATCAATGAAGTCGTAACCAACAAACATGTAGAAATTCATTTCAACGTCATCGTATTTTGCTGGTTGTTCATCATAGTATTGGTATACATAAGCCCACCATAAATCCGCACCACTATCAAATGAAACAGGTGCCGTATACACTAGCATGATGGCATCGATGTATGAATCGCTATCGCTATCAAATAAACTGTAATCGGTTGTGCTATCATAATATTCGATGGCATCTTGCATGATGTCATAATCCACGGTATCATTGCCATTTAAGTATAGATTTTCATAATAGGCAGCTGTTTTATTGGTTTGATAAGGCGCTAATACAGTACCTTCAATAAAGAGTTGGCCATATGAACTCTTATAGTAATGACTTTATAAAATCTAGGTTGTGATTAGGGTTTTCGACCTATCAATTCTAGGTTGGGAAATCATACCTATCAAATCTAGGTTGTGCATAAAAATAACACAGAAAATTCTCGGATTTTCTGTGTTTTTTGTTTGTGTCCACA
>CAKMJY010000079.1 GCA_927433595.1 uncultured Acholeplasmatales bacterium | reverse complement strand
AAAATTCAAACGATAAAAAGGCATTCCATGCCTTTTTTTATTGATGGTAGTGCTTTTTTCTAGATTCGAAAAAAACAACCTAAAGCATATGAAAGCGTTTCAATTACTTATGTAATTCACTATAATAAGAGTGAAGTTGGTGGATTATGACAAAAGCAATCGGCATTATGAGTGGTACCTCGTTAGATGGCATTGATATCATATTATGTGATATTGAAGATAGCGAGCATCCAATCAACATTAAAACATTAATCACCCATACCTATCCAATGCCTGCTGACATAAAGGCGAAAATCCTAAAGTCAATCGCATTAGAAACAAACGTTAAAGACATTACCAGTCTTAATTTTGAACTTGGGTACATGTTTGCACAAGCCGTCAATACGTTTATAGACACTAATCAAGTTAATCGGGATGACATAATCTTTATCGCATCTCACGGGCAAACACTTTATCATATACCGAAAGATGAAAAAGACCACATCAGATCAACCTTGCAATTGGGTGATGGGTCTGTCATCGCAAACCAAACCGGGATTGACACCATCTATAACTTCAGGGTCGCAGATATGGCCGTTGGTGGACAAGGTGCACCATTGGTGCCATACGCAGATTATATTTTATTTCAATCAGACACTAAAAATAGAGCACTACATAACTTAGGTGGTATTTCCAATTTGACCATCCTAGAAAAGTCTAAATCCATAGAGGAAGTCAGGGCATTTGATACAGGACCTGCCAACATGATGATCGATTATGCAATGCTAGTCTTATTTAATCAGTCCTATGATGAGAACGGCTTGATTGCCAGTCAAGGCGATGTCATTCTTGACTTACTAGAAACCTTAATGTCAAACCCATATATCAAGCAACAACCACCGAAATCAACTGGTAGAGAATTGTTTGGCGATACCTATACAGCATCACTATTAAAGCAATACACTGCATATGACAAAAAGGACATTATCGCAACTTTAACTGAGTTTACGATATTGACCATCATCGATGCCTATCAAAACTTAGTAAATATCCCACTAGATGAAATCATTTTTTCTGGTGGTGGTGCGCATAACAAATACATCATGAAGCGATTAGAAGAGGCTTTATATCCAATTAAAGTCTTAAAGATAGAAGACTTAGGATTTGATAGCAAATCAAAAGAAGCACTAGCGTTTGTCTTATTGGGTAATCAAACCATACATAGACAAGAAAGTAACATCAAACGGGCAACCGGCGCAAGCAAATCTGTCATACTAGGCCAAATATGCTACGCCAATAAAGGAGGTTCCCTATGAAGAAATTAGTCATCATCGGAAGCAGCATGAAAAACATTGAAATATTAAAGACGTTATCCAGTCAAGCTGACTATTTCGATGAGGTAGCCTTGCTCAATCAAGTGGATAAGGCAAGCATAGATACATATAAAGAGGCTGTCATACAAGCGTTCAAACATCAAAAGTTAAATTTCGAATTGAAGTTTTCAACAGAAGACAGTGCCTTAATAGATAGCGATTATGTTTTATTATCGCTAGATGATAGTATCACGAAAACGACCATTGAAAACCCAGTTGTACTAGCGCACGAACAAGCCATACAACTAATTCCAATCATCTTAAATTGGATAGAAAAAATCAAAACATACTGTGAGTTCGCTTATGTGATGAATGTCACAGAACCCGTTGGTTTAATCAGCGAAGCGGTTTGTCGATATGGCGATATCGATAATTTTGTCAGTTTAAATGGCAATTATAACCAAATGAAATCCAATATTACCGATTTCTTTAAAGACACCTATAAAGACTTAATCTTGAATGTAGCAGGTTTATATGACGATGCTTATATCATCAATGTGTATAATCGAAAGAATGACATTCTAGACAAAGTGATTGAGAAAGTGGAACTATATAACCTTGAACAAGGCAGTCAATGTGGTTTTATCAAACACCTAGGGTTAATCCCATGTCAAAGAAGGTCTTTGGATCTACCATTCTTAGAAAGCAATGAACCATTTAAACTGGGTGAGAGTATCTTAAACTATATCAAATCCATTGAACAAGACTTAAGAGGATATCAAGTTGTCAATATTAGTAATCGTGGTCATATCTTAGACTTACCACAAAACTGTGCGATTGAAGTCACTGCTAGAATCACCAAAAGTGGTGCAAAACCAATTCATATCGGCCACTTACCATTACAAATTAGAGGCTCTATCCAACATTTAAAAGCTTATGAAGAACTTTTGGTCGATGGCATTTATGAAAACAATCAAAACAAAATGAAATTGGCATTGGTGTTACACCCACAGTTAGCAAGAAAAGAAGCAATGGCTTATAACCACAAATGAACCTATCAAGGAGAATGTAGATGAAACTTTTTTATCATAAAGACCCAAATAAGGCATTATGTTACTACAACACAGACACACAAATTGAGATACCTGAAGTCTATATCGAAAAAGAACTACGAGCGATGTGGGTAGCCAGTGTTGCCAATATCGATTTAAAACCATTTGAAGATGAAACAACCTATAAAAAAGCATTAATCGACATACTAGAGGTTGCCGGTAGTTATAACTTGAATGCCATTTTCTTTCAAGTCAGACCAGCAAACGATGCGTTATACGAATCCAAGCTTAACCCATATAGCAGATATGTGATGGGCAAAGAAGGCCAGAAACCTAGCTTTGATATCTTAAAGTTCTTCATTGATGAAGCAAGAATAAGAAATATCGACATCCACGCATGGTGTAATCCTTATCGTGTGTCATTAAATGGCTTAATCAAACGAGACGAGTATTTAAAAACATGTGACTCCCTCAACTTGGCAGTAAGAAGACCAGATTTATGTATCCTAAACAAAGAAGGACAAATCATCTTAAATCCTGCAAAAAAAGAAGTGAGAACCCATATCATCGAATCCATGTTAGAGTTGGTTAGAAATTATGATGTTAAAGGCATTCATTTTGATGACTATTTCTATCCATATCAAGGATTGGATGACACGTATAATGATTTAAAAGACTATGAAGCACTCAATCAAGGTGAGTCTTTAGATGACTTTAGAAGACATCAAGTCACAACCGTGATCAATGAGTTACACCAAGCCCTTAAAAAAGAAAACCCAGCTTTAATGTTTGGTGTTAGCCCATTTGGAATCTGGAAAAATAGTAAACGTGACCCAAAAGGTGCGAATGTATCAGAAAAAGCGACACAATCTTATGACAACCAATATGCTGACTCCTATAAATGGGTAAAAGAAGGCATGATTGATTATATCGTCCCACAACTGTACTGGGAGTTTGGACATCCACTAGCCCCATTCGGGGATTTAGCAAAGTGGTGGATAGAATTATGTAAAGATACTAATGTAAAACTATATATCGGTCATGGGGCTTACCGCTTAGGTAACGAAGGTGAGTATGAAAACCCACTAGAAGTTTGTAACCAAGTGAAGTTTGTGAACCAAAGTCCTGTTGTCGATGGCAATGTATTTTTCACATATAAAACCTTTATCAACGACGATAAAAACAAGCCAGGTATGGCAAAACTAAAATCACTATTGAATGGAGACTTGCATGAATAAATTTAAAAACATATTAACCATCTGCCTCATTGTTTTTTCCCTCTTGGGGGCAAAACTAGTCACGATAGAGCAAGATTTTTCCACAGAAATATTCGATGCGAAAAGCGTGACGGTTGCAACCTATGAGGAAAAAGACTATGAGTTAAGAGCCGTTTGGGTTGCGACCGCATGGAATTTAAACATCGGTAAGGCAACCAATCAAACCGCGTTTGAAATTGAATATAAAGCCTTAATCGATAAGGTTAAAGCTAAAAATATGAATGCGATTTTCTTTCAAACCAGACCAATGAATGACGCTTGGTATGATTCTGATTTCGCACCATTCTCTAAGTATGCATCCAGCAGTGAAGGCGTACCACTCACATGGGATGCAATGGCGTTCATGGTGAGCTATGCACACCAACAAGGCATTGAGTTTCATGCATGGATGAATCCATACCGTGTGATCACAAGCTCAGATGATAAAAATACAGCAATTGCTGGTTTATCCAATGAAAACTTTGCGAAAATGAATCCGAATTTAGTCATTGCTGGGAATTTATCCAACAATGCGTATCCATATATCTTAAACCCTGGTGAACCACTTGTAAAAGAATATATCATCAACGTTGTCGATGAGATTATGGACTTATATGATATCGATGGCATCCATTACGATGACTATTTTTATCCATATTCAGGCACACCTTCTAGTGCCGATGCGTTAACTTATCAAGCCAATAATCCAAACGGGTTAAGTTTAGAGGATTGGCGTAGAGAAAATGTCAATGACGTTGTTAGAGGGACATTTGAAGCGGTTGAAGCACACAATGCATCCAACAGCAAATCTATCCGATTTGGGATTAGCCCATTTGGGATATGGAAAAATGGTGGCGAAGGCTCAGATACCAATGGGATGGAATCTTACTATGCACAATATGCTGACTCGAGAAAATGGGTAAAAGAAGGCTGGGTCCACTATATTAATCCTCAGGTATACTGGCAATTTACCACCTCAGCTGCACCATATGCAAATGTGGTCAATTGGTGGGTAGATCAAGTTAGAGGCACAGGGGTAGATTTGGTCATTGGACACTCTATCTCATCTGCGCAAAACTGGGCATCGACAGAAATACAAAACCAATTATTACATAATGCACAATATCCAGAAATCACAGGGTCTGCGTTTTACTCAGCATCCTATTTAGATACGATTAACGTGACCAATGTGGTTGCAAACTTATGGCAAAACCCAACGTTGGGGACAGTTGCTGAATCCACGGTTGAAAGCCCTGTTGTTACATTGTCAGGGACAAAAGTAGGCGATGAATTTAGAAGCAATGTGACTTTATCGATTACCTCAACACACCCTGCTTATTACCGCATTGATTTGGGTGAATGGATACCTTATACCACACCAGTCACCTTTACCGAACAAGGCACATTCTCGTTACATGTGAAAGCAACGGACTCATTTGGTGAAGACTCACTCATTGAAGGCTTCTCGGTCATCATCAATAAAGTCAATAACGATATTCCAACGATTACTATAACAGGCAACAAGCTTGGTAATGATTACTTACCAGGAACTACTGTATCGATTTCGGCATCCAATATGGACAACCTTTGGGTTGCGATTAACCATGGCTCTGTTGGGCCTTGGGTAAAGTATACAGAACCAATCGTTTTAAATGAAACAGGCAATTACTATATTCAGTCAAAGACCATTACATCAGAAGGGGCAGAATCCCAAGTCAGTGTAAAATCACTAAAAGTGGTAGTAGATTGTTATCAACAACCAACCATTGATTTAACAGGTATTGGCGCATCCAAGTATCAAAGTCTAACCGTGAGTTTAACAGGATTAACGGAAATGCAAACTAAGATCAATGACGGCGCGTGGACAACTTATACAACCCCACTTGAATTTACTGAAGATGGAGATTATGTATTATCCTATCGAAACAATGATGGTTGTCAAACGGTCTATACTGAATCATTTTCGATTGATTCAACTGCACCAATTGCCCCTCAAATCGAAATCACTGGCGACAGAACAGGCCTTTACTACAACACAGTAGCAACCGCAACGTTAACTGCAGAGGCAAATGAGACCATCTACTATAGAATTCATAATGGCGTCATTTGGTCTGAGTATCAAGTATATACAGACACATTAACATTTAACGAGAATAAGACATTCACACTCGATTACTATGCAGTGGATGAAGCGTTAAATGAATCTGTGGTATCTACCGAACGATTCAGAATGGATTTACCACCTGTAGAAGATAATCCTTATGTCATCAGAGATGGTGAATATGTGACTTATTATCAAACCGATGAAAAGGTGACTTTGCCAACGACGTATCAAGAAAAAGAAAAAGAAGTTAGAGCCGTTTGGGTTGCAACCGTTGGGAATATTGATGTCCCACAAATGCAAGATGAAACAAGCTACAAACTCGCCTTAACCACGTTATTAGACCGTGTCAAAGCGAATCGTTTAAATACCATATTCTTCCAAGTTAGACCAATGAATGATGCGCTTTACTACTCAGAGTTAGCACCACATTCAAGATATATCACTGGTACGGAAGGGGTAGACCCTGGATTTGATGTCTTAGCATTTATGGTCGAAGAAGGTCATAAACGCGGTATCGAAGTCCACGCATGGTTAAATCCTTACCGCGTGTCGACAGGCACCGCCGATAAGGCTACTCAACTCGCATTATTATCAGACGATAATTTTGCGAAACAACACCCAGAATTCGTGATTGCAGACTCACAAGGCAAATTAATATTAAACCCTGGTGAACCTGCAGTTAGAAAGTATTTAACCGATGTGGTGAAAGAACTATTAGATAACTACGACATCGACGGCATCCATTTTGATGACTATTTCTATAGTTATTCCGGGATGAGTAATAGCCAAGATGCGATGACGTTCTTAAACAATAATCCAGATGGGTTACCACTGGATGATTGGCGTAGACAAAATGTGGATTTATTAGTAGAAGGCGTGCACAATGCCATGACTGCACATAATGATGAAGAAACCGATAACGATGTGTTCGGGATTAGCCCATTTGGTATTTGGCTAAGTGGTGGCGCTGCAGGGTCTAATACCTCTACTGGCGCACTTCAAAGCTATAAAGACCAATATGCAGATTCCAGAAACTGGGTCGTTCAAGGCTACTTAGATTACATCATGCCACAACTATACTGGCAGTTTGATCACAGTGCTGCACCATATGCGGATTTAGTGGATTGGTGGGCAGAATTAACCGAGGCACATGATGTCGATTTAATCATCGGCCATGGGTTTTATCGATACGCTGAATCCTCTAATAACTGGACAGATGAGAATGAACTTTTGGAACAAATTAGATATGCGAGTCAATATGATTCAATCATCGGTAGTGCATTCTTCTCTTATAAGACATTTAATAGTACCGATGATGAAGTTGTTCAAGCATTAGAACGACTACTTGATCATTACTATAAAACAGAGGTAGTCACACCTTGGTTTGTTGAGGATGAAACCCCAGTAGACCCAATTTGTGAAGAGGGTGAAACGTTGGTAGATGGTGTTTGTGTGATTATCCCAGCACCAGTTGAACCAAATGCACCACTTTCAACAGATACCATTATCATCATCAGTTCATTAAGCTTATCGTTTGTCGTGGTAGGCCTCGTATTCTTCTTAAGTAAAAAGAGACTCAAATAATGAACATCAAAGACATATTACAACAAGGTGTAGAAAACAAAAATTTTCCAGGTGGTCAGTTTTGTTATATTAAAGATGACCAAATCCTATGTGATACTGTTGGGTTCAAACAAATAGAACCAGATTTAATAACAAACACAGGTGACGAGATATACGATGTTGCCTCCCTTTCTAAAGTCATATCCACCACCATCCTCGCACATAAACTGATAGAGGATGGGGTGTGGACTTTAGATACCCTACTCAAAGACATTTTGAAAAGATTTAGTCATGATGGGATCACCATCAAAGACTTACTCATTCATAGTAGTGGATTAAAGGCGGATGTCCAACGGGCAAATAAACTAACAAGCAGAAAAGAATTAATTGATAAACTCTATCAAGAAAGTCCATACTACGAAAAAGGTTCGATGGTGGTTTATTCGGATATTGGATACTTACTTTTAGGTTTAGCAATTGAACAAACCTTAGAGATGCCTTTAGATGAGGCAGCATATAAGTACATTTTTATGCCACTTGGCATGCATGACACGAGTTATCACACAGATAAAACAAGAACTGCACCGACGGAGTTTCGAGACGATACAGTCTTTAAAGGACTTCTTAGCGGGTTAGTGCATGATGAAAAGTCATTCGCCATGAAAGGCATTGCTGGCCATGCTGGCCTATTTTCAACCGCGAAAGATATTTGTATCTTCATCAAAGCGATACTAGATGATGCGTTTGTTTTAAAAAGAGAAACCGTCTTAAAGATGTCTTCAGTTGAAATCGAACGAAAGGATCAATACGGTAATCTTAAAGCCCGATCACTCGGGTATGAAAAGCCAAGTCAAGATCATGTGTTATATCCGTATCAAGATGAAGTCATCATGCATACGGGCTTTACGGGTTGTAACATGATGATCAACCTAAAACGTAAAACAGGCTTTGTTTTATTAACCAATGCGGTTCATCCGAAAAGAGAGTTGAATCATATATTTTCTTATCGGAACCAAATATACGAAGAGATTATAAAAGAATGGGAGAAAAAAAATGCGTAAAAGATATGTATTACTAACGACTGTTTTAGCTTTTATTTTGTTAGTAGTGGGTTGTGCTGAAGCCATTTCAGTTAAAACAGACCTAACAGAAGTTACTCTAACAGCAGGTGAAACATTCTCGTTAGATATCGATAGCAATGATGCAAAGGGATTATCATTCGAATCTATGGATGATAGTGTCTTAACGATATCTAGCCTAGGTGTCATCACAGCGGTCGGTGAAGGCCAAACCAAAGTCAAAGTATCTGCTAAAAGTGATGCAGCCAAAATCATCTTCATTGATGTGACTGTGTACAAAGCAGTAACAATTCAAGCGTCAAACAGTTATAGCTTAATGGTCGGGGAAACCTTAAGTGGGTTTGTAACTGCTAATGACACCTTATCCTTTGAATCATCGGATGAGGCTATCTTTGAAGTGGATGAAGCTGGTGTCGTTACAGCGAAATCTGTTGGGACAGCCACACTTAAAGTATTAAGCGAAGCTAACCCAACCGTTTCAAAAGACATCACCATAACTGTTTCAAAATACGTCAATATTGATGTTACAGACTATGAAATTCATCTATTGATTGATGAAACTAAGACCATTGAATTTACAGCAACCGAAGCGGTCTATTTAGAATCATCCGATACGTCTGTTGTGACAGTCAATGATTTAGGAGTCTTGGTTGCAAAAGGTTTAGGTGAAGCCACCGTTAAAATCATTACAAACGATGACCACAGTATTTTTGAAGAACTAACGGTATATGTGTTCGATTATCCAACATCGATTACATTGGATGCTAATCCACAACTCAATGTGGGCAACCTTATGACAGTTGGTGTATCTGTTTATCCTGAACAAGCATACCCTTCAGTTATTTATACATCCAGTGATGAAACCATTGCCTCATTTAATGAAGCCAATGAATTGGTTGCACATAAAACAGGTAGTGTGACTGTGACGGTCACGTCGGTGGCAGATGATCAAGTATTAGCGACATCAACCGTCGAAGTGATACATCAAATATTAGTCGATGGCACTATATCATCCGGCACAAAAGAGTATGAAGGTTTAACTTATACCTATGGTGTTGATTTATTCTCAAACATCACAGATGCACTAGAAGCATCAACAGACGGTGCGACCATATTTGTTAATCCAGGTACATACGATGAAGCCATTACCATAATGAACAAGGTTCAATTAATTGGTAATGATGCGACATTAACGAAAGCCTTACAAATTGGTGTGAGTGATATTTCAATTGAAGGATTCACATTTGAAGGATTGGCTCAAGTCACCAATTCAACTTTAGTATCTAATATAACGATTCAAGGTAATACATTTAGTGCGTTGAGTCAAGATGCCATAAAGTTAACTGGCATTTCAACTGTTTCAATCACGGACAATACCTTTAATCAAGTTACAGGTATAGCGATTAGCCTTGATGACATTAGAACTGGTCTATTCTTTGTTAAAAACAACCAAATTACCGATGTGACAACTGGTATTGATATTAAGTCAGATACTGCGGTAGATGGCACCAAAGTAGAAGTGATTTGGAATACAATTGACCAAGTTGTAACTGGTGCTGCATTTGATTTATCGACCAGCCATGTGAATACAACAGCAATATTCAGATTCAATAAAGTCACGAACTACACAACAGCAGCAAGTCAGGCACAAAGCGATCACGTAGACTTTACCCTTAACTATTGGGGTGGGGACATTGATACAGCTAAATTTGTGAACTTAAACACCTATCAACTAAGAGGGTTCTATACAAATGAACTTGCAGTTGTGAGTGAGGCAAACTATAACCCACAAGTACCTGTTAGCATTGAAATTTTAAATCCAATTGATGAAATCTTAATTGGTGAAACCCATACGTTCCAATATGAAATATTACCACTGGACATGGAAACCACTAAGATTAGATGGATCACATCAGCACCGGAAATCTTAACGGTTTCTAATGGGTTGATTAATACATTAAAGAGCGGACAAGTGACCGTATCATTACGCTCAACGATTGATGTATCAGTATTAGGTAGTGTGACATTTGTTGTCACAACCACACCTGGTATTGAACTATCACTAACAGAACCTATGAACGATGTGATTGTAGGGGACACGTTAAAACTAGATGCGACCCCGTTCCCATTTGATTATGCGAATAAACCATTAACGTATTCATCATCCGATACAGCAATTGCAACCATTGACCAGTCCGGTAATATTACAACACTTGGTGCAGGGTTAGTCACATTTAAAGTAGAATTCGTAGAAGATGCAGCAGTCTATCAAGAATTTAAACTACAAGTTTATAACACATTAGATGAGAACAATTTATTAGACTTATTAACCAAATCAATGGTGTCTTATTCAACCCCACATGAATGGTTAGTATATGGCACAGGGTTTAACTATACCGACTATAAATATGAAAGTGTATCAAGATATTTATTTGATGATTTATACATCAACCAGTCTAAGATGTTACCGATATTTGCAGGTACTAGACCTGGTATCTTAAAACCAGATCATCCAGCAGGTATACCAACATATAATAATGAAAATATCTACTGGATTGTTGTCCACGAAACAGCCAATACTGCCCCAGCTTCAGGTGCATTATCGCATGCCAATTATTTATGGAATCAAACCGCTGCAGGTAATTTAATTTATACGTCATGGCATTTTACGATGGACGATAAAGAAGTTTATCAACACATTCCAGTCAATGAAATTGCCTACCATGCAGGTGATGGTTCGACATTACCAGGACAAAGTACAACCTACTTTGGTGGTGGGAATAGAAATGGTATCGGGATTGAAACATCGGTTGCCAGCGATGGCGATAATTACCGTGTATGGCAAAGAACAGCTAAGCTGGCTGCTGAGTTAATGGTTGAGTATAACTTGCCATTTACACAACTGGCTTATCACCAAGATTTCTCAGGTAAAATTTGTCCACAATCATTAATTAGAGGTAACCTTATTTGGTTATTTGAAGAGTTGGCAGATTACGAATATCGTATTGAAAAATTCCATAGTGAAGCACAAATGATTTTAGAGTCTCACGACCCTGAATATGTCGATAATACTGGCCGTGTCATTAAGATGCCAGACCGTGCGATGACGGTTAGTTATACCGTCACTGTCACAGAAAACAACGTCACATCATCCAGAATTTTCTATACATATTTACCAGGCACAGTTCACTAAGAAATTTTCAAAAAAGACTGGTTTACTGAAAAAAATAATCAAAAATTGTAAGAATGCCGTTTAAATGCGATAAACCGCCAAATTGAATTGACAGCGCTTTCAATTATTCATAGAATGAAGTTAAAGATTCAACAAAAAGAATTACATAGGAGGAAAAATGAAAAAATTAGTAATGCTAGTATTACTCGCTTTTAGCGTAGTAATGACCTCACTAGGCACACAAGCTGCTGAAGGGGATCCGATTGTACTTTACCCTTACGATCAAGAAGCATGTTTAACCACTGTTGGTACATGCGTAGGGACTAAAGTTGGCGATTCACACTGGGATGTTACATACAATGGGTACATCTATAATGTAATCAGAAATTCAGCACGTTATGTATCTGAATACCATGATGACAACTCAGATGGTTTCTACAGTGATGTAAACGAAGTTACAGCAATTTCATATAGTGCGTTTGCAGCGTTAACTATTAATGATACAGATGAAGCATATATCATCTCAACTGCTAATACTCGTGCAACATACACATCTAACGTGGTACACAGAATTTATTCTTACTTCGACGCTGATGGCAAATTACAAATGTTCGAAGACCACATTCACACGTATTACATTTTCAATGATGGCACACCTGAAGCACCAGATTGGCGTTTAGCAACACAAGCCGAATCAGACGCTTATGATGTTGCAGATCCAAAACCTGCGAATACAAGATTAACACATATTCGTATGAAGTTAGATTCAACCGATACAGATGGCTACAAAATTGAACCACTTAAGTATTTAGGTTGGACCAATGCAGACGTTGATACAGCAACTGATTTAGACGTTGAAAACTGGTCAACAATCGTAGCAGGCAACCCTAACTTTATTACGATTCCAGCTGGCTGGTCAGTATTAAGCTTTGGTGCTAATGATAGAGGTTCTTATGTTAAACCACTAGGATTCATTAAATCTATGCCAGAAGCAATGATCGATTCTACTGTTGTAAATGCAACCATCGAATACGATCCACAAGCTGCAGCATTTGAAGGTATTTCAGCACTAGATGACGATGGTTCAACACCAGGCGTTAACGTTGTAGTTGACTACCAATCAGCATTTGATTTATCAAACACAGTATCAGCGTCATGGTTAAACATGTTTGATGAAGCTGGTACAATCATCAACTCAACAGAAAAATTATCTTATAAAGTTGAAATCTCTCAAGACGATGTATTACTTGAAACGATTGACTTTGTATACGATGAAACATTAGACACTTATACACCAAGTGCAGCAGTAACAAGCATTGATTCAAGTGAATTCGGTGCTGGTTATAAAGCTAAATATATCGTCACTAATCCAGAAGATATGGTGACTGAAGTTGAAATCGATATCGTAGTAGGGGTTATGCCACCTAAATATATGGGTGTAGTAGACAGATTCCATGACGAAAATACATACATCGATTTAATGGAAGGTATCACAGCTGACGACGGTTATGGAAATGATATTACAAATACAATCGAAGTATCATACCCACAAGGCTTTAACTTCTATAATCCAAAAGCTGGCGTTTATCAAATTGACTTAACATTTACACATCACGTACATATTCCTGGTATTGCTGATACACCTGCACAAGCAACATACGGTGGTCAATCATTTAATATCACAAAAGAAAATGTCGTTGTTACAAACTTTGGACCTGAAGTAGCATTATTTACTGACGTTACAAACTTTAAGACTTCAACCTTCTCATGGGGTAGTGCCGGTGTTATCATCGAAGTAGCTGGTGATGGTACAATTATTAGAACTATCAATAGAAGAACATGGGATTTACAAGACGTTAATGGTTTAAATACACCTGCTAACGCATCTGGTATGTTCGATGCATGGAAAACAGCATTAACACTTGAAGAAGGCGGATTCATCGTTGTTGCCGGTGTTGGTACTGGCGCAGCATACACAACTGCTCAAACATTAGTTTACGGTAACCCAGTTACTAAGAGTGCATTTGTTGCAGGTATTCCTGATTTCGATACTGATATCGTGAAAGAAGCTTCTTACACATTAACAGTAGATGATAAGACTGCTCCACAATTAGTGGTTGTAAATCCTAACTTCACATTCGAAACTGGTGATTTCTCATCTGTTAACAATGCAATCCTAAGTAACGTTGTTGCAATCGATAATTATGATACAAGAGATGATATCGCAATTTTCGTAGCATCAAATGGTGGTTTATCAACAACTGTTCCTGGTACATATTCTGTTTCAGTTAGTGCAGAAGACAGTGCTGGTAACGTTACAACGGTTGATTTTGATATCGTTGTTGTTGAAAAAGCAGTAACAGAAGAAAAAGTAGACGATAAGATCGACGAAAAAGTAACTGAAGCTGAACAAGATCTACTTGACTATGTTAACGACAATACATTAACACTAGAAGAAATTCAAGAGTTAATCGCAAACAAAGAAGACATTAAGGGTACTAGCCTTGGTGTAACAGTTGCCATTTCATTAGCATCATCAATGATCGCTTTTGCATTAGCATTCTTCTTACTAAAAAAGAGACCATAATTAAGTAATTTACATGTTAGAAACCCCTACTAATCTAGGGGTTTCTTTTTATATGAGTTAGCTATCCTGAAAAATATTTTTAATAAAATGTAAGGTATTTTTCAAGATATCAAAAACATGGGGATTGAAAATAATTTTTTGAATGCGAAAATAACGATGTTGTCGGAAAAAACGCCTCAAAACATAGTATAATAAAAATGTATAAAAGTGCTTACATTTTATGTAAGGACCATTCAAAACGAACATTCTTTATAAGATTAGAAAGGGAGAAAAAATGAAGAAAAGCATCATATCAGCATTAATTTTAGTGTTTTCGTTGACGCTTGTAGCATGTGGCGGCGGTGGAGAAACACCATCCGACGCAACAGCAACAATTACAGGAGCGAATGATATCACAATTACAGTTGGTGACACATTTGAACCGTTATCAGGTGTCACAGCAACCGATTCTGTTGATGGACCTATCACAGAGATTGAAGTCGTAGGTAATGTAAACACAAATGAACCTGCAGTATATACAGTGACCTATAAAGTGACAGGTAGTGACGGTAAAGAAGTAACGGTTTCAAGAAAAGTAACCGTTCAAGCGGCAACCGCTGCACCAACTACCATTACGATCATGCACGGGGCACCTTATGAAGTAGACCCATTCCATGAAAGCTTTAGTGGCACAAAACAAAAAGATCGCCAAGATTTACAAAGAGCAGTTGAAGCGGAATACAACGTGAAAGTTGTCTATAAAGCATATCCTGCGAATGCACCTTGGGGACCTGACCGTGTTCAAGCCATCATTCAATCATCTGTATCAAATAGTCATTTGGCAGATATCTACTGGACAACCTCTGACTGGACACAGTCATTAGCCTCACAAGAAGCGATTGTACCAGTTGATGATTATATGGCAACTCACGGTGCGAACATCCACCAAAGTTACCGTAATGTTGGGATGTACAAAGAACAACTTTGGGCATTCAATGAAGGCAATCTAACCGTTGATGTTGGTCTTTATTACAACATGGACTTAGTATCAAGTTTAGGTGTTGCAAACCCAACAGATTTATATTTAGCTGGCGAATGGAATTGGACTAAGTTCCAAACATGGTCAACTCAAGTTCAAGCAGCCATGAGCGGATTAGGTGATGATATGTATCCACTTGGTGGGATGTTCTCATCTTATGCAGAATCTATGGTACCACTAAATGGTGGCTCATTGATTAATGCAACCACAGGTAGAGTATCATTTGCACAAAATCCAGCGTTACAAACATATGATTTCTTAACCCAATTGAATACAGCGGGTTTATTTGAACCGTCTGCACAATATGATTCAGGCTCACCATTATGGCAATCAGGTAAAGTTGCAATGCACCCAGGTAGTTTATGGTTTGTGAATTCAGATGCACGTTGGGGTGGGTTACCGTTTGATTTAGGTTTCGTACCATTCCCTAAAGCAGACACATATACAGGTGATTATGTGTCACCAGTATCCGGTGTAGCCGTATATAATGTTGCTTCCGGTATGTCAGCAGAAAAAGAAGAACTAGTGTTTGAAGTTTGGAACGCCTTACAATTATGGCGTACAGACGCGCAACTAGAACTTGACTTCGAAATCTCATTACTTCAAAAGTTTGATGATGAAGCATCTGTTGAAGCTTACTTAGAAATTTACGACAAGACTTACTTAGAATTGATGGGCGCAATCGGTATTAGCCCATACGACGTTGAAAATGGGTGGAGAAGAAATATCAATATCGCAATCAGAGAAGGTAACTCAAGAACTGTAGTAGATTCCTTAGTACCTGCTTATGAAACGAAGTTAGAAGAATATCTAGCAAACTAATAATATAAAAAAGAACCAATCCCCTTTGAATCGTAAGGGGATTGGGGCTTTACAAACGAGGTGTTATTTTGAAAAAAAGTTTAATCATAACGTTATCAATCTTATTGGCATTGATGATGTATGCAATCGTTGATTATGCATGGTTATCAAATGGTAAAGACTACTTTAAGTACAATACCGACCATGAATCTGTCATCGATGAAACGATACATGGATCCAATTCGGCATACTATGTATACAAATCCAATTACACTGAAAACTATCCTTTGATGTCGGATATCGTCATCAATGGGTCAGACTATAAAAGTATTTCTGGTAATCAGGAAATCTTAAACGAATATGAATCACTACCCGACGTTTTATTGACCGAAGAAACAGGTTCAGTTACGTATGAATTTGTTGTATCGGAATCGGGTTTTTATCATGTTGGTTTAACATATTATCCCTACGAAGGTAGAAGTTCAAACATTGAAAGAACGTTATTAATCAATGGTGAAGTACCATTTAGTAGTGTGGATAATGTCGTCTTCCACCGCTTTTGGGGTTCAACAGGAGAGGTCATCAAAGATATTTTTGGCAATGAAATTAGACCATCTCAAGTTGAGGTACCAAGATGGCAAGAAACAAAGATTAAGGATTCTGTTGGGTATATCACAGAACCGTTTGCCTTTTATTTTGAAGCGGGTACAAATGAGATTACATTTGAATCAGTTAGAGAACCAATGGTCATTGGACGTATCAAAATAACATCAGTAGAAACATTAGAATCTTATGAATCAGTCGCAGCAACCTACGAAACCAATGGGTATCAAGTGGTTGATGAACCAATTAAGTTAGTAGAAGCTGAGGACCCAGATTATACGACCTCACCAACTTTATACCCACTCAACGACCGTACGAGTGTTAAAACCAGTCCTTCACATGCATCATTGATCAGATTGAACACCATAGGTGGGAACAACTGGCGTGTTGCGAATGATGCGATTACATGGTCATTTGAAGTTGAAACAGCCGGGTTATATGCGATGAGCTTACGCTTAAAACAAAAACTCGCAACCGGTATGAATGTGGGTAGAAATATTTATATCGACGGAGAAATTCCTTTTGAAGAATTGAGAAACTATGAATTCGTTCAATCCAATGATTGGCGTATGCAAACCCTTGGGACCAAAGACGATGCTTACTTATTCTATTTAGAAGCCGGTACGCATACCATGACCATGGAAGTTTCATTGGCCCAATACGGTATTTTGATCGATGAAATCCAACAAAGCATATCTAATTTAAATAAATTGTACCGTGAAATCTTAGTCTATACAGGCCCAGAACCTGACCAATTTAGAGACTACCAATTGGTTGATCGTATTCCTAATTTAGTCGGTAGACTACAAGCTGAACACGATATGCTAAAAAATGTTAGAAAAGCATTAATTCAAATATCAGGTTCGAAGAGTGAAAAAACGGGTATCTTAGATACGATGTTATTGCAACTTGCGGACTTTGTTAAAAAACCAAGTGAAATCCACAAGAAACTAACGGCTTATAACTCTAATATTTCATCATTAGGGACTTTGATCACGTTACTGGATGCACAACCACTTGAGATTGATTACTTTATCTTACATCAACCAGATGCCAGTTTGCCTAGAGCGAAAGCAAGCATAGCAGAAAGTTTTGTTTATAGTGTGAAATCATTCATTTCATCCTTTACAACCAATTATGCATCGGTTGGTAAAACGACAACAGAATCCACTGAAACCATTGAAGTTTGGTTATCCATTGGTAAAGACCAAGCCAACATATTACGTAAACTAATCGATGAGTCTTTTACACCTGAAACGGGTGTTCAAGTCGATTTGAAACTGGTTAGCTCAGCGGTTTTACTACCAGCAACCTTATCCGGTCAAGGACCAGATGTTGCGATGGGTGTAGACCATAGCGTACCAGTCAACTATGCAATGAGAAATGCAGCTTATGACCTTAGTAGTTTCCCTGACTTTAATGAAGTCAGCCAAAACTTTATGGCAAGCGGCTTTACCCCATTTGAATATAATGGCGGTACATTCGCATTACCTGAACAACAAATCTTCTTAATGATGTTCTATAGAACGGATATCTTTGAAGAATACGGGTATGACGTGCCTGAAACCTGGGATGACGTCATTAGACTAGTACCAGACTTACAAAAACATAATTTAGAGTTTTAGCCAAAGAATCGGATTATCAATAAACATTTTACGT
>CAKMJY010000078.1 GCA_927433595.1 uncultured Acholeplasmatales bacterium | reverse complement strand
GTCCAAGTTGTCAAGAAAAATTATTTCGTGAAGCGGATGAAGCTGACTGGTTTTACAACTTCTGTGATGATCTCAGGCTCTTTGGTTTCTCGTGCAACACTACACAACGAAGATTACATCAAAGCACTCGATATTGAAATCGGTGATGATGTAATCGTTAGAAAAGCAGGCGAGATCATTCCAGAAGTTGTAAAACCTGTCCTTGAAAATAGAAAGAATACAACAAAGTTTGAGATGATTGATACATGTCCAAGTTGTCAAGAAAAATTATTTCGTGAAGCGGATGAAGCTGACTGGTTTTGCATCAATCCAGCCTGTCCTGCTCAACATGTCGGTAGAATCATTCATTTTGCCTCAAGAGTAGCGATGAACATTGATACGCTAGGTGAAAAAGTTGTCATTCAATTATATGAAGTGGGACTATTAACCGACATACTCGACATATACACACTCAAAGATAAACGCGAACAACTATTAACGCTAGAACGCATGGGCGAAAAGAAAGTCGATAACTTACTGGATGCCATCGAAGCGAGTAAACAAAACCAACTAGACAAGCTCTTATTTGGTTTAGGCATTAAGCATGTTGGCGCAAAAGTAGCGAAACAATTATTAAAACAGTTTCCATCCTTGGCATCACTGAAAGATGCAACCTATGAATCATTAATTAGCATTAACGATATTGGTGATGCCATCGCCAATAGTGTTTTAACATACTTTCAAACAGACTATGCACAAACATTGATTCAACGACTAGAAGATTTAGGCATCAATACAACGATGCCTAAAGAAGAAGTAACCCACGATGAACGCTTTCTCAATAAAACCTTTGTTTTAACAGGGAAACTAGAATCATTTACACGTGAAGAAGCAGGTTTAATCATCGAAAAATTGGGTGGTAAAATTAGTGGTTCTGTTAGTAAGAAAACAGATTTTGTTTTAGCTGGTTCGGATGCAGGTTCGAAGCTAGATAAAGCAAACAGTCTTGGCGTCAAAGTATTAGACGAACAAGCTTTCAAGGAGATGATACCTAATGAGTAATAATGATTTCATTGTTATTAAAGGTGCGAGAGAAAACAACCTAAAAAATATTGATGTTACCATCCCAAAAAACAAACTAGTCGTCATGACTGGTCTTTCTGGTTCTGGTAAATCTAGTTTGGCATTCGATACGTTATATCAAGAAGGTCAAAGACGTTATGTCGAAAGCTTATCTAGTTATGCACGTATGTTTTTAGGTAGCTTTGAGAAACCAAATGTGGATAAAATCGATGGGCTTAGTCCAGCGATTTCAATTGACCAACGATCAACGTCTAAAAACCCACGTTCTACTGTTGGGACTGTTACAGAAATATATGATTACTTTAGATTGCTATATTCAAAGATAGGGACACCTTACTGTCCAGGGTCTGATATACCACTATCCAAACAAACCGTTGAGGAAATGACCAATAAAATTCTAGACCTTGAAGAAGGCACTAGAGTCATGGTGTTAAGCCCAGTGATTAAGTTATCAAAAGGCACACATAAAAAGACCTTAGAACAGTTTGTAAAAGACGGGTTTATCCGCGCCATCATCAATGGTGAATTGGTCGATTTAGAACCAGTCGTTGAACTAGATAAAAACAAGAAACACGACATATCCATCGTCATCGATCGATTAGTCGTTAAATCTGATATTAGAAGTAGATTATATGATGCACTAGAATTAGCCACAACCAAAAGTGGCGGTTTTGCAGAAGTTCAAATCGTTGGTGGGGATAAATTAACCTTCTCTGTGAGCTATTCATGCCCAGACAGTGACTTTACCATTCCTGATCTTGAACCAAGACTATTTTCATTTAATAGCCCAATTGGAGCATGCCCAGATTGTAATGGATTGGGTAAGAAGTTGAATATTTCAGAAGACCTAGTGGTTAACCCAAATAAATCCATCAATGATGGCGGTATCATCCCTTATAGAAACCAAGATTCAGATAACCTACAAGGTGCGGAACTTGAGATTGTATGTAATCATTACGGCATAGATATGGATTTACCAATGAAAGAACTAGACCGTAAAAAACTCGATATCGTCCTTTATGGGAATAAAGAAAAGCTACACTTTAAATTAAAGAGTTCATCCGGTCGA
>CAKMJY010000077.1 GCA_927433595.1 uncultured Acholeplasmatales bacterium | reverse complement strand
GATAGTTGTCTGATCCGTCTTAAGCGTTGAAATTCTTTGGTATCGATTAAGTCAGATATCACTTGATAGGTGACACTGATATAGCCATAGATAGGGTCTCTAAATACTTTCTTGTTTTCTAGTTTTTCAAACATATAGGGTCCTTTCCGAAAAAAAAGCCTTAAGAAAAAAGGCTTATTTTGTTACAGTGTATGATTTAACTAACGTTGCTTCATCACCAGTGGATAATTCGAATGCTGCACCATCGTCAGTATCTAAGTGACAATCTAGTGCATATTTGCTAGAAACACGGCATAACACATTGTCTAGGATGCCGCCTTTTTTACCTGCTACTTGGATTGAAACGACATCGCCGTCTTTAACACCGAATTCGCTTGCTTCTTCTAAGTTAAAGTGAATGTGTCTATCTGCAACAATCACACCTTCAGTTAGTTCTACTTCACCAGCAGGACCCACTAATTTGCATGCGCCAGAACCGGCAACATCGCCACTTGATCTAACTGGGGCAACAAACTTACCTCTGATCGCGTCACTTCTTGAAATCTCTACTTGTGATGCTGGTCTAACAGGGCCTAAGATTCTAACGCCTGCTAATAACTTACCAGCTGGGCTATATACATCCACTTTTTCGTTCGCTGCATATTGACCTGGTTGGCTTAAATCTTTCATCACGGTTAATTGATACCCAGGACCGAATAAAGTTTCTAAATGTGCTTGGGTTAAGTGTAGGTGTCTACCAGATACACCAATTGGAATTTTTCTCATAATATTTTACAAATCCTTTCTATTTACGACACAATTATAGCACCATTTGTTTTATAAAACAAGGAAGCCATATGATTGTATGAATAATAATTCATATTAGAATTTATCGTCTATTCATTCAGACAATAAGGGATATTTTACAAACCACTAATTATGATATAATAACAGTATCAATTAGGAGGTCTGTATGGAAACTGTATTTGAAAAGATCATTAAACGAGAAATCCCTGCTCATATTGTCTATGAAGATGATGTTGTGTTGGCTTTCTTAGATATCACACAAGCAACGAAAGGTCACACTTTAGTCGTCCCTAAAGGTGCTTTTCCAGATATTTTTAGCTTACCCGAAGATGTGGCTGGCCACTTGTTTAGCGTTGTGACCAAATTATCAAAGGCCATAAAAAAAGCGTTCAATCCAGATGGATTAAACACTTTAAATAACAATGGTAGTTTCGCTTCACAAAGCGTTTTTCATTTCCATGTACATATCATTCCTCGTTATATCGGTGATGATTTTAAAAATGTATTAATGGTGAATCATGTCTCTAGTTTAACGAAAGAAGATTACCTTCAAACGAAAGATAGTATTAAAGCGGCTTTATTGTAAACTTAACGCCTTGATCGATGTTTTCAACCGACAAAGCATACCCGAACTTATTAAAGGTTTTCTGTACAATTGACATACCAATGCCAAATTGTCCACGAGAACCTTTTTCATATGGTTTAAAGCCATCTTTGATGTATTTCTCTTCAATAGCCGGTCCATCATTATAGAAGGTGAGTGTGCCGTTTTTCACAATGATCACAATTTTGGTTTTTGCATATCTAGTGGCGTTATCGATTAAGTTCTCAATCGAGGTGTAAAAATACTCTCTAACACCGTAGAATTTAGAGTCGTCTAAATCCGTTTGAATGTGGATATGGTTTAACCTATGTTTATTATTGGATAAGACTTGGTTGATCAAATCTTTGATTGAAATATCTTCTAGTTTTTCTTTGACTTCCAATGTTGCAATCTTAGATAGTTCTAACAACATTCTAACCTTACCTTGCAGTTTTTCAGTTTGTTTGATGATGACTTTCGCATCTTCCACCTCGGTCGTACCGTCAAGGATGGCTTCTGCATAAGACTGAATGACTGAGATTGGTGTTTTTAAATCATGGGATACATTTTGAAACATCTCTTGTTTGGTTTTTTCATTTTCTCTGATTTCAAGTCTTAAGGTTTCTATCGCACTCGCCAGTTCAGATATTTCATCGTCGCCATCTAGTGCAATCTTGTTTTCATACCCTGTATTAGAGAACTGTTTAACGCCTCGTTGGATCTGTTTGATTCTAGCGGTGGTATTTCTACTCCAAATCGCAATCACCATATTACCAAGTAACACGATGATGGCGAATGCCATAAAGGTACCGAAAAATGTCATCAATACTTCTTCTCTAGCGGTAGCTGCTTTCACAGAATCGATATAGGTATTATCCATTACACCAATTAAATATTGGGTGGTTTCTGAGTCAATTTCTTGTCTGGTTTCGATTGCTAAATAGTAAGTACCCGTTGAATCGCTATAGACAAAATTACCTAAATAAGCGGCCTCTATCAAGCGGTTTAAACGTGGTTGATCTTCACCAAATATTAAGATGGTATTTGGCGATATATAGCGACTTGTCACACTTGCTTCAAAGGTTGAAACTTGGTTGACCGTGATTAAAATATAGCCTAAATAATCTTCTGTTTCTCTAGGGTTAGATAAGGTTGCTTCAACGTAGTTATTAACCTCATTTCTGGCTAGACCTAGATAAACACTTTGGTAATTTCTATAAGAGATATAACCAAAGATGAGTGATGATAAAAAGGTAACGGTCGAGAATAAGATTAATAGTTGTGTCGATAGTTTAAATTGCTTCATTATAACAAGCGATAGCCATAACCATAGATGGTTTCAATCATCAGTTTAGGCATCTTTTGTCTAAGTCTTCTTAAGAGGTCATCTACCACTCTATCTGACCCAAAGTAATCTGTGCCCCACACATGGACTAAGATTTGTTCACGTGAGAACGCTTGGTTTTTATTTTCAAGGAAGAATAACATCAATTCGAATTCTTTATTGGTTAATTCGATGGCATGATCCTCTTCTTTAATGATGCGTTTTTCAATGTTGATTTCATATGTGTCATATTTCAAAATATTACTAGACGTACGGTTCGCTCTTTTTAGAATCGCTTTAACCCTTAAAATTAACTCACGAGGTGAGTATGGTTTAGCTAGGTAATCATCGCTACCGAGTTCAAGGCCTCTAATCTTATCTAAATCGTGATCTCTAGCAGACGTAAAAATAACCGCTACTTTAGGGTTTTTCTTTTTGATTGCCTCAATCAAATCATAGCCATTGATATCACCTGTTAACATAATATCAAGGATCCATAAGTCAATGTCATCTGCCACATGTAACATCGCTTCTTCACCTGATTCAAAAACAGATACTTCAAAGCCTTCTTTGATCAGATACTTTTTGATGATTTGTGATAAATCGAGTTCATCTTCTACATAGTATATTTTCATGAAATCCACCTCTTTTTAAAGTAAGAAAGTGCCCGCTTCGGGCACTTTCATTATATCATAGGAATTTAGGAGAAAAAATATGATATCAGTATACCCCTATTTTATCTTCGAAATAACGCTAAATTATCACAAAATTGTGTCAAATTATGTTATTTGATCACGGTTGTGTGCATATATTGTACTAATACATCTGGTACGGTAATCGTGCCATCTGCGTTTTGGTAATTCTCCATTATCGCAATCATCGTTCTACCAACGGCTAAACCAGACCCATTTAGTGTGTGCACATACTCAGTCTTCGCATCTTTTGTGCGTTTGAAACGAATGTTCCCACGTCTTGCTTGATAATCTTCAGCATTTGAAATAGACCCAATTTCTCTATAGGTGTTTTGACTTGGTACCCATACTTCAATGTCATAGGTCTTTGCCATTGAAAAGCCTAAATCACCGGTGGATAAAGTCACCACACGATATGGTAATTTAAGTAGTTGTAAGACTTTTTCGCTGTTTTTTAACATTTTTTCTAATTCTTTATAAGAATCTTCTGGTTTGGTGAACTTGATTAACTCCACTTTGTTGAATTGGTGTTGTCTTAAGATACCTTTGGTGTCTCTACCAGCAGAACCAGCTTCACTTCTAAATGCGGTTGTGAAGGATACAAACTTCAGTGGTAATAAATCCCCATCGATGATTTCATCACGATACATATTAATCGTAGGCACTTCAGCGGTTGGGTTTAAATACCAAGCACCATCGGTTGCTTCTACTTTATAAGCATCTTCTTTGAACTTAGGGAATTGACCGGTTGCATACATGCTCGCTTCATTGACGATATATGGCGGCATGATTTCGGTATAGCCGTGGTCTTCTGCATGTAGTTCCATCATGAATTGAATGAGTGAACGCTCTAATCTAGCACCTAGGCCTCTATCGATCACAAAACGTGTGCCTGTGATTTTAGCGGCTCTTTGAAAATCTAGGATACCTAGTTTTTCACCTAGTTCAGCGTGGTCTTTAATCTCAAAATCAAACTGTTTAGGTTCGCCCCATTGATAGACTTCCACATTGTCTTTATCATCAAAACCAACTGGTGTTTCTAAAGATGGCACATTTGGTGTATTGAGTAGTGCTTCTTTGATATAAAGATCGATTTCAGTAATCTTATCATCGTCAGATTTAATCTTTTCACCAATTTCTCTTACACGTTCTTTGATTGGTTCGGTGTCTACACCTTTTTTAGCCAATAAGCCAATCTCTTTTGATGTCAGGTTTCTTTCCGCTTTTAGCTTTTCAACTTCTGCAATCAAACTTCTTCTTTCTTCGTCCTTGGCAACGACGTCTTTTAAATAAGAAAAATCTGCACCTCTTGTGCTTAGTCTTTCTATGACTTCTGTTAAGTTGTCTCTAATCCATTTAATGTCTAACATTTTTATCCTCCTTGAAAAACAAAAAAGTCCCTAAGAATATCACATTCTTAAGGACGAATTATCGCGGTACCACCTTAATTCTACTATTGCTAGTAGCGCTTAATGCTATAACGCCAGCTAGCGGGTGTGATTAGCACCTCTTCTGAGTAGATTTCATCTAATGCCATTATGGGTTTACACCAACCACCCACTCTCTTTAAAAGGCGCTATGATTACTTAGCTCATTCAACGATTTGACTATATTATAGCCGAAATCACGCTGATTGTAAAGGTGTATTAGGTGTGTTTCAACTACAAGGATTCTGTATAACGCTTAAAGTTATCTAAGATGGCTTGCCAACCTTGACGTTGTAGTTCAGGTTCGTTATATGTCTCGATATCAAATGTCACAGACACGTGTGTGTGTAAACCATTTGGTGTAAACAAAACATCGACTTTCCTGCCATCTGCCATATGGTAGCTAACTTGTTGATTTGGTTTAATTACATCGTAGATACCTTCAAAATCGAATGCAAATGAGCCATCTTTCGCAGCCATGGTGGATTTAAAAGACCCCCCTACCTTAAAATCACTTAGAGCACTCGGACAAAACCAATCGTCCGATGCGAAATTCCAATTTTCCATATGTTTTGGTTCATTATAGGTTTGCCATACCAACTCAACTGGTTTTAATACGAGTACAGAAACAACGATGCTGGACATCATAACAACTCCTTTTTTAATCATTATAGTCTTATAAATTTACGCTTTCAACCTATATGCCTAGAAAAAAAGCCTGGGGTTGCCCAGGCTTTAAAATGATTATAGATCGAATAAACTATCGACAGGTTTTGTTTCTTTTTCTTCTGTTTCAGCTTCTACTTCAACAATCTCAACGACTTTTTTAGTTTCATCTAATTTAAGTGCTTCTTGAGTCACGACCACTTCGATTTCATCCTCTTCAATTTCATGAGGTACCATCGCAAGTGTGACAACTTTATGGTTATCTTTAAGGTTAATTAATTTAACCCCTTGAGTCGCACGTCTGGTTTGACTGATTTGTTTAACTTCTGTACGAATGACCATACCTCTATCAGATATGATGATGACATCCATGGTTTCATCGACGCTTCTTAGCGCTCTTAGCTTACCATTCTTTTCAGTGACGTTTAAGGCTTTAACCCCTTTACCACCACGTGTTTGAAGACGATATTCACTGGCTGTACTTCTCTTACCGAAGCCATTTTCAGTGACTACTAAGATTTCTTCTTCGTCACTATCGATCATGGTCATACCGATGATTTCATCTTCATCTGGTAAGTCCATACCTCTAACACCAGTAGCCGTTCTACCCATTGAACGTACATCGTTTTCATCGAAACGAATGGCTTTACCATTGGTTGCCCCTAAGATGATGTTCTTATTACCATCGGTTAATTTAACAGATAGTAATTCATCGTTTTCTTTTAAGCCTAACGCAATGATCCCGTTGGTTCTAATGTTTTGATACTCTTTGACTGGTGTACGTTTAACCACACCATTTTTAGTGGTAAAGAATAAGAAGCTATTTTCATCGTCAAAGTCTTTCACGCAAGTAAAGGTTACTAAGGTTTCATCTTTATCGAATGATAAGAGGTTAACAACTGGTAAGCCTTTCGCTTGTCTTGAGCCTTCAGGGATTTGGTAACCCTTAATCTTATAAACTCTACCTTTATTCGTGAAGAATAAGTGATAGTGGTGTGTGTTGGTCATTTGCATGTGTTCAACAAAGTCATCGTCGTGCATCTTGATGGCTGTAATACCAACCCCACCACGATTTTGAGCTTTATATTCATCCATGCTCATGCGTTTAATATAACCATTATGGGTAACGGTAATGATGACATCTTCCACAGGGATTAAGTCTTCATTTTCAATTGAGATGTCTTGGTCTAAGCTCATCACAGATTTTCTTTGATCCCCATAACGTGCTTTGACTTCTTGAAGTTCTGTTCTAATGATTTGATGTTTTCTAGAAGGGGTTGCGATAATGTCTTTATAATCAACAATCTTAACAGACAAGTCTAGGTTTTCTTCTTTGATCTTTTCGATTTCAAGGCCGGTTAGGCGTTGTAATCTCATATCTAGAATCGCTCTCGCTTGGATTTCAGTTAAGTCGTAATTACTCATTAATGCAGCTCTAGCTTCTTCACCACTTGGTGATTGCTTGATGAGTTCGATGACTCTATCGATATCTTCTAGGGCAATTACTAAACCATCTAAGATATGCTTACGTTCTTCTGCTTTTCTTAAATCAAATATGGTTCTTCTTTGAATGACTTCCATTTGGTGCTCAACATAGTAGTATAAAGCATCCTTTAAGGTAATCATTTTTGGTTGTGCACCAACAAGGGCAATCATATTGATCCCAAATGAGCTTTGAAGTTCTGTGTATTTATATAAGTTATTTAGCATGACATGTGGGTTAACGTCTTTTCTTAACTCAATCACAATGCGCATACCTTTACGGTTGGATTCATCTCTTAAGTCAGTGATACCTTCCACAATCTTTTCTTTTGCAATATCTGCAATACGTTCGATCAGTTTGGTTTTATTCACTTGATAAGGTATTTCTTTAACAATGATGGTGTTTTTACCATTCTTGCCTTCATGAATTTCAGTAACGGCACGAATGACAATCATCC
>CAKMJY010000076.1 GCA_927433595.1 uncultured Acholeplasmatales bacterium | reverse complement strand
ATATTGTATCAAAATTGGAGCTTTCGTTTTTTTATTTTTTTTCGCGCTTCCGGATGTGGATAAGTATAGCTATCCATTCTAGGTTGCTACACAACCTTGATTTTATAGGTATACAAAACACAACCTAGATTTTAAATAACTTGTAAAGAAAGCCAATTGGCTTTTTTTTTTCGAACCAAACTATAAAAAAAATAGGCATCTGCCTATTTCATATTATTTTAGCAGTTCCATCAAATAATGATCGATACCATCCACTAAGTAAAGTCCACTAATGACCTTGAATCCAAACGATTCATAATAGGCTCTTAAGTAAGCTTGACCCTCAATCAAGATTCGATGATCTGTTTTCAAGACATCCTCGATTGCTTGATTAATTAAGATGCGTGCATAGCCTTTACTGCGTGCTTGCTGGCTGGTAACCACACGCCCAATCGAAGCCGCATCGTCAAACTTAACACCTCTTGGTAATGTTCTGACATAAGCAACGATTTGGTCATTTTCTTTAATGAAATAATGTGTAGATGCTTGGTCTTTGTCATCTAAATCCTGGTAAATGGCAGTTTGTTCGACCACGAACACATCGCTTCTAAGTTTTAAAAAATCATATAACTCCGTATTTGTTAGCGCATCAAACGCCTTTTTATATTGTTTTATCATAAAAACACCTCGCTAGTATTATACAATAAAAGTTCTTTTTGAAGCCGAAAAATGGTGTTTTATTGTATAATAGTCTTGGTGATACAAATGGAAGGTATCTATTTAATCGATAAACCTGAGGGAATGACATCATTTGATGTGATTAGACACCTTAGAAAAATATTAAAAACAAAAGAAATTGGACACGCTGGCACCTTAGACCCGATGGCAACTGGCCTTTTGGTTGTATTAGTTGGTAGAGCCACAAAATTGTCGAATCTAATGCTAAATAAAACAAAAACCTATGAGGCAGAAGTCACATTTGGTTTTTCAACTGATACATTTGATCGCATGGGTAAAATGACTGAGCAAGTCTTTGATATACAATTAACTCAAAAAGAAGTTGACTTAGCACTTGCCCATATTAAAGCTCAAACATCACAAAAACCACCTATTTATTCAGCCATCAAGGTCGATGGTAAGAAATTGTATGAATATGCGCGAGCGGATATGGAAATAGAGATAGCAGATAAAGATATCACAATCTACGATTTACAAACAACCAAGCCTCTGAATGATTTATCATTTGAGTGTATGATAACTGTATCTAAAGGTACTTATATTCGTAGCATCGCAAATGACATTGGTGTATATTTAGGCGTACCTGCCCATTTGTCTAAGTTAAGACGCACGAAAAGTGGCGAGTTTAGCATCCAAGATGCTTATACATTGGATTTTAATATAGCACCTGCTTATACATTAAATGCTTATGCAGCATCACTAGATAAAGTGATAGTAGAAGACTACATGAAGCCCTTAATCAAAAATGGCATTAGACTCGATGACCGTCAAACCACCATCGAAGGACCATTTACCGCAGTAAGCAAAACAGGTGAGTTTTTGGCGATATATCAAAAAGACGTCAAAGACTATAAACCGATTATTCAGTTAGGAGATTAACCATGGATTTACAAATCAAACCGTTTCATGACATAAAAAACAACAAACCATTAACCATGACCATTGGGAATTTCGATGGACTGCATCGTGGACATCAATTTTTAATTGAAAAAACGAAGTATTTGGATACCGAAAGTGCTGTACTGACATTCTATCCTCATCCAATGAAAGTATTGAGATCGATGAAAGACCATGTCATCTTGATGTCCAATGAGAAAAAGATCCATTTAATCGATGAGATGGGCATAGACCACTTATTTATCGCAACGTTTGATAAAGACATGGCACAAACCACCAAAGAAGCCTTTATTGAGCAACTAAAAGCACTGAATGTTAAAAGACTTGTGTTGGGCATCGATTTTAGATTTGGTAGTCACGCATCAGGGCACGTCCAAGATTTAATGGCACACTTTGAAGTGGTTTTACTTGACGATGTTGTCCATCATGATACACGTATATCCACAACCTACATTAAAGATTTACTATATTCTGGTGAACTGGCTAGAGCTGAGCTATTACTAGGTAGACCCTATAGCATTGAAGGCATCGTCATTCATGGCGATAAAATCGGTAGAACCCTTGGTATGCCAACCGCAAACCTCGATATAGAAAGTTATGTTTTACCACCAAATGGTGTCTATTATGTCGATGTGATGCATCATGGTAACCTGTACCCAGGTGCCCTTAATATCGGGTATAATCCAACCATCAATTATTCCGCGAAAAAACGCGTAGAAGTCTATATTCTCGATTTCAATCAAACCATCTATGGTGATAGACTTGAAGTATTCTTCAAACAATACTTAAGAAGTGAAAAGCAGTTCAAATCCAAAGAAGCTTTAATCGAACAATTACAAAAAGATATTGAAGATGTCAAAAGGTTATCAAGCAAATCATTGATATCAGTTTAACATTTTGATATAATTATGTTAAGGTGGTGTTCATATGAAATTAGTACTAGCTATTATTTCCAATGACGATGCTAATAAAGTATCGAAAGGCTTAGTTAAAGAAAACTATTTTGTAACAAAACTAGCAACAACAGGCGGTTTCCTATTAACCGGAAACACGACGTTTTTGATTGGTACAAACGATGAAAAAGTACCACGCATCTTAGAAATCATCGAAGAACACAGTAAAACACGTGCTAAATTAGTCCCAAATTCAATCATTAGCGAATTTGGTATGTTCTCATCTTTACCTGTAGAGGTTAAAGTTGGCGGCGCAACCGTGTTTGTGATCAACGTTGAACAATTTATTAAACTATAACACTTGCTTTATTCTTAAGTTGTGTTAAAATAGTAATGGCGAAAACAAGGATTGTGGGTGCCTCCCTATCTTTAGTTTATCGAGAAAGGATATAACAATGGCAATTTCAAAAGAAACAAAACAAGCTTTAATCGAAGCATACAGAATCAATGACAAAGACACAGGTTCTGCTGCAGTTCAAATCGCAGTGCTTACAGAAGAAATCAACCAACTTAATGCTCACTTAACTGAACATAAGCATGATTTCCACTCAAAAAGAGGTTTGTTCCAAAAAATCGGACGTCGTAAACGTCTATTGGCTTACCTAAAGAAATCAGATTTAGAAAGCTACCAAGCATTAATTGCAAAATTAGGATTAAGAGGCTAAAGATTGCGAAAGCAATCTTTTTTTCTTGCTAGTAAATAGACCAATATTATTGTATAATAATAAAGGTATGCAAATATAAAAGGATAGAAAATATAAAATGAAGGAGATTTTTATATTATGAGCGAAAAACGCGTGTATGAAACGGTCATCGGCGGCCGTACGCTAAGAGTCGAAATCGGCGAATTAGCAAAACAAGCCAATGCAGCAGCCATGCTTTACTATGGTGATTCTGCGGTATTATCAGTTGCTGTTTCAAGAAATGAACCATCAACAATGGATTTTTTCCCACTTATGGTTTTATATCAAGAAAAACTATATGCGGCAGGTAAGATTCCTGGCGGATTCTTAAGAAGAGAAGGTAGACCTTCAGAACATGAGACATTAACCTCTCGTTTAATTGACAGACCAATTAGACCATTGTTCCCAGACGGCTACAAAAATGAAGTACAAATTATCAACACTGTTATGTCAAGTGACCATGATGCAACCCCAGAAATGACTGCCATGATTGGTTCATCTTTAGCATTACTAGTGTCAGATATCCCATTTAAGATGGGGATTGCAGGTGTCATCGTTGGTAGAGTTAACGGCAAGTTAATCATCAACCCAACCGTTGCAGAAATGGAACAAAGTGACATCGATTTAACCGTTGCCGGTACAAAAGAAGCGATTAACATGGTTGAAGCGGGTGCTAAACAAGTATCTGAAGAAGACATGTTAGAAGCATTGATGTTCGGTCACGCTGAAATCAAAAAGATCGTTGAATTCCAAGAAATGATTCAAAAGGAAATCGGAAAAGAAAAAGCATCTTATAAAGTCTTCGAAATCAATCCTGAAATCGAAACTGAAGTAAGAGCATACGCTGAAGCACGTATGATTGAAGCAGTGTCTGTCAAAGGTAAACATGAAAGACAACATGCATTAGATGCAATCATCGAAGAAACAAAAGAAAAATTTGGCCAAACAGCATTCTGGAAAGAAGTTGAAGGCGTAAAAGTACTAGATCAAGAAGCGAAAGACTTATATATGAAGTCTGTTAAAGCGACATTAGAAAATATTGAAGTAGACGAAGTTAGACGTTTGATCACTGAAGATAAAGTAAGACCTGACGGTCGTGCTTTAACTGAAATCAGACCACTTTCTAGTAGAGTTGACGTGTTACCAAGAGTTCACGGTTCTGCTTTATTTACCAGAGGTCAAACACAAGCTTTATCAATCACAACCTTAGGTTCACTTGGTGAAAACCAAATCATCGATGGGTTAACACCTGAAGATTCAAAACGCTTTATGTTACACTATAACTTCCCTCAATACTCAGTTGGTGAAACAGGCCGTTATACAGGGGTTGGTAGAAGAGAAGTCGGTCACGGTGCCCTAGGTGAAAGAGCCATTCTTCAAGTATTACCAAATGAAGAAGAATTCCCATATACCATCCGTGTTGTATCTGAAATTCTTGAATCCAATGGTTCTACCTCACAAGCATCAATTTGTGCAGGTACCATGAGCTTAATGGCTGCAGGTGTGCCTTTAAAAGCACCAGTTGCAGGTATTGCGATGGGCTTAATCAAAAAAGGTGAACATTATTCAATCTTATCTGATATCCAAGGGTTAGAAGACCACTTTGGCGATATGGACTTTAAAGTAGCAGGTACCTCAGCTGGTATTACTGCACTTCAAATGGACATTAAGATTGATGGGTTAACTGAATCCATTTTAAGAGAAGCATTACACCAAGCAAAACAAGGTAGACTTGAAATCTTAAGCCACATGCTTGAAACCATTCCTGCTGTTAGAGAAGAATTATCACAATATGCACCAAAAGTAACGATGTTCAGAATTAACCCTGATAAGATTCGTGACGTCATTGGCGCAGGTGGTAAGATCATCACTCAAATCATCGAAGACTGCAACAACGTTAAGATTGATATTGAACAAGATGGTAGAGTATTCATCATGCACCAAGATTCAAGCTGGTTGAAGAAAGCCAAAGAAATGATTCTAAACCTAACAAAAGAAGCTGAAGTAGGCAAAATCTACGAAGGTAAAGTGGTTAGAATAGAAAAATTCGGTTGCTTCGTTGAATTATGGAAAGGTACTGAAGGCTTAGTTCACGTGTCTAAGTTAGCGAAAGAACGCGTTGAAAAAGTAGAATCAGTCGTTTCAGTTGGCGATGTCATCTTAGTGAAATGTATTGGTATCGATGATAAGGGCAGAATTGACTTATCTAGAAAAGATGCATTAGAACCAGAATCTAAATAATGAAACCAAATGCACCATTTATTGATACAATATCAATGTGGTGCATTTTTATTTTTAAAGGAGATCATCTATGAAATCATATAACATCAAATCAGATATGCCAGATAAACTCACAGCCGGCAAACGACTAGCCGATATTATACGAGCGAACAAATCAGAAAAAGTCATTAAAATTGTGCATGGCTATGGCTCCGGTGGTATTGGTGGTGGGATTAAAGACTTAGTTAGAAAATCACTCAGAAACCATATGAAAAAGGAAACGATTAAAGCATTTATCCCTGGTGAAGCCTTAGGGACACTGGCTGGGTTCGATGAAGTTATCTCAACATACAAGCACTTAATCTCATCAGATAGCGATTTTAGAAAATGTAACGATGGGATTACTTATGTCATTCTTTAGCATTGACAAATGACCATTTTTATTCTAAAATGAATTGTCAATAGAAGGTAATCGAGCCGCAAGGTTAGGAAAGTCCATGCTAGCACAACCTGAGATGGTTGTAGTGATTGTGCCTAAGGAAAAAATAACTTAGGGTATGCATTGCATAACGGCGGTAGTTCATGCTAAGGGCAACTATGTATGACGCCAAACGTGCCACAGAAACGAGCTATTTGGAAACAAATAGATGAAACGCGGTAAACCCCTCAAGCTAGTAACCCAAATTTCGGTAGGGGCACTTTGATAACAGAATTGAATGTATATCAGAGCTATAAAAATAGAGATAAATGATTACACTCGAAAGAGAACAGAACATGGCTTATGCATATTGACAACCTATAAAAAAAACAGCACTCAAATGCTGTTTTTTTATGTTTTAGATTGATGTAAAAGAAAAACCGCTTATTAGGCGGTTTTAATTTGAATTATTTAGCGTCGTTGTAAGCAACTTGAGCTAATAGATAGTAATCAGCGAAGTCTGATAATGTTGCAGTAGTAGTAACATCAGCAATCTTCCAAGTACCGTCTTTAACCAATTCTTCAGCAGTTGCATCCATCTTAGTACCTACGAAAGCAGTTACCATCGCTTCAACGTTGCCAGCCCATCCTAGTGGATAGTTATCGCCTGACCAGTAACCTGATTCAGACTTAGTCATTGCTTTGTTTGAAGTCGCATCGCCACGAACTAAAGTAGTGTTTTCAGTACCATCAACATTTGCAATAAAGAATTTTTCATCTTTGATTTGATCAACATACCATTTAGCATTGTCATGGTTTTCAACCCATGTTTCGATGCTTGTGATGTCTCTTGAAGAGAATGTAATAGCTTGTGAGCCTTCAGCACCACTTACTGCACCAGTGAATAATTTGTCACCGATTTTTACATACTTAGAATAGTATGAAGTACCTCTTGAACCTACAACTGCTAATACATCAGCAGGCATGTTAGCTGGATCAGCTACAGTTACTTTTGCCCAGTTGTAAGGTAAGAACCATTCTTCGATTGAAACAGTTTTTACAGTACCGTCTGAAGCCACTTCAACAGTGATTTCACCTACATAGTGCCCATGAACTAAGCCATAAGCTGTTGCTTTCTTCTCAGAGTTACATGCAGCAAGTGTTAGTGCAGCAACTAGTGTGAGAGCAACCAAAAAGAATTTTCTCATTAATTTATTCCTCCTATTTAATTTGAATTCATTTTCTTTCACTTATATTATAGTTATAATGCAAGTAAAATGCAATGCTCTTTTTCAAAAAGTGTTTCTGAAAACGTTTTATATTATATAAAGTGTTGGAAAAACGAATTTTCTTGCTTATAAAGGCATAAAATGATAAAATTTATACGTTAGAAAGTGATGTGCCAAATTTGAATAAACATGATATTTTAGAGAGACAAAAACGAATTAGAAACTTTTCCATTATAGCTCACATTGACCACGGTAAGTCCACATTGGCCGACCGTATTTTAGAGCAAACTAAAACCTTAACATCCAGAGAGATGAAAGAACAAATCTTGGATGGTATGGACTTAGAAAGAGAACGTGGTATTACCATTAAGTTAACCGCGGTTGAGATTACTTACCGTGCATTAGATGGTGAAGACTACACCTTCCATTTAATTGACACCCCAGGACACGTCGACTTCACTTATGAAGTATCGCGTTCTTTAGCCGCGTGTGAAGGTGCCATCCTCGTGGTGGATGCTGCACAAGGTATACAAGCTCAAACGCTTGCCAACGTATATTTGGCACTAGACAATAACCTAGAAATATTACCAGTCATCAACAAAATTGACTTACCAAGCGCTGACCCTGAAAAGGTCCGTGCAGAAATAGAAGACGTCATTGGGATACCAGCGGATCATGCTGTATTAGCTAGTGCGAAATCTGGTATTGGGATTGCAGAGATTCTAGAACAAATCGTTCAACTGGTACCTGCCCCACAAGGATCCATCGATGAGCCACTACAAGCGTTGATCTTCGACTCTGTGTTTGATACGTATCGCGGTGCAATTCCTTATATTAGAATCAAAAATGGTATTTTAAGAAAAGGCGATATCATCGAAATGATGAGCAATGGCGTTGCCTACGAAGTCCTAGAAGTTGGTGTACACACACCAAAAGAGGAAAAACGTGATTTCTTAGCTGCAGGTGACGTTGGTTATTTAACCGCATCCATTAAAGATATTGAACACGTACGCGTAGGGGATACCATCACACTAAAAAATAATCGTGCAAAAACGGCACTACCAGGCTATAGAAGACTAAATCCTGTTGTATTCTGTGGTCTTTATCCAATCGATAACTCCAAATACAACGATTTAAAAGATGCTTTAGAAAAATTAGCCCTAAACGACGCGTCATTGGTCTATGAACCAGAAACATCCCAAGCACTTGGGTTCGGTTTTAGAACTGGATTCCTAGGCTTACTTCACATGGAAGTTGTTCAAGAAAGACTTGACAGAGAGTTTAATATTGAACTGATTGCTACAGCACCATCGGTTATCTACCATGTTAACTTGACAAACGGTGATATGCTAGTTGTCGACAACCCTTCAAAATTGCCAACACCTCAGGAAATCGAATCGATTGAAGAACCATATGTAAAAGCACAAATCATGTGCCCTAGCGAATTTGTTGGTTCGGTCATGGATTTATGCCAAAAGAAACGTGGTATATTTGGTGATATGTCTTATTTAGATAAAACAAGGGTATTAATTCACTACGAGTTACCACTATCAGAAATCGTATATGATTTCTTCGATAAATTAAAGTCATCTACTAAGGGTTATGCGTCCTTTGACTATGAACTTGGTCAGTATAAGGAATCTAAACTTCAAAAAATGGACATCTTATTGAATGCAGAAGTCGTGGATGCCCTATCCATCATCGTCCATAGAGATTTTGCCTATGCAAGAGGTAAAGCGATCACAGAAAAACTAAAAGACCTGATCCCACGTCAAATGTTTGAGATTCCAGTCCAAGCAGCAGTGTCAAATAAAATTATTGCAAGATCTACCATTAAAGCCATGCGTAAAGATGTATTAGCGAAGTGTTATGGTGGCGATATCTCAAGAAAACGTAAGTTACTTGAAAAACAAAAAGCCGGTAAGAAGCGTATGAAAGCGGTTGGTTCTGTTGAAGTACCACAAGAAGCGTTCATGGCTATATTATCTAACTCAGAAGAATAGTGAAAACCTAAAAGGCATGAAGTCCATGCCTTTTTTTAGTCAATAATGATGATATTTTAAATAAATACGCCTATTTATGATATCATAATAAATGAGGTGTTAGCATGAAGATTACGGGAATAACACTACCTTATCGAAATTATAATGAAGACGCGATTGTCATCAAAGATGATTTATTCGTTGTTATCGATGGCGCAACCGGCTTACACGAGAAAACAACAGACAAATCACAGGCAAGCGAGATGGTGTTGGCGATGAAAAAAGCATTGGAAACATCCAAAATCGACGATTTTGAGGCCTTTTTAAAACAATTGGCCATCGACTTACAGGTTACTTACAATTACACAGGCGATAAATCGATGAGACCAAGTGCTTCATTAGCTGCACTTCACATCAAGGACAACATGGCTTACCTATACCAATTAGGCGATTGTGCTATTAGTTATGAAACCAATCAATTACATCGTTTTTCCGATCAAAGATTAGTTAAACTAGACCACATTGGTAAAAAAATGTTAGTCCATTATATGAAACAAACAGACTTTAATCATGCGATTACCTTAGTGAAACCAACGTTAATCAAACATCGCAACCTTTTAAATGAACCAAATGGTTATATGGCTTTCCAACCCAGTTTAGTCCCTGAGTTTATCGTTAAAAAGAAAACCATAATGTTAAAACACCTAACATCATTTTTGATATACTCAGATGGCTATTATAGTGCTAGAGACACATTTAATCTATTTAAAAATCATCAAACATTCTATTGTTCGAATATAGAACAAACAATCTCAAACATTAAATTAAGAGCTTACGATGATAATCAACTAATTTCATATCCACGATTTAAGATTATTGATGATATTAGCGTCATTAAAGTGGTTTTATAGTCAGGTTACCTTATACATATTATGTAAACCTGTGATATAATTTTTACAGGTGATATTATGAAAGGCTTATATGTCCATATACCATTTTGTGAGCACATTTGTTTTTATTGTGACTTTGCAAAACGTGTACCGAAAAATAAATCTATGATGGATGAATATCTTTTATATCTAAAAAAAGATTTCTTAGCACTCGATAGTGATAAAAAACACTATGACACTATTTATATTGGTGGTGGCACGCCTTCATTATTAGATATCGATCAGCTTACCACATTATTTGAACTGTTTAAATCATATAACCCAGTTGAATATACCATTGAGGTTAATCCAGAGTCTTACACTCATGAAAAAGGATTATTATTTAAGCAATATGGCATTAACCGTATTAGTCTTGGTGTCCAATCATTTGAACAACCTATATTAGACTATATCGGCAGAAAACATAAAAATGAACAAGTATTTGATGCCGTCAAATCATTAAAGTCGATTGGCATTGACAACATTAGTATTGATTTAATATTCGCCATACCAGGTCAAACCATGGCATCTATAAAACACGATTTAGATATGCTTGAAACATTGGATGTAACACACGTCTCTTACTATTCCTTGATTTTAGAAGAAAAGACTGTGTTCCACTATAAGTATTTAAATAATGCATTTAAAAAGGCAGATATCGATTTAGAAGCAGATATGTACCTTTATATTCAAGACCGATTGGCAAGATTGGGATTTGAACAATATGAAATCTCCAATTTCGCAAAGGCAGGTCTTTATTCAAAACACAATCATTTATACTGGACCATGGCACCCTATGATGCGATTGGAGCAGGTGCGCATGGGTTTGATGGGCAAAAGCGGTATTATAATTATCGCGATTTACCACAATACTATGAAAAAGTCCGTCAAGGAAGTTATATTGAAACGCAAGAAAGCTACTTATCTGATACACTGATATTTGGATTAAGAACGTTAAAAGGCATTCACATAGAAACAGTCAATCAACGCCACAGCATTGATCTACTTGAGAAATATAAAGACATCCAAAAATTTATCGATTTAGGTTTACTCCAAATTGAGGACAATTATCTAAAACTCACTAAAAAAGGGTTATTACTAGGTAATCAAGTGTTTGAGGTGTTTATATGAAATACTTATTAAACGACTACATTTATTACTTGAAACGTGAAAAAGGGTTGTCAGAAAACACCATTACGGCTTACCTAAGAGATTTAGAACAGTATCGAATCTTTTTAGAAAAGTATCATGACATTACGAATGTCACTAAAATTGAGAAAAAACACGTTGAGGCTTATCTTAAAACACTGAAAAGACAACAACTCTCTAGTAAATCCTCATCTAGAAAACTAACAGCGATTAAAGGGTTTCATCAATTCTTGTATATCGAAAAAGAAACAACCGATAACATTGCCAGTGATATTGAATCCCCAAAGATTGAAAAATCATTGCCGCATGTATTGTCTGTGGATGAAGTCATTAGTATCATTGAAGCCGTTAAAGGCGATGACCCACTTTCACTTAGAAACCAGGCACTCTTGGAACTCATATATGGTTCTGGTTTACGTGTAACCGAACTATTAGATTTAAAAACACAAGATATCCACTTAACGGCTGGTCATGTTAGAGTGATTGGTAAAGGCAATAAAGAACGTGAAGTGCCACTTGGTGAATTATCTGTTGTCGCCCTAAGGCTTTATTTGACAAAATCTAGAAATCAACTTACAATAAATAGTAACCATGACTATTTATTCGTTAATCAAAGTGGGATGCGTTTATCTAGGCAAGGCTTTTTTAAAATATTGAAAAAACTTGCATTAGAAGCGGGCATTGATAAAGATGTATCACCGCATACATTGAGACATTCGTTTGCGACACATTTGCTGGAAGCAGGTGTCGATTTGAGAACCTTACAAGCACTACTCGGCCATGAAGATATTCAGACCACACAAATTTACACACACATTAGTCAAAAACATTTGCGAGATGTATATTTAGAATCTCATCCTCGCGCAAAGGAGAATAAAGATGTATAAGAGAATTTTTTTAATCGTAATGGACAGCTTAGGCTGTGGTGAGGCACCAGATGCCAAAGATTACAATGACGTTGGTGCAAATACCATTGGTCACATTGCTGAACGCATGAACTTGAATATTCCAAACATGCAAAAATTAGGTTACGGTAACATCACACCTATTAAAGGTGTCCCAGAAACCTCAAAACCACTTGCAAGTTATACCAAAATCCAAGAAGCTTCTAGAGGCAAAGACACGATGACTGGTCACTGGGAAATGATGGGATTATATATTACTGAACCATTTCAAACATTTACCGATACTGGCTTTCCCAAGGCATTATTAGATGAACTAACTGCAAAAACAGGTAGAAATATCATTGGGAATGTTGCTGCTTCAGGGACTGAAATCATCGAACAACTTGGTGAACAACACATGAAAACAGGCGATCTTATCGTTTATACCTCTGCCGATTCAGTGCTACAAATTGCGATGCATGAAGATATTATTCCGATTGAGGAACAATACCGTATTTGTGAAATCGCAAGAGAAATAACCATGAAGGAAGAGTGGAAAGTCGCACGTGTCATTGCGAGACCATTCTTGGGTACGAACAAAAAGAACTTTAAACGTACACCAAATCGCCATGACTATGCGTTAAAACCTACCGGAAAGACCACTTTAAACTTCCTGGATGAAAAAGGATTTGATGTCATTGCATTAGGTAAAATCAACGACATTTTTGTTGGCGAAGGCATAAATAATTATGAACGTACCGTTTCAAATGATGACGGTATGGATAAGATTACTAAGATTGCAAAGAACCATCCATTTACTGGATTATGCTTCTTAAATCTAGTTGATTTTGATGCATTATATGGTCACCGTAGAGATCCAATCGGTTATGGTAAAGCCATTGAAGACTTCGATAAGCAATTACCATTATTGATGGAAAACATGCAAGAAAACGACCTACTCTTAATCACAGCTGACCATGGTAACGATCCAATTCATCATGGAACAGACCATACTAGAGAATATGTACCTCTATTAGCATACCAAAAGAATGTTGCAGGTAAGCCATTACCGATGATGTATACATTCGCTGATATCGCAGCAACTATTTCTGAAAACTTTGACGTTGAACAAACACAATATGGCACATCATTTTTGAAACATCTTAAGGAGGTGTAATGAATGCTTGACTGGCTAAAAAGCTTAACACCTGAAACCATCATCATTTTCGGTGCGTTATTGTCTATTTTTACGATGACTATTTTCACACTCATTCGTTTGAGACGTATCGCAAGCCGTGTTGGTGAACAAGAATTTTATATTAACGAATCATTACTAGAAATTGATGGGCAACCTTATATCAATTTAACCATCATCAATAAAGCCTTCTCTACCAACCACATCAATGTCGTTGGCGTTGAACTGAGAAATATTTCTCATCCAATTGAAGAGAAAGTCGTGATGATTGCCCCTAGGAGTAAACATCAAACGCGTTTCAATTTAAACGATTTGAAACCAATCATTTTCCAAAGTAGAAAAAAGTACCGTCCATTTAAAATCTATGTAGAAAATGAAATTGGCTTAAGAAAATCGATGAAACCAAAAGTGAACAACAAGTTCATGAAGCGTCAATTTAAGAAACTTCAAAAAGCTGAAAGAATCGAAAAGAAACGTTTACGTTACGAAAGTGGACAATATAACTTCATGGAACGTACGGGTCTAATCATAGGTTTATTATTCAGACCATTCATCAAACTTAAACGTCATATGGCTTTATCTACTAATAAAGCATTAAGAGAATCTGAAATCAGAAGAATGCAAAAGAAAGAGCATGACGCGATTAAGTATAAACTAGATCAAGATGAATTTGAATTAAGCGAAATCAGAATTCGTGAACAAGCCATTAAAGAAAACAGAACACGTGAACTAGAATTGGAATCACTTAAGAAATCGAAAGAACTTGAAATTGAAACCATTAAACAACAAACACGTGAAGCTGAATTCTTAGCTGCTAAAGCTGATTTAGAAGCGATTAATCCTGAAGCAGTCGCCAAAGCTGAGCTTCAAAAGGAAAAATCAGAAGACGCACAAGATAAAAAGAAAAAGACTAAGAAAACAAAATCTCAGTCTGATCAAGATGAGCCTGTTGAAGAAAAAGCGGCTGAACCTATTGTTGAAACCGTAGATGAACCCGTTGAAACTGAACCCGTTTTAGAAGAAAAACCAAAAAAAACAAGAAGTAAAAAGAAAAAAGTTGACGTAGAACAACCTCCAGTTGATTCAACTGAATCACCCGATTCAGACGAATCTGCTAAAGAAAATACAGCCACTGAACTTGATTCAGCAGAAAAACCAACAGAATAATGAAAAGCCGACATCTCCATAAAGAAGGTGTCGGCTTGTTTTTTTATATTTCGATGATGCGTAATGTATTTGTTGAACCGTGTTGTTGAGCCCATCCAGATGTAATGATGATCTTATCACCTTTAACAAGTCCGAATTCTCTAGCAACTTCAGCTGCAACGCGGTCATATGATCCCATGTCTGTAAAATCTTTACGGTATGCAGAGATAACGCCCCAATAATACGTTAATTTTGTACATGTTTTGTCGTTATTAGCAACGGCAATAATTGGTACTGACGGTCTAAATTTACATAGACGTTTTGGTGTACCACCTGTTTCAGTAAAGGCAACAATGGCTTTTACTTCAGGTAAAATTAATGCGCTTTGGCTAACTGAGATACCAATGGCATCATTCACTGTAGGTTGTGAAGACGCGATTGCTTTTTGAAGTTTGTCATAATAAGGGATATTTTCTTCAATGGCTTTCGCGATTGTATCCATTGTCATAACTGATTCAACTGGGTATTCACCAGCTGCTGATTCACCAGATAACATAATGGCATCAGATCCATCTAGAATTGCATTTGCAACGTCAGAAGCTTCAGCTCTAGTTGGTCTTGGATTGCTCATCATGGATTCAAGCATGTGTGTTGCTGTGATGACTGGTTTGCCTTTTTCATTGGCTTTCGCAATGATGCGTTTTTGGTATAAAGGTACTAATTGAGTAGATACTTCAACACCTAAATCACCTCTAGCAACCATCACACCATCAGATACTTCAAGAATACCATCTAGTTCATCAACACCTTCTTGAGACTCAATCTTAGCGATCAGTTCAATTTTAGGTGCATTCAAGTCTTTTAAGATTTGTTTGATTTCTAATACGTCTTCCTTACGTCTAACAAATGATAAAGCGATCATATCGACTTGCATGTCTGCACAGAATTCAATATCTTCTTTATCTTTCTTAGAAACGAAAGGCATGGATAATTTAACATTAGGCACGTTAACGCCTTTTTTAGTTTTAATAATACCGTTATTAACGATCTCACAAGTTAATACATCAGGAGTTGCTTCGATGATGTTAAGTCTCATCTTACCATCGTCGATTAATAGGAAGTCACCGACTTTAATATCGTCGTATAATTCTCTACAATCAATATGGAAAGCATCTTTAGTACCTAAGATTGGTTCCTTATGAACTTTAACGATTTCACCTTTTTTAAACGATGCAAAGCCATTTTCGAATACGCCTGTACGTATTTCTGGACCTTTAGTATCTGCTAAGATACCAACATACTTGCCCATTCTCGCAGAAACTTTACGAATGGTTTCCATACGATTTTTGTGTTCTTCGTGGGAACCATGAGAAAAGTTTAATCTCGCGACATTCATGCCCGCTTCGATCATTCTTTCGATCATAATTTCGGATTCACTTGATGGTCCAATAGTGCAAATAATTTTTGTTTTTCTTTTCATAATTACCCCTCCAACTCTAGATGTAAACATATGCTGTAGACACGACTTGGTGTCTCATACAGTTTAAGAATAAACATACAATACTATATTACCACAAAATAATAAAAATGGGAGATGTAAGCGGATTTATTTTCATTTTCATTATTATATTTTTCTAGACATAATTGTAAGTAAAGGGCGTTCCTAAAGGGTTTAGAAAATCATGTTCGAATATCGAAAATTCATATTAAAAAAGCCTAGCTTTCGCTAGACTGATGATTATAAATCAAAATACTGTTCAATTGCACTATCTTCCAAACTTAAAGCCAACATGAGTTTTAGTCTCGCTTTTTGACTAGACAAATCGCCTGAAAACAAGACACCCAATTGCTTCAAGTGATACCCGCCGCCATCATAGCCATATGAGTCTCTCACTCTGCCTTTTGGACAACGAGAAGTGAGCACTATTTTGATGCCTTTATCGATTGCTCTTTTGATGCCATCAACCATAGTTGGCGGTACATTACCACGACCAAAAGCTTCTAGTACAATGCCTTGAACTTTATTGGTTGTAATATAGTAATAAAGCAATGAGGAATCTTGACCTGTAACTACCTTAATGATCTCTACATTGGCCTTCAATCGAGTTGGTGTGATATTCGATTTACGTTTTGTCGATTCGCGATAATAAATAACATCTTGTTCATCGACAATACCTAAAGGGCCAAACTCCATGGACTTGAAAGTATCTAGTGCAAGTGTATGTGTTTTCGTTACTTCAGAAGCCGCATTGATTTCGTCGTTTAAACAAACCAACACACCACGGTTATAAGATGTTTTTTCAGATGCAACCAAAATGGCACTCAGTAAATTTGAAAACCCATCATAACCTAACTCTGAAAAGTTTCTCATCGAACCAGTTAAGACTACAGGCTTTTTGGTTTTCAAAAACAGATCCAAGAAGTAAGCCGTTTCCTCAAGTGTATCTGTCCCGTGTGTAACGACACAACCAGTAAACTCTGGTAAAGCCATTTTCTCATCAATCAACTTACCTAAGTTAAACATATCAGTAGGGGTCATCGAAGGTGATGGCTTCATTGAAAATACATGAGGTAAAAGATCTAAATCTTGAAAGCGCTTTCTAATTTTATCTATTAAATCAACATCATTCTCATGAATCACAGATTTGTTTGTGTGATCATCGGATGTCATTGAAATAGTACCACCAGTAAAGACAATTAAGATTCTATTCATATCGATATCAACTCCAAATTCATTTTATCATGAAACCATAAAAATCGTATGTTAAAAGAGAAGTCAGAAACGAAAAAAGTGTAGTCAAGATTAGTCACCATTTAGAACACCTCAAAAACTGGAAAATCGACACCCCACCAACATAGAAGGCCAAAGTTTATTCAATACTAGATTCCAACATTCCCACATAAAATCTATTAACCGCTTCACATCAATCTATTATATTGGTTTACATAATATACATTATAGGTACAAATAGAAAAGAAAATGGTGTTAGTTCTCTTGGTTAAAAGATATCATGATACGGAAGATTAGTATGTTTAATGAGGTTGTTTAGTAGATATAAAACCAATTAAATATACTCATGATTATGATTTTATATAATTAAAGTAACTCAAGAGAAGCTTCGTCGACGATTGAGACTTCTTATGCTTAACATTTACCTTACTGGCGTCTTAATTGCACTTTTCAATGGCTTTTAGCCTCTAATCAGAAACCCCCTCATTCCACCTACTGCTTCTTCTTTTTCTCTTGGGGATGGGTGTCTTTTTTTGTCGTTCACTTACCTATGTTTTAAAAACTGATCACATCACACTGTACTTGTAATTATTTGAGTAGGTGACAATAAGCTGCTGGGCTTCATAAAATGTGATTAATTATTCATATTACGAAAACATAAAAAAAAGATGTACCCTCGAAAGGCTACATCTAAATTATTCTTCAGTACTGGCAAACAAGTCTAATTGTTGAGGGTTAAACTTTTCACTACGAGAGACGATTCTTTGCCATTTAGCACTTCGTCCATTTCCTAGTGGTCTGATCAAACCGCGCTCTTTCATACTAAGCAAAGTTCTATTAATAGTTGCATCACTTGAATAAGGATGCTTTTCTCTAATATCATTTTTACTGAAGGTGGTTGATCCTTGCAGGATGGTTCCTTCGATACTATCTGACTTATTCATCTTACGATCGAACTCATACTCGTGTGCTTTGATTTCAACATTTCGATGGAGTTCATCTAACGCATTGACAATGACACGACTGATTGGTTCTGTTTGTGAATACCCTTCATTCCAGTTATAGCACGCTTGAACGTATGCGCTCGCAAACTGTTCTTTCAGTGGCAATAAAGCCTTGAAGAACGCATCATATCGACACACTTTAAAGTGTTTCGCAATGATGGTATAACACAAGATTAACCCAATTAAATCGTTGTGGTGATTGTATAAGTTTAACTTCAAAAAATCAACATAGAAATTCGATATTACTTGGATCGTTTCGTACCGTTTACTGCGTGTGATTTTATTATACTGTTCAACTAACTTGACCAGTTTTTCATCGGTTGTATATTCGTTAAAATCGGTCACCAATTTGACAGGTTTACCATTTGGATTTTTAACTAATCTAACGTCTTCATAATCTCTAAATAAGGCAATGACCAAGTCTTTGATTTCGTTTGAGGATAATACGAATGTATCATTCATCTGTTGAATTCTAGATAACACGTCTTTGATGTTTTTTAATAACGTTTCATCTTTATTTTTAGATACGAAATCTTTCCTAGGGTCACTCAGTAGTTTGATTCTCGGTTGGGTTAATTTGAGATCTAGGTAGTTTGCAATGGCTTGGGTATCTTGTTCAAGGGTTGCTCTCGACATGACTTCATCATCTCTAGAAAACAAGTCCTTATAATAGAACGATTGCCCTTTTGATTCATATAATTTGAACAGCTGTAATACCAAGTCTGTTGGTATAATTGCGCGTCTTTCCATGGACTCTAAACACTTCAAATTAGCACCTCCTTATGATTTAAACGTGAAATACTGACCCACCTATGAATTCTCTTAATAGTGAGTTATTTGGTACAAACTCATCGTCGATGTCTTTAAAATACTTTAAGAATTTGAGTAATCTATTCGCTGTAATGAAATACTCAGAATCTCTTGGGATATTATTAAGTGTACGATAAGCATGCTTTTTAAGGACAGCAAGTTCATAGGTCAATTCAGAATTGAATACATAGTTTGCTGTTTCTTGATATGGATAAATCCACTTGAATTCACCACGTCTGACACTTGCCCACATTGAAATGGTTTCTTCAGCTGGTGAGTTTCTAAATTTTTGGTCTCTAACGATACGTCTTAACAATCTTAAGTCAGTGAAACTGATTGGATTGTGGTTATCGATATGTAATTGCGTTTGTGGCGCAATGAAAATCTTAAATTTTTGATGATGTGGAATCGATGAGGTTAATCGATCATTTAAGGCATGAATCCCTTCAATGATGATTGGGGTCGTTTCAGAAATTTGAACGCGTTTGCCATCTTCGCGGCGACCTGTTTTAAAGTTAAAGTGTGGTAGCGTAACCTCTTCACCTTGAATTAAAGCTAGCATTTGTTCATCAAACAATTTGACGTCTAGTGCTTCGATGTGTTCTAAGTCAGGGTTACCGTATTGATCTTTTGGTGCTTGGTGTTTTGGTTGGTAATAATCGTCAATGGATATCATCAATGGTTTAATGCCTTTAGACATCAATTCAATCTTTAAACGGGTTGAGAAGGTCGTTTTACCACTGGATGATGGACCAGCGATTGCAATCAAACGAATCGATTCGATGTCGCTTGAAATGCGTTCACCTAATTCCGCCATTTGTCTGTTGTGTTTGGTTTCACACATATTAACCAGTTCGATGGTTAAGCCTTTTTCAATGTATCGATTTAACTTGGCAATGTAATCGCCATCAATGGTTTTACCCCATTTGGTTGCTTCTTTGATGGTTCTTGAGAAAATTGGTGCATCGTCAAATTGAGGGATGATGCCACCTAATTCACTCCTTGGATACTGAATGATAAACCCAGGATGGTATAAGGATAGCTCATACGCTTTTAAATACGATGTCGATGGTAACATGTACCCAAACATGTAGTTGAAATAATCATCACATGTGTACATGTTTACTTTGTCTTCATCACGATATTTCAAAATATCGACTTTATCGTTTAAGCCATGTTGTTTATAAAGCTCAATGGCTTCATCCAAATCCACTGTTTTACGGACAATTGGGATGTTTTGTTCAATCAAGCGTTTCATTTCAGAATCGATTGATTTGACAACACTTCGGTCTAATTTTTGATCGAGATTGTCGATGACACCTAAGATGGCTCTAGAAACGCTATAGTTAAATTTCACATTTGCATTTGGATAGAGATTTCTGATTGCCATCGAAATCACATATCTTAGGGTTGCTTCGTAAATTCTAACAGCGTCACGATCGCTTAAATCTAGGAAATTAACTTCCGATTGTTTGGTAAGTGGAAATGTTAATTCTCTAATACGGTTATTGACCGTTGCAGCATAAGCTTCAATGCCTAATTGATTTTTGAGCGCTTCAAGTGTAGTCCCTGGCTCAATCTCATACTGCTTTTTGTTGACTACTATATTTATCATATTACTCCTTCCAATCATCATCTTCGAAAAGTGACAATTTTTTAATATGTATTTTCTCTTCTTTATCTTTCGTTTCTTTTGGTTTCGTTTTCTTAACTGGTTTGGTGGTTGGTTCTAGGACAGCCTCAGCTTCTTGTATAGGTGTGATAACTGCCTCAGTTTGGACAGTTTCACTTGCTTCATGAGGTTCAATTGACGCTAAAATACCCGTTTCTAAAGTCGGTGTTTTCGCTTTTGAAGTTCTCTCTTTTTTAGGCTTAGCCACAACAACTTCAACGGTTTTTTCCTCTATTTGAACCGCTTCACCAGCTTCAATCAACTCGATGTCGTCTTCTTCATAAGAGGCACGGTCAATCGTAATGAACAATGATTTACCAAATGCTTTTTCATCTAGATACGGTTTACCATATTCGGCATTGCTCTTAATCTCTTCAATTTGTAATCTTAAAGAACCAAGTTTCGCGGTGATTAACACTTCCACGTTTTCCTTGATTTGTTCTTTTGATAGTCTTGAGACATCGCGGATGTAGTGCGGATTACGTTTCTTGATGCTAAATACCTCAATTGGATTTTTAAGACGCTTGCTTAATGGGACATTTGATACTTTTTCTCTTCTTAAATTACCAAGGGATGTTAAAATAACCAAATCATCATTCGATTTAGCGTATATGGCTTTAACAACCTTGTCTTTAGGATCTAATTTAAGTGATTTAATACCTGATGAATGTGTACCATAAACTGGGACATCGGTTGATCTAAATCTCAATGCCTTCGCACATTTCGTAAAGACAATGATGTTATTCTTTGTACCAAATTCAACAGAGGTTAATTCATCCCCTTCGTTGACTTTCATGGCACGGATTGGTTTTGAATACCTGGATACTTCAAAGTCTTTTAGATTGGTTTGTTTGATTTGACCAGATTCGGTGACCAATAATAGGTTAGTATCGATATTAAAGTCAGAAATGGCCATGATCTTGATGATAAATTCATTCTTATCAATTGGAATGATGTTATTGATAAACGCACCCAAATCTTTCCATTTGGTTTCTTCTAATTCGTAAACAGGCATATATAGATAGTTACCTTGCGTGGTAAACATCAATAAGGTATCTTTGGTCGATACTTCTTGATCAAATAACATACCATCTTGATCTTTAAGGCCTGGTTGTTTCGATGCACTATAACTTCTCAAGTTAGAGCGTTTGATATAACCGTCTTTGGTCACGCCAACTCTAACGCGTTCTTCTTGAATTAAATCGGCTTTTTCAATCTTAATGGTTTCAATTTCTTCAACCACTTCGGTTTTTCTATCTGTCCCAACTTTGTTGGAAACTTCTTTCAATTCCTTCTTAATGACCGATAACAACATTTGTTCATCTGATAATACTTGTTTAAGCCAAACGATGCGTTCATCTAGTTCATTCGATTCTTTAATTAATGCATCAATATCGGTTGAGCTTAAGCGATAAAGTTGTAACATCACAATCGCTTCAGCTTGTAGTTCAGTGAAGCCAAATTGCTTGATGATATTATCTTTTGAGTTTTGTTTGTTTTTAGAATGTCTAATGATATGAACCACTTCATCGATGACATCTACCATTTTAATCAGACCAGAAACGATGTGTGAACGTCGTTCAGCTTTATCTAAATCAAAGTTTGAACGGTTGGTGATGACTTCCTTTTGGTGATTGATATAAGCATCTAGGATGTCAATAACGCCCATTTGAACTGGTCTTTGATGATGGATTGCTACCATATTGTAGTTATAGTTCACTTGAAGGTCAGTATTCTTAAGTAGATAGGCTAAACAAACGTCCGGATTGGCGTCTTTCTTTAATTCAATTGAAATACGTAATCCTTCTCTATCGGATTCATCTCTAACTTCTTGTAGGTCTTCTAGTTTTTTGTCGATTCGTAACATATCAATCGATTTAACCAATTCTGATTTATTGACTTCAAATGGAATTTCTGTGACGACAATGCGAATTTGGTCTTTATTATAGGTTTCAAAGGTCGTCCTTGAACGTACAATGACTTTACCTGAACCCGTTTCAAATGCTTGTCTAATGCCGTCTTTACCTTGGACAATACCGCCCGTTGGAAAATCCGGACCTGAGACAATCTTTAAAAGACGATCGATGGTCATATCTGGTTTATCGATACGTTCAATCGTCGCTTTGATGATTTCTTTTAAGTTATGTGGTGGAATTTTAGTTGCGTATCCAGCAGAAATACCGTTCGCACCATTTACCAATAAATTTGGAAACTTGGATGGTAAGACGGTTGGTTCTAATTCTTCGTCATCGAAGTTTGGAATAAACGGCACTGTTCTCTTATCGATATCTGCAATTAGGTATTCAGCTTCTTTAGACAATCTCGCTTCTGTATAACGCATCGCTGCGGCGGAGTCGCCATCGATCGAACCGTTATTACCGTGCATGTCTATGAGCATCACACCCATTTTGAAGTATTGACTCATTCTAACCATGGCTTCATAAATCGATGAGTCACCGTGAGGATGGTATTTACCCATGACTTCACCGGCAATTCTTGCCGATTTTTTATATGGTTTATCGTTAAACATGCCCATTTTATACATTGCATAAAGAATACGTCTTTGAACCGGTTTTAAGCCATCTCTGGCATCTGGTAACGCACGGTCTTGAATGATGTATTTGGAGTATCTACCGAAACGTTCACCAATGATGTCTTCTAATCGTTCGGTTTTTATTTTCTCTTCAATGAAGGCGTCTAATTTTTGATCTATGGTTTTCTTACTCATAGTTTGCCTCCTTAATCTGGAAGTCATCTTCGTCGACAAATTCGACGTTATGTTCGATCCATTCACGTCTCGGTGCAACTTGGTCGCCCATTAGAACGGATACACGCTTTTCAGCTTCACCTTCATCTTCAAGGCGAACTTGAATGAGTGTACGTGATTTAGGGTCCATCGTGGTTTCCCATAATTGATCGTAGTTCATTTCCCCTAACCCTTTATAGCGTTGTAGGGTGTAATTACCCGATTGTGTATATTGTTTTAATTCATCGTCAGTCCAAGCATAATTGGAAATGACTTTCCCACCTTTTTTCTGTGAAATTTTATATAGCGGTGGTAAGGCAATATAAAGCTTACCAGCTTCAACTAATGGTTTCATATAACGGAAAAAGAATGTGATTAACAGGACTTGAATGTGCGCCCCATCGGTATCGGCATCGGTCATGATGATGATTTTATTATAGTTACATTTGCTTAAGTCAAAGTCCGCACCAAAATCCGCACCTACTGTATGAATGATGGTATTGATTTCTTCATTTTTTAATATCGCATCCACATTCGCTTTTTCAGTGTTGATGACTTTACCACGGAGCGGCAAAATAGCTTGGAAACGTCTATCTCTACCTTGTTTTGCAGACCCACCGGCGGAATCACCTTCGACTAAAAATAGCTCATTCTTGGTTTTATCTTTGCCTTGTGCAGGGGTTAATTTACCAGATAGTGAGACTTCTTTTTTATTGCGTTTTTTATCACTTCTCGCTTCATCTCTCGCTTTTCTTGCTGCATCTCTGGCTTTATATGCATCTACTGCACGTTTGATTAGACTATAGGAGAAGTCTTGATTTTCTTCTAAATAATAGGTTAGTTGATCATAAATGATGGATTCCATAGCATTTCTAGCTTCAGGTGAACCCAATTTAGATTTGGTTTGCCCTTCAAACTCTAAAAATGCTTCAGGTATTCTTAAAGAGATGATGCATGTTAACCCTTCACGGATGTCCACGCCATCTAAATTATTGTCTTTTTCTTTTAAAAAACCGTATTTTCTTGCATAGTCGTTTAGTGCACGCGTCATGGCTGATTTAAAGCCTGTTTCATGTGTACCACCGTCGCGTGTTCTGACGTTATTGACGAAAGATATGATGGTTTCGCTGTAACTTTGTGTGAACTGGAATGCCGTTTCGACTTCGATGGCATTGGTTGTATTAATGGTATAGACACCCATTAAATCTTTCACTTGATGGTATTCTTGTTTGCCTTTATTCAAAAACTCAACGTATTCAGATATTCCACGTTCATATTGGAAAACCTCTTGTTGGTTGTTACGTTCATCTTTTAAGACAATTTTGATGTTTCTAATCAAGAATGCGCTTTCTCTTAAGCGATCTTTGATGGTGTCATAGTTATATAAAGTCGTTGAAAAAATCTTTGGATCAGGTTTAAACCAAACGGTTGTCCCTGTTCTTTTTGTTTTACCGATTTCTTCAAGTGGTCCAATTGTCTTACCACCTTCAGAAAAACGTTGCTGCATGATGAGTCCATCGCGATAAATGGTCACTTCAAGGAATTGCGATAAGGCATTAACAACTGATGCACCAACGTTTTTCTTCAAGTGGTCCAATTGTCTTACCACCTTCAGAAAAACGTTGCTGCATGATGAG
>CAKMJY010000075.1 GCA_927433595.1 uncultured Acholeplasmatales bacterium | reverse complement strand
GAGAAAGTCGACCCTTATCTAATCCCATTATATGATGCCTTATACGAGTTTCTCGGTTTCGAGTTAACCACATCGCTGATGGAAAAAGGGGTCATTGAAATCGCCCCACTTGCTTATATGAGAGGCAGAACACTTGAAAATGCATTCATCATCCTAGATGAAGCTCAAAACACAACACCAACACAAATGAAGATGTTTCTAACTAGACTTGGGTTTTCTTCCAAGATGGTCATTACAGGTGACCCTTCGCAAGCAGATTTACCTAGAGGTGGTTAACTCGAAACCGAGAAACTCGTATAAGGCATCATATAATGGGATTAGATAAGGGTCGACTTTCTCTTTTAAATCACCTGGTAAGAATCCAAGTGACTCACCTGCTTCAACTGCAGGTCTTGTCAAAATCAGTTTTTTTACTTTGTTTTCTTTCAAGTAGCTCACGGCTTGTGCAACCGCTAGATAGGTTTTGCCGGTACCTGCTGGTCCAACTGCAAATATCATATCAAAGTTGCCTAAAGCTTCTTGATAGGCACGCTGCGTAAACGTTTTAGGGTAGATTGGCTTGCCTTGCTGGTTGATGATGATGTGTTTTCGTCTTAAAAACAAACTTTCAGCATCGTTAAGCTCATTGGCTTCTGCAAGTTTAATTAGATAAAGTACGTCGCGTTCTGATAGTGGTACTTTCTCAGCAATCACCATCATAACGTTCAAGACATTGGTAAATAGTGTGATGAGTGCTTCATCGGTTGCGTCGGTATGGAATTCATGGTCAGTTAAGATGACATAAAAACCAAAATAGGTCTTGAAGACCTCTAGGTTTTTATCGAATGCCCCAACTAGGTTAAATGCTAGTTCAGGCTCTTTTAGTTGAATATCCAGTTTCATTCCATCACTCCTAGGGTTATTATATCATAATAAAGGCGATTTATCTTACCCCTAATGAAAGAAAAAAGCACAATTTGATGTGCTTATTTTTTATTGCTTCGAGCTGCTTGGCGCTTCAATTTACGGTCTACGCTTGGTTTAACGTAAAATTCACGCTTACGTGCTTCTGCGAGGGTACCAGATCTAGATACGTCACGTTTAAAACGACGCAATGCATCTTCTATAGATTCGGTTTCACGTACTACGATTTTAGGCATGTCTGCCCTCCTTCCGCACTTAAAAATCCTTAAGCCGTTATCATTATATCGAATTTGATACTGTTTGTAAAGTGTTTTATTGAACTAATTTAAGAGTTTTTCGTTTGCATAAAGGCATCAATGACACTAAGTGCATATAAACTGGCAATCTCAGTCTGTAAAATGCGGCTACCAAGCCCTACTGTGATATATCCTTGTCCTAATAAAAAGGCTAGTTCCTTCTCATCGATACCGCCTTCTGGTCCAACCACCAATGCCAAACGCTCATGTTGGTGCAGTTTTTCGACTTTATCCCACAATGTGTCATCTTTAGTATTTTCATATGCGATAAAGCCTTTGTCAAAGGTATGTTTGATTTTTTTGATGTCATCGACATAGGTGATATTGGGTACATTATCACGGTGTGCCAGTCGAGCAGCTTCGGTTGCAATTTTTTGAAGACGATCTAGTTTTTTATCGAGTGATTTATCATCGTATTTAGCAATACTTCTTTGCATTGGTACAAAAATAATATTGGATACGCCAAATTGCGTGGCATATTTACATACAATCTCTTGTTTATCCGATTTTCCTAACCCTTGAATCAACGTGATTTCAACCATCGGTGTATTCTTTTTAAGTGGTTCTATGATATCAAAGTAAACTTTATCTGTAATCGATTTAATTGAAGCCAAATAACACTGGTCTTTGATACATACTTCGATTTGATCTTGAGGTTTCATTCTCATCACTTGTTTGATGTGGAAATAGTCTTCTCCACCGATTGTTAGGCTGTCGTCATCAAGAAAATATCGTTGCATCATATCACTCCCTATAAAAACTCAATCTAATAGTAACACATCATATATACCCATGCAAGTTTTTATTCATATAGCAGGCAAAGACGTGCATTTATCGATATAATATAAGTGAGGGGTGAGATTATGAACTACGAATACATTGATAAACAAAGCGATAAGACATTTGTTTTATTACACGGCACTGGTGGTAATCTAGATGATTTACAATCGATTGCAACCTACATAGATGACCATGCAAACATTTTAATGCTTGAGGGTGATGTGTTAGAGTACGGTCAACGTCGATTCTTTAAACGTTATATGGATGGTTCTTATGATTTAGATGACCTCGATAAACGCGCCAAAAAATTAGAGACCCATTTGAAAAAATGGTCAAAACATCACGGTTTCAGTCTTGATAAAACCACATTCATTGGCTATTCAAATGGCGCAAATTTAGTGATTTACAGTTATTTAAACTTAACCCCAAGCGTTAAACAGTTGATTGCATTTCATGGTATGACCAAAAACATGCCGCATCAATTAACCGATGCGACTGATTTAAAGGTGTTTTATACCATTGGTATGTATGACCCGCTCACCACTTATAAAGCAAGCCAGGATAGTTTAAAATTATTCAAAGTGAGAGGCATCCAATTAACCAAACTGGTGACACACCAAGGTCACCAAATCATTGAAGAGGAACTCGGTGAGGCCAAAAAATGGTATATAGAAAACAGTCAATCATAAAATGGCTTTATCTCATTACCTTTCTAACTGCAGTCATCATCTGTTTGTTTTCAATATACACCATATTGACTTCTACTAGCAATACGGTTAAAGACCCGCATGTCATTGCCTTTGCCAATGGTTTGATTATTTTAGTTTTATTACCCATTCCATATTTGTTGTTTAAGAGGTCGGGTTATCAATTACCACTTTTACTACACTTATATCACATTGTTTTCATTTGGCTATCCTTAGTGATTGGTGAAATCATCGGCATTTATCGTATCACAACTTATTATGATTCAATCATTCATATCATCGGTGGTTATTTGATCGCCTTGATTGGTCTTTATTTAGTCCATACAATGGTGAGAAATGAAAAGAGAGTCTTTATCTTGTTGTTTGTATTTTCATTCACACAAGGGGTTGCAGTGATATGGGAGTTGTTTGAGTTTTTGGTAGATTTTACAGTTGGTTCTAATATGCAAAGTTATTTTGATGATATCAATCAGGTGATGTTCACTGGGCAAGATGCTTTGAAAGATACCATGTTAGATTTAGCTTTAAATATGATTGGGATGATTATTTGCCTATTCACTTATTCGTTTTACCCACAAAAGCTTCAATTTGAGAAAATAAAAGGTCTGACTGCTAATTCGCAGTAAGACCTGTTTTTTTAGTTTCTTGGACCTGGAAAATCGTCGTCTTCCTCATCTTCTTCATCTGCTTCATCGATGTCATCTGTTTCGTCTTCATCATCTTCGTCATCATCGTCGTCATGATTTCTTCTTGAGCCAGATGATTCACTCATCTCACCTTTAGAATTTTTGATTTCATAACGATATTCCGTGACATTAGTCGTTTCATTAAACTCAACAAATACCATCATTTCACCAGATTCATCCATCATATTGTTTTCGATTTCGTACTTAACTTTGAGTAATGCTCTACCGTTTTGTTCGACTCTAAACGCTTCTATTTCAATCGCTTCATCAAGTGCTTCATTCTCATATTTGAGTTTTACTTTTACTGTATTGCCTTCAGACTCTAGCTTAAGTTCACTCTTTTCAGTTTGCTCACCATCTACGTACACATGGTAAGTAAACTTTTGTTCATCTAGCGCTTTTTCACTGACTGTTAATACATAATCCAATGATTTTCTAGTAGGATCTGCGTAAGTCTTTAACGTCACGATTTCGTTTTCATCTGATGTTTCTTTTGAACCTTCAAGGTAATAGTCAATGTTTGCAAGTCTAAGTAGACCTGTAATCACGGTTTCATCACCTGAAGTGGTTTCAGTGAAATAGTAAGTGTAGGTTTGAATCACACCTGCTAGGTCAATCATTTGATAAGTCATCATATATTGATAGTCAGGATTATCAGATGCAACTGCTTCCGAAAAGTGTAAATCATCGTCCACTAAGAATAACTCAATCATGTTGAAGTATGGATTCAATCTAGTCAATTTATCCTGCATCATCACTGAATTTGAACGCATATCAGTTGATAGCAAAATTTGACCAGTTGAGATACTGGATTCGACGGTTTGAGCATTTAGCAACACACTTGAAGAGACCGCAGTAAATGATGTTGTGCTTTCTGCACTGAGTGTGATTGGTGTTAGAGTTGTCGTGCCACCTCTTGATGACAATACGCCAACTGTAATCATGATCGCTAATACCAACACGGTCGCAAGTCTTAATGCGAACGCTCTGCTTACTTGATAAATAGCAGGTTTGGGTTCTATGACGATTTGATTTAGATCAATTTTACTTGTGATATCAGGAATCCTAGTAATCATCGATTCTTTTAAAAGTGTTTTTAGTTCTTTTTTACGCATATTACCCCTCCGTTCTCATTTGTTTAATGGCTTTGTTATAAAGCCACAAGACAGTCCCTATTGGTTTGTCGAGCATTTCTGCGATTTCTTTAAATGTGTATTCATCTACAATATGTAGTAATACGATTTGTTTTTCGATTGGTTTAATGGTTTTTAATAGTGCTTCAACCAGCATTTTAGCTTCATAGTTAACCTCAGTCTTAAATTGATAGTCCACCTCTTCAAAATCGATGGTTTTCTTATTTTTTCGATAATAATCCATCGCAATGTTATGAGCAATACTGTTTAACCACACTTGAAACTTACCATTTTTCTTGTAAGTTCTTATTTTTTCAATCGCTCTAATATATGTGTCTTGCATCAAATCTTCTGTAATGTCTTCATTTCTTACAATCGATCGAATGATGGCATACACACTTCTTTTTGTTTCATCATAAATGATTTTGAAAGCACGTTCGTCTTTCTGTATTAATAGGTCGATATAATCGTCGCATTGAATCCCCATATTCCCCCTCCAATCACGACGATTATATCATATCTATGATTCAATTTATAGTTTTGTGACTATAAATTAGCCTCTACCATTACCTGTGTTATCATCATCGTCATCATCATGATCACGTTCTGGTCTATCAAAACCGTTGTGATGTTCGTGTTCACGACCTGATCTTGACCCTAATACATCATATTCATAAGTCGTTTCACCGGTTTCTTCATTGATCATGATATATATTTTTGCATGACCAGATTCTACTAATTGACCATCTTCAATGATTTCATATTTAACCATGATATCAAATGATGCTTCATCTGATTCTTTAAACATAAACTTGCTGTATGAATTTTCAGTCTTGTAAGTTAACATGACTTTGAATTCATTGTCTTCAACTTCCAATTTAATCTTAGTTTCATACACTAAAACGCCATCAGTTACTTGAGTGAAACGGAATTTTTGTTCGCCATCTTCTTCATCAGATTCATAGCTAATTCTAATGAAGTTATCTTGGTCGATATAGGCGATAAATTTATATTCTTCTTCGCCATCTTCTATTTCTTTTCTACCAACTAGTTCATATTCAACGCCATCAATAACGATTAAACCTGTTAGTTCATATTCGACTTCATTTTCTGCTTCTTCGAAATCGTCATTTGGTTCATCAGTTTCAGGTTCTTCTGCAACTGGTTCTTCAGTTACTGGTTCTTCAGTGACTGGTTCTTCGGTTACTGGTTCTTCAGTTACTGGTTCTTCAGTTACTGGTTCTTCAGTGACTGGTTCTTCGGTTACTGGTTCTTCAGTTACTGGTTCTTCAGTGACTGGTTCTTCAGTGACTGGTTCTTCAGTATCTACTTGATTGAAGTAAACAACGAATGTTCTAGTACCACCAAGCATGTCTTTAGATGTATAAACCAACATGGTTTCAAATTCAGGTCTGTCTGAAGTAGTCGCTTCTGCCGTAATGGCATCATTACTTAAATACGTTTCTACTAATTGTAGGTATCTTGCTAAAACTTCATCTGTTTCTTCAGCAGGTGTTTCAGCAACTGGTTCATCGGTTACTGGTTCTTCTGTCACAGGTTCTTCAACAGGTGTTTCAGTTTCCATGATTGAGAATGTGGTTTGATTAGGTGTTTGGCTAATCAAATCTGCTGCAGACAGTAACGCATAATTGAATACATCCTCTTCAGACCTAATGACGGTCTTCTCACCGCTTAGTGAGCACCCCGATAATACTAATGTACCCGCTAGGGCTAAAAATAATGTTGCAAATAGTTTTTTCATATTGTTTCCTCCTTGCCTTACACCTAATATACGCAGTCAGTGAGGAAATTATTGGAAAAATCGTATAAAAATAACAAAACCACTTTTTGAAATCAAAAAGTGGTTTAAGTGTATTAGATGTTTTTGAAAATGTTTTTAAACTTTTCCCAAGGTGAATCTTTTGGTTTAGGATCTGCTTTTTCAAATTGTTTTAAGATTTGTTCTTGTTCCTTGGATAGATTAGTAGGCACTTCAACTGTGACAATCACCAATTGGTCGCCTTTTCTACCTGTATTCACATTGGCAACGCCTTTTTCGCGCATTCTTAGTGTCGTCCCATTTTGTGTACCTGCAGGAATCTTTAAGGATACTTCGCCATAAATGGTCGGTACATCAACTGTATCCCCAAGTGCTGCTTGCACAAATGATATAGGTGCTTCAAGGATAATGTTATCATTGTCGCGCTTGAATACTTTATGTGGTCTAACTTGGAATCTTAAGTATAAGTCGCCGGTTGGCCCGCCATTGGTACCACCTTCGCCATACCCAGGCATACGTAATGACATGTTATTATCAATACCTGCTGGAATCTTAACTTCAATGTCTTTGGAAATGCGTTCTCTACCAGAACCGTTACAATTCTTACAACGGTTTTTAATGGTTTTACCGCGTCCACCGCATTTAGGACATGCTTGTTGGCTTCTAATTGTACCTAAAATGGTTCTTTGTTCAACGTGAACATAGCCTTGACCATGACACTTATCACACGTTTCGACGTCTTTCGCGTTTTGTCCGCCATGACCGCCACACACATGACACGTTTGTTCTGTTTCAAGTTTAATGGTTTTCTTGGTGCCTAAAACAGCTTCTTCAAAACTGATGATCATACGTTTTTCTAAATCATCACCTTTTTGAGGGCCATTTGGGTCTCTTCTTTGTTGGCCACCGCCACCAAAAAATGAGCTAAATATATCAGAGAATCCACCAAAGCCTTCGAAACCACCGAAACCTGCACCACCTTGACCAAACGGACCATTATGCCCGTACTGATCATATTGTCTACGTTTTTCTGGATCACCAATTGTGTCATACGCTTCTTGAACTTCTTTAAATTTAGCTTCAGCATTTTCTTCTGATGAGACATCAGGGTGATACTTTTTCGCTAAACTACGGTATGCTTTCTTGATTTCATCTTCAGAGGCATCTTTCTTAATCCCCA
>CAKMJY010000074.1 GCA_927433595.1 uncultured Acholeplasmatales bacterium | reverse complement strand
CCATGGGCAATTGGTGGTAAGCCGGATAACACTGAAGTTGTTGCAGCAACGGTCGTTGGTGGATAAACAGAGGTTAAGGTTGTTTTAACATGACGTCTAAATAGGCTATTTTTATCCAGGTTATCTAGAATATTCATCCCCATACCATCTAGTAACATCAACATCACATGCTTTTTATCCTGTAGATGTGGCTTGAGTTCTTTTAAGACGGCATAGTCTGTTTTGACACCATAATGATCTAATAACGTCGTTGAGACATTTAAGATGGCATGTTTGTAGTTTGGTTTTCTCAAAGTATCACCTCATAACTTTATTATACATCAAAAAAAAATAACCCATCGATTGGATTATTTGTTTACACTGTATTTAAGTGTTAGATAGTTTTGTTCAAATGCTTCAGGATAAGGATAAGCTACTTCACGCATTCTTTTGAATAATACATAAACCAAATTGCGATCGGTATCGATACGTGTGATAACACCCATTTCCTTCTCTGCTACAACGACAACTTTTTCCCCAATAATTCTAGTTTCTTTTCCCCACGACATACGACATACCTTCCTTCATTAAATATTATAACATATTTTTAAATTATTTCATTAAAACGTTCGTTTTATAACAAATGAATACGTTTTCGATAGATGAAATACGTGCTTACCACAATAATAAGTGATAAACCGATGTATACATATAAGCTAATCAAGTCAATCCCAACTTGTTCTTTTAAGATGACAACTGGGTCTGAAAAGGTAAAAGGTGATATATGCTTTAAGTTCTTTAACCAGTCTTCATTGGTTAAACTTGAAATGATGGTGATGATATAAAGTGGTAATGGCACGATTAAGGCGACCATTTGCTTCATCGCAGGTTTTAAAGATACGGCTAGTAAATAGCCAATTAACCCCATGACCAAATACATAAAGGCATTTAACAATTGAAAGTATAAATAGTGTCCGATGTTGATATTTTCATTGATGAGCATAAATCCAAAGAACCCAACCATTGCTTGAACGCATGAAAATAGGATAACCAATGTTAAAAGTGTTATCATATTGGCCAAATGGAATCTTTTTTTACTCACACCTTGTGTGTATAACATCTCAGCTGTTTTTTCTTTTTCAACGGCTGAGATTAAACCAAACCCTAACATTGCCGCATAAATTGCCCCAAATAACTGTAACATCATGGCGCCTTCTGTTGCATAATATTCTAAAGCATCTTCTGGGATGCCGCCAAACTGTTCCAAAATCACCATGACTTCTTCAGGCATGGCTGCATAAACGTCTTTGACAAACGGATATAACACGATGACTAAAAATACCATACTGGATACCGATATACTCCATAACCATAAGGCTTTATGATTTCTTTTTAACATCATCAAGTAAAGGCTCATGATTTCATCTCACTTTCATAATAATGCATGAAAATATCTTCTAGTTTGACCGATTCAATCGATAAATCCTTGATTGGATATAGTGCTAGCTTTTCAAGTAGTTTTTGTATATTGCCTTGGTATTCAATCGTTACACTGTCCTTATCATATGTCACTTTAGCATGGTCAAGATTGATCTTAAATGCGGGTGAATATTTGATAATCTTATATGCTTTACTACTTAGTTTGGCCATTTCTTCTGTATAAATGACTTCACCATTTTTAATCAAAGAAACACGGTCACACACTTTTTGAACCTCTGATAATACATGTGAGGATAGCAAAATCGTTGTGCCTTTTTCTTTTTCTTTTAGTAAGAGGTCCAAGAATTTCTTTTGAAATAGGGGATCCAAGCCTGTAGTTGGTTCATCTAAGATGAGTAGAGGTGCTTCTTTCATTAAGGCAACGATGATGCCTAACTTCTTTTTATTACCGTAGGATAACTCAGCTACTTTTTTATTTAAGTCCAACTCAAAATATGACGCCAATTCGATGCCATGTGTGATGTCTTTTTTAATCAAGTTTGCATAAAACTTCAATATTTGCTTGACGCGGTATTCACCAAAAAAATTGGCTTCACTCGGCAAATAACCAATCTGTTGATTCATACCTTGGTCAAGTGATACGGCTTTTGTATCGATTAATGCCGTGCCTGAATCTTTTTCTAGTAAGCCTAACAGTATGCGTATCAGGGTTGTCTTACCAGCACCATTTGGTCCGATGAAACCTAAAATCTCACCCTTTTTGACGGCTAGTGTGGCATGTTCTAATCCTTTTGTTTTTCCGTAATACTTCTTCAAATCTATGACATCTATATAGTTCAAAGTATCACATCCTTTACTTTATTATACCAAAAAAATAGGCACCAAAATATGGTGCCTATCAAATATTTATTAATTAACGACTGGTTCTGGGCTAAGCATTGACATAAAATCATACATATGGTCAATTTGAAGTTGGGTTAGATTATTGAAATCATAAGTCGCGATTAACAATAAATCTGTCTTCACTTGTGTATATTGATCCATTAAGTTTGTTTGCATCAAAGTAACCGCAGCTGCATCTAGTTGTAACATAGACATTAAGGTTGGATTGACCAATACCGTTTCAAATACCAAATCCATGGTTAATTCAATCATGAGTTGGTTTTGAAGGGTTAATACATCTTCAACCGCAAGGCTAACCATGGCAAGGGCCGCTAAATCCATTTCAATGCCATAACCTAACATGGTTTGATAGATGTTGGTCATTGAATCTACGACCGCAAATATGTCTGCCTCAAGGGCAACCACATTTAATAAAATCGTTTCGATGTGGCTATCTAGTGCTTGATACATGACATTAAACTCAGTCTCAGTCACACCAGTATTCAATGCTGCAGCCAGTAATGGTACTCTAATGACCCGTATGAAACAACGAGGCGATGATCAATCGCTCATTGAAAAAAGAATACAAGGGGATAGAAGAACCTTCGATTTAAAAGCTTTTACTAGAATTGATTTACACATCTATAATGA
>CAKMJY010000073.1 GCA_927433595.1 uncultured Acholeplasmatales bacterium | reverse complement strand
ATAATTTTTGAAGCAATTCATCTTACCACATATCTAGATGAATAACAATGATAGTGTGTGTTATATCAAAAAATGATGTTATTTTTATAGTGCACTCGTGATTAATTCTAGTACTGCCTGCTTGTCAGCATCATTTCTGACATCATATTGGTCCATGTCAATCATCACAACTTTTGATGCATGATAGTGATTTAAGACCCAATCGTCATAACTTTCCCATAAGAATTTGTAATATGACTTTAATGAATCATCTAGTTCATAACTTCTACCTCTTAAGGCAATTCGATTTAAAACCGTATCGAATGAGCCTTTTAGATATACCATCAAATCCGGTGCTTTCTTTGGGAAATCACTTAGTTCTTCTAACATATTCTCAAGTAGTTTCTCATACATTTGAAACTCCAAATCGGATATTCTACCCAACTCTTTATTCTTCTTTGCGAAATACCAATCTTCGTATATTGAACGATCGACGATATTGTTTTGATGTTTTAATGCATCTTTTATTGTCTTGAATCTAGAATTTAAGAAATAAAGTTGAAGTAAAAACGGATAACGATTCGCTTCTATTTCAGCTTGTGATGCCGTATAGAATAAAGGTAAAATCGGATTGTCATCCACGGATTCATAAAAAACCTCACTACCTAATGTTTCGCTTAACATCTCTGCTACAGTGGTCTTACCTAGACCAATCATACCACCAATTACAATCACCATTTTAGCTCCTTTATTGTATAAAAATGACCTTTTCAGGTAACAAACGCACCTAAAATTGAAGGTCATCTTTTTTATTTTATGACATGGTCAAACCATGCTGTATGGCTATTGTAAATGAATTACGCTTGATAGTCAAGGCTATAGTTTGTAAAATTTATCTGTCGAGTAATGGGTGTGCTTATTCATCATTTCTTAATAACAATTACTAATTAATTTCAACAATGATGTCACTTTTCTTCAAGAACCACGGCAAAAAAGGTGGCTGATATCTTAACATGATTGGATCATCTAATAAGGTTATATGGTGTGATTTCGCATATGCTAGTAATGCATCCAAGGCTTTTTTATATCTTCTTTGATTACCTTTGAATGTAGTCGCTAAATACGTTTTAGCTGGCATTTCTATGATTTGGATATTTGGGTCTGTTGGTGCTGGATAATCACTTCGCAATGTTTTTGGCATCGTAAACGCAATATAATTTTTATTTGATACATCCGTAATCACTGGTACGGTCATGCTGATTTTTTGATGTCTTGTATTGCCACCTGAAATATAGTTGAACAAAGTGCTAAATCCTTGATTAGACGGTTTGTTCACCTTCATGATCAAATAAGCATCATATTGCCTAACTTCGATCTTACCATGTTGTTCAATGACTGTAAAAGTTAATTTCTCATAGCCCATGTTATCACCCACCATCATTATATCACCAAAAGAAAACACTACATCAGTCTGTGATGTAGTGTGATATTAATTCTTATTATTCTGCTTTAAGTAATTTGTTTCCGAAGAATTCAACAACCACTGCTAAAACGATGAATACTAACCCAACATATAGACCATAACCTACATGCATCGTTAATGTGTGTCCAAGTTGTGGATGCACAGCTGCTAGTCCTGCTTCTAATTCAGGTGATTTGTCAATAAACACTGAATAATACACATAACCATAAACGACTAAGCCTAAGCCTGCAACAACTAGGTTTGCGACTCTTTCATAAACAGGTTTTAAGAACATAACAACCGCTGCTAACACCGCTAATACAAAGTATAATACAACATAAAGCGTTGTACTGTCCGCTGTGCTGCCTAAGCGTGTTGCGAAGTCTTGCACGTTATATAGACTGTCTTTAAAATAAACGAAGTCCATAAGTTGTGTGCTAAATACTTTACCAGTTACGAACGGTAAGAAAAACGCCACCCCAATTAAAACGAGTAAAACAATTTTTGAAACTTTCAGTAATAGTGATTTATCCAAAATGATATCCTCCCTTCACTTTTACTTATCTCTTGCGAGCATATGTATCTCTTTTTTAGACATACTGACGGTATTGTAGCACATTTATTTCGAACTTCAAAGCATTTTTTTACATTTATTTTGAAGTTCTAAGTAATTTCGCAATAAACCACTGTGATTTGCCTTAATTGTGACATTATATGATAATAGCGTCACTCAAAAAAGTGACGCTATCTAGATTCATTATTAAAATTTGTGTTATTTTGATTCCTTTATGAAATAGCTTAACGCACCATAGGATATCAATGGTCTATTCAACTGAATGAACTCTAAACCGTTAGGATGATTGGCAAATACGCCATGTTGCAGGATGGCCGATTTAAATCCTCTTTCCAGCGCACCATTATAAGTTGCTAGTACGCAATATTCAGCGGCGTTACCACATAGCACTAAGAAATCTACATTCAAGTCCTTGAGTTTACTGTCTAAATCCGTCTGCCAAAAACTGTTGCTATGGTACTTTTTGATTTCAATATCTTGTTCATGCTTTTGCCATTCTTTGACGTTATCAAATTCAGATGAGTTACCTTCTTCTAAATCTCTAATGTTTAAAACTGGTTTGCTCGATTGTCTAAAAAGTGTTGCTGTTGCATTAATAAACATCATGGTATCTTCAAATACTTTTGTACCTCTTTGTTCACCAATAAAAGCCTCTTGTATATCAATGACTAATAACGCAATATTCATCCAAATCATCCTCCATTTGATAATGTTCTATAAACTTTATTATCCATATTGTTCTTCAGAAATATAGTTATTTGCACAATTCATAACCATGTTGCCCTTTCATTGTTTATATATTTTGATATAATAAACCTAAAGAGCGAAATGAGGGTTAGTTATGTCTAGTATGACCAAAACAAAGTATTTAATGGTTGATCGTAGCAAATTAGAAAAATCTGTCATAAAAAAAGCTTCTATCGATGATTTAAAACAAAAAGTTAGAAGTCTGTTAACTCACAAGATCCACGGGATTAGTTTTTCACCCTACACAGAAGACCAAAATCCTGCTAAATTCGATTGGATTACACCAGAACAAATCGAGTCGAGACTGAGTATTGTTAAACCTTATGTCAATTGGATTAGAACATTTTCTTGTACATTAGGCAATGAAGCCATTGCTCAAATCGCAAAAAAGCACGGTCTAAAAACACTAGTAGGTGCATGGATTGGTGATGATTTAGACATGAATGAAGCTGAGTTAGACAATGTGATTCGTATTGCCAAAGAAGGCAATGCAGACATGGTAGCAATCGGAAATGAAGTCATATTGAGAGAAGACATTCCACTAGAACTACTCATCAGCTACCTTAAACGTTTTAAAGCGGCAGTCCCACATGTACCGGTTGGTTATGTCGATGCTTACTATACGTTTGCAAACGAGCCTGAATTGGTCGATGTATGTGATGTCATATTCGCGAATTGCTATCCATTTTGGGAAAAGTGTTCACTCGAACAATCCGTTAGTTATATGAAAGAAATGTATGCTTTTGTCAAGAAAGTATCTAAAGACAAAGAAGTTATCATCAGTGAAACAGGCTGGCCTTCTAAAGGTGAAGCATTTGGTGATGCAAAACCTGCCTATGAACATGCGGCAAAATACTTTATAGATACTTATGAATGGGCAAACAAGTCAAATATTAAGGTCTTCTACTTCTCATCATTTGATGAAACATGGAAAGTAGACGATGAAGGCGAATATGGTGCATATTGGGGCCTTTGGGACCATAAGGGTATTATGAAGTTTTAGCATCTATAAATCCAATTTAGTACATCAATGAAATGAGCCGTTTCTTTATGAATGTTATTGTTATATGCTAAAGCAATAGCTTCGGTATTCATTCAAATGAAACCGCTTTACTTTTTTGTCGATAATTGCTATAATAAGCTATCAAATCAAAACATTATAACCTTTCTAAATAAGGATATATATCGGTTTGAAAAAGCCAAACCCGGAGCAATCCGGCGACGGAAAGCTATAGGGTCTTTATGAGACAGCCAGTTGCCTTACTAGATTTTGTCTTTTAATGTGTGATGTCAGGCTAGTTGTTTTGATTTTTATTATGTTTGAATGAAACCATCTTATATTCAGGAGGTCATATGTTAAATAAACAGTTCTATAAAACCACTAAGAAATTAATGGATACATATCAACTAGATGTCATGGCAGATATCTTGCTAGCCAGAGATGATATGGTCATTTTTTATACAGACCGACATAACGCTGAAGAAATATTACTAGAAGTCATTTCAGGCAACCTAAATACCATTGGCTTTGAGGATGCACCTCAAATAAGGCTTCAAACTATTTTTGATGCCTTTGACTATAATAACAAGTACGGTGAAATCAACGGTAAATCCGAATATTATCACCATATATATGATCAAGTTCATGATTTCTCTAGTCCGAAAGATATCAGTTTTCCAATTATCCATAATGGCATTAGAAAGTGGTTAAGATTCAATATCTATCCTTCTAAAAAACACGATTCAATTAGTATATTCTCGATTACAGATGTCACTTTATTACATACACAAGAGGAAGAAACTTTCGGGAAAACCCATATTGATTCCTTGACAAAACTACTAAATAAGTATGCCTTTGATCACCATTACGGTAAATATTACCTGCTCCCTGGATTCCATGTGATGTATATGGATTTAGATGACTTCAAAGATGTTAATGATAGACATGGTCATATTGTAGGTAACTTATGTCTAAGAGCAGTCGCAGACTTACTTAAATCATTTGAAAATGACATGATTCATTTCTACCGACTCGGTGGCGATGAATTCATTGGTTTACTTGTCGCTTCTGACGATGACATTAAAATACTTGCTACCAACATCATTGAAGGTGTTAAACATATCAGAATCAATGATATCGACCGAACGTTAACCCTTTCGATGGGCGTCATGAAGGCAAATCAATCTGATGACTTGGCTAGAAAAGCAGATAGATTGATGTATGAAGTAAAAAGAATGGGTAAGAACCGATTCTTGTATGATGTTGAAACAGTCTAAATAAAAGCTAAAAAAAGTAGCCACAATTGGTTTAATGATATGATACCTCTAAAGTAGACACAGGAAATAATATAAAGAAAAATATATTATTACTGTTAATACTTGGAGGTATTTTATTTTGAGAAAAAACAAACGATTAAGTTATGAAGAGAAGCTTAAAATCTGTGAACTGTATG
>CAKMJY010000072.1 GCA_927433595.1 uncultured Acholeplasmatales bacterium | reverse complement strand
CAAATGCCATTTATGATTTTTCACATGATGATGCGCTAGAGGAAGAGTTTCACAAATCAGTGATATCAAATAATTATGAACGTACATGCAAGAAATTAAGTGTTATTTATAAAGGCATCTTAGATGAACACAAAGCCGTTAGAGAGGCATCTGGTTTATTCGATAAGGCTTCATTTAAACAAGGGTACTTCACTTCGCATGAAATCCAAAGAAGATATTATTACGCAACAAAACGAAGAAAAGTCAGGATTCTGGAAGAGTGTTGTTTATTAAGCCAAGAGGACATGAACTTGATTGATAGCAAGTCTGAATACAATGATTCTATCCTTGTTGGCAAAGATACCATTCATGTTAACAAAGATGTCATGGATGTAAACAAGCATAGACAAAGTAATAGTAATAGTAAAAGGAAAAAGGATAAAAGAATGATAAATCATGATATTGGATCTGTCGATCCTGCTACTATTCCATTTAAATTAAATTATTACCTTCTAATACTGATTAAAAACAACATCGTTACAGGAACCGAAGAATGGATAACCGTGTTAAATGACTATCTATATACTGTTACAAGCAAGCGGAATAAAGATGATGTCCGAAAGGCAATCTATTACACCATTAAGCGTATTAATCACAATCAATGGAAGGATGAAAATGGATATGAAATCGTGAATAGAGAACCGTATCTTGAATCTGCTATCAATAGTAATATAGAATATAATGAATCGTCGCTGGATAGGTTAGAAAGAATGAAAAACTACAACAATATATTTTTTGACTGAAAAATGGTTGTTTGTAGTGATTTTGTGCCTAAAAATTAATAGTGTTTTAAATATTAGCGTTAACGATTATAATTAAGACAAGATTAATATATTTGAATTTGGGAGGAAATCATGTTTGAACTAAAAAAAATGAAGCAATCTGGGGTTTTTGAATTCAAAGAGTATAAAGGGACATACATTTACGATACTAAATACCTTCACATTAATTTTGATGATAAGTTCGAAAAAAAGAATTTAGGTAGAAATCTAGATATAGCTAAACAAATCTCAAATACTTGGATTCCACTTAAAAATTCAATTGATGGATATACAATCTACAATTTAGGTAGAAGAGTTTTTAATGATGAAGTGCATCATTATGATCTAAGCTTTGAAGTAATTGCGATATCTAGTATTCACGAAAATGAAAGTGACTTCAGATTTGGAAATGATGTTCGCATCTATTTTTTTTCAAATGCCATTTATGATTTTTCACATGATGATGCGCTAGAGGAAGAGTTTCACAAATCAGTGATATCAAATAATCATGAACGTACACGCAAGAAATTAAGTGTAATTTATAAGAAAAGAACAACTGAACTTGAATTCTCGTACTTTGTGAAATATGATAAAAATGAACATGGTAGATATAGTCCAGCTTGGTACATTAAAGTTAATGGCTTAAAAAGTATTGATGAAGTTATGGACATGAAGAATGTTTTAACACATACATTAAATTTGTTTTTACATTGTGATAATTCAGATATAAATCTAATTGAATTCCAGACATTAAAGCCTAATAGATTTACTCCAATAATCAATACAATTGAATTTTTACATGAGTCAACTTATAAAATTAACAATAGGTCATTCGGGAACATCAAAATAGATGATGTAATTGATATTTATCCTGAAGTTTTCAGATTGATATCCTGTCAAAAATTAAATCTAGTGATGTTGAACAAGGTCAGTGAATATCTTTCGTTATATGATGTTATGAATACCGTATCTTCTTTTCAAGACATGTTTGATTTATTAATTAAAAAGCAAAAAATTGTGCCAATCTCAAAAAAAGCAAAAAACGATTTACGAGAAGAAATTGAATATATACTGATAAAACAATTAGGTAATGAGCAATACGAGGAGAAATTTAAAACTATTATTGATAACATACCATTGATAGATCTTAAAGATCAGGTAATATTTACTCTTGATCGATATGAATCTGTGATTTTAGATGAAGGTATGTTAAGGTTTTCAAATATGGTATTTTCAAGATATAAATTTGATAAGGAAGAGATTGCTCAACGTGTGAAAGATGGAAGACACATTATTGCACATGGAATATATAAAAAATCAGTAGCTGGATTTGTCTATTATGATATGCTTTTGCTTCAAGTGATCTATTACTTAATGCTATTTGAAATGATTGGAGTCGAACAATTAAGAAGTACATATTTAGTTGAACTCATTTTTAATGGAATATCACATATAAATACAAAAACCGACGATGGGTCTATTGAGAAGAAAAAATAAAGCCATCAATATTATTACCGATAATCTATGTTAGCGGATGTATGAAGTATATCATCAGGGATAACAAGACTATTTATACCATTCAAAATATACTAATTACATATCAAGTGATTTTTGTGTATATATTCCATGTGCAATAATGTGTCTTCCATCTTTCACACGTTGAGCAATCTCTTCCTTATCAAATTTATATCTTGAAAATATTGAATTCGGGCGGACTCGAAATATCTTAAATAATTGACGTTATTGACATGCCCATAGGCATCCATTTCTCCCCAGGCAACTGATATTGTCACATGGACCGGAAAATCCTTCAACTCCA
>CAKMJY010000071.1 GCA_927433595.1 uncultured Acholeplasmatales bacterium | reverse complement strand
GTAAGTTGGCGGACATATTGATCATTTCCACTTTAGACCAAGACCATTATGAACATGCGATGAAGGCACTAGATGCCGGTTACGATATTCTACTAGAAAAGCCAATCGCTATAAGTAAAAAGCGTCATAATCAGAAAAGATAGACTGATTATCCAAATGATATTCACGTTTTATCAAGTCATATTTATCCGTATTCTTTTCGATTACTGCTACAAGCTTAATTTCATCTGGATAGGATTTCGCAACATTAGAGAATACAATGCCTCTTTGACCAAATCCAAGTACTGCCATGGTTATTTTTCTCATATATAGTTCACCTTTTAATTTTATTGTCATAATCGCTTCATAACGACTGGAAACGGTTTCATTTAATCTACTCAAACTATAACAAATATGACCGTTTAAAGTCAACTAATGAATGTTATATTGACATTTAGTCACTAAAATTGTAAAATTCATTCATAATCAGTCATATATTTGGAGGTTTCTATGATATTAAACGAGCGTCAAAGAAAGATATTCGAAATCATAAAAAAAGAAAAGACCATTTCGAACAAGTCACTTCAAAGTAGACTCTTTATCAGTGAGTCTACCTTAAGAAGAGACTTAAATGAGATGTCACGTCAAGGCATCATTCACCGTACACACGGTCATTCGACACTAATAGATAGTTCCTCACGAGAATCCTCTATATTGGTGAGGGTACAGACACAAGTCAAAGAAAAAAATAGTATCGCGGTGAAGTGCGCGACACTATTAGGTAAAAACGAATCCTATTTTGTTGACTCTAGTTCTACTGCAGGTTATCTACTACCACTTCTCGATAATATCCCTAATGTCACGGTAGTCACTAATGGGTTAAATAACGCAGCCATTCTAACACAGTTCCCGACTGTCAGAGTCTATCTACCTGGTGGTATTATTTATAACAATACAAATTCTGTACTCGGCATTGATACAGTGGATTACATAAAAAAGTTTAATTGTAATGCCTTTATATTTTCATGTGGTGGCATATCATTAACCTCAGGTATTACAGAAGCCTCCCTAGAGCAAGCGTTAGTTAAAAGGGAGATGCTAAATCACTCTAAGGTACATATCCTATTAGCAGATCATACAAAGTTCGATAAGGTATTCTTATGCCAGTCCTGTGAATTCAAGGATCTCGACTATGTCATTACAGATAAAATGCCTAGTGATGCTTATATAGAAGCATTTAAGAAATCCGGGACAACCCTTTTGATATCTTAATAAGAATAGTCAGTGGTTGACTTTACCTAGTCTTAACTTGGTAGAGTCATTTTTTTATCCTTATTTTGTCCATGACCTAAAAGAAAATCCCCTTAAGTGACTGTCTACAATTCCATCAATTGTAGGGTCTCCTATAAGGGGATTTTATCAGATGCAGGGATGCAAGATATTGGTTATACGTTTTTTAAGATAATGGCTGTTCCCATACCGCCACCGATGCATAATGATGCTAAGCCTTGTTGGCTATTTCTTTTCTTCATTTCATGAATCAAAGTAACCACAATTCTAGCACCGCTTGCGCCGACCGGGTGACCAAGTGCAATCGCACCACCATTGACGTTTGTTCTTTCTAGGAACCAAGCTTTATCGACATGTAAGTCTTCTGATAATTCTTTAATGACGCCTAAGCTTTGTGCAGCAAATGCTTCATTGAGTTCCATCAAGTCAATCGATGTTAATTGGGTGTTTGTTCTTCTTAGCACGTTTTTGATTGCAGATACAGGGCCTAAACCCATCACTTTTGGATCAATCGCTGCTTGATCTACACCTACAACTTCAACCAGCGGGGTTAGGTTGTAAGCTTTAATCGCAGCTTCTGATGCGAGCATCACGTAGGCTGCGCCATCGTTGATGCCTGATGCATTACCAGCCGTTACACTGCCATCTTTTTTGAAGGCTGGTTTAAGGGTAGATAATTTTTCTAAATTGGTTTTCCTATTAGGGTATTCGTCTTTATCAAAACAAACGAGTTCTTTGCCTATTTTTACTTCAAGAGGTACTACTTCATCATCGAACTTACCAGAACCGAGCAAGATGAATTCGCTTATTTGTCTCAACAAAAAGCGATTCATGCGATTGATTCTGGCAAGTTCGATGATGAAGTAGTACCTCTTGAAGTAAAAATAGGCAAAGAAC
>CAKMJY010000070.1 GCA_927433595.1 uncultured Acholeplasmatales bacterium | reverse complement strand
GGCGTCGTTTCCTCCCTTGGTAAAGGCATTATGGCTTCTACCGTTGGACAATTATTAAAGAGCAAGGGACTTAAGGTCTTCATGCAAAAGTTTGACCCATACATCAACGTAGACCCAGGGACGTTATCACCATATCAACATGGTGAAGTCTTTGTCACAGACGATGGTTGTGAGACAGATTTAGACTTAGGACACTACGAACGATTCATTGATGAGAATTTATCTAAAGAATCAAGCGTGACCACAGGTAAAATTTATCAATCTGTCATTGATAAGGAAAGAAAAGGTGTGTACTTAGGTGCAACCATTCAAGTCATTCCACATATCACAAATGAAATCAAAGATCGTTTGAAGAGAGTGGCTCAAGTATCTAAAGCAGATGTGGTCATTACTGAAATTGGTGGGACGGTAGGGGATATTGAATCTCTACCATTTTTAGAAGCCATCAGACAAGCAAGACGTGATTTTGGACATAAGAACACGCTTTACTTGCATAACACCTTACTACCTTATTTAAAGGCAGCCAATGAAATCAAGACGAAACCAACCCAACACAGCGTGAAAGAATTACGTTCACTTGGGATAACACCAGATATGATTGTCTTAAGAAGTGAAGTACCAGTCTCTAAATCAATTAAAGAAAAGATTGCGTTATTTTGTGACGTAGCACAATCACACGTATTTGAATCGGTTGACGTTGATATCCTTTACAAGTCAATCATCAACTTAAAGAATCAAAAGATTGATGATTTAATCTTAGAGCATTTTGAATTAGATGCGAAATATGAAGCAGATTTAACCCCTTGGACAAATCTAATTTCCAATATTGAAGCATCTAAAGAGATTGTAACAATCGCATTAGTAGGTAAGTATGTGAGCTTGCACGATGCTTATTTATCGGTTGCAGAATCCTTAAAGCATGCAGGCTATTACTACAACAAGCAAATTAAGATTAAGTTCTTAAATGCTGAAAAAGTAGACGACACCAATGTCGCTGAAGTATTGAAAGGCTCAGATGGCCTATTAATCCCAGGTGGCTTTGGCGAAAGAGCAACAGAAGGAAAGATAGCTGCTATTAAGTACGCAAGAATGAACAACATGCCATTCTTTGGTATATGTTATGGGATGCAACTAGCTGCGATTGAATACGCTAGAAACGTCATGGGCATTGGACTTGCTACGACAACTGAGATTGATCCTAATACTAAGTACCCTGTCATTGATATCATGGAAAACCAAGATTTGTCAAAAGACCTAGGTGGTACACAACGTTTAGGCCTCTACAATTGTTATATCAAAGAAAACACATTGGCACATCAATTATATGAAACACTAGACATCAAAGAGCGTCATAGACACCGTTATGAATTCAATAACAAGTACAAAGAAGCATTTGAATCTTATGGCATGGTGTTCTCAGGGTTACATCAAGAAATGAATTTAGTTGAGATGATCGAATTGCCAGATCACCCATTTTATATCGCATGTCAATTCCATCCAGAATTCATCTCAAGACCGTTAAGACCACACCCAATTTTTAAAGGATTTATCAAAGCTTCTATCGAAAATCAAAAACGTAAGTGATAAGCGTTTACATGATTAAATATTTGTAAAATACGCCATAAAAGCGTATAATACAATTGGAAATAACAATTATCAAGGAGGACTTATTCATGGCATTAGTTTCAGCAAAAGAAATGTTACTAAAGGCTAGAGATGGTGGATATGGCGTAGCCCAAATCAACATCAATAACCTTGAATGGACAAAAGCAACACTACAAGTTGCACAAGAATTACAATCACCAATCATTTTAGGTGTATCTGAAGGTGCAGCTAAATATATGGGCGGATACCGTTTAGTTATGGCAATGGTAAAAGAATTACACGACGCATTAGGTGTAACAGTACCAGTTGCAGTACACTTAGACCATGGTACATATGAAGGTGCATACAAAGCATTAAATGCAGGCTTCACTTCAATCATGTTCGACGGATCACATTATCCAATCGATGAAAACGTAGCGAAGACAAAAGAAATCGTTGAAGCAGCACACGCTAAAGGCGTATCAGTTGAAGCAGAAGTTGGTTCAATTGGCGGCGAAGAAGATGGCGTCATCGGTGCAGGTGAATTAGCAGATCCAAAAGAATGTGCATTAATCGCATCTTTAGGCGTTGACTTATTCGCAGCAGGTATCGGTAATATTCATGGTAAATACCCAGCAAACTGGAAAGGGTTAGACTTTGAAGTATTACAAGAAGTACAAAGAGTCACTAACCGTGTACCTTTAGTATTACACGGTGGTACAGGTATTCCAGCTGAAATGGTTCAAAAAGCTATTTCATTAGGCGTATCAAAAATCAATGTTAACACTGAACTTCAATTAGTATTTGCAGAAGCAACTCGTAAGTATATCGAAGCTGGCAAAGACTTAGAAGGTAAAGGTTTTGACCCAAGAAAACTATTAGCGCCAGGCGTTGAAGCAATCAAGACAGTCGTTAGAGAAAAATTAACGATGTTTGGATCAGTCGGCAAGGCTTAATAACACGATTTAGCACCTAATCTCAAATTAGGTGCTTTTTTTTGAGTCAAAAAGTTCCTTCGGGCATGTTTTTTAGTAGGCATATCTACATCAGCTTCAAAATGACCATTTTAAAAGACATCAAAAAAAGTCGTTTTAAAAGTTGTCACTATGACGTCTATCTTAAAAAACGTAAAATCGCATGATAAAGGGATATTATAGGACCTAATATGGCAGAAATAATAAAAACACCTTTGAAAAAAAGATGGTTAAAAATAGATACCATAATTTTAGATGAAATGACAATTACAAAATTGTTCGATTATATAACAAAAATGATGTTCTATTTTCGAACGATTCAACCGTTTATCACCTATTCCAGTCCTTGTAAGCAGGTCATATAAAATGTAGTACTATTTTCGTGTTATCTTATTTGTGTTTTTCACATAATTTTGAACAAATGGATACATCTCTATTGATATCCGCTACAGGGATTAGATATTTGTGTAAAAGTATTGATATCTTGATAATTATTTGTATAATTATATTAAGTCGGAGGTGTTATGATGAATGATGCTTTGTATCATGACTATGCAAACTGGATTTTAGAGTCTAGTGATTTAGTCGATAACTTAAGAGATAGAAACTCCATTATCATCGAGAGATTTAAACATGTCTTGGATGTACTGACGTTTCTATACAATAAAAAAATTGAGCAAAAATCTTTAGAACGAGAAGAAGAAAACATTTTTGAAACTGGGTTCTACTATGTGTTTGATGCATTTGAGAATATCAAGCTTTTATTAGAACATGACTATAAGGGTAATATAGAAGAACTTGAACATCACGCTAAAACAGTGATTCTATTATTAGATACACTGGATTTCCAAAATGAATTGATTGGGGCGGTTGAAGAACCAAACGAATCCCATATGCAATCACTTGTGGATATTGAACATGAAATCTTATCTATTCTTGAAAAAAAAGAAGATGCCCCAAAAGAACTACATGAGAAACTAGATCATGTCACTGAAGGTATCTATAAAGAACTCGAAATGGATTACTATCCAATTGGTAATATCTTCTTCGATATTGCAGATGAATTAGGTTTATTGTAAACGACACTTTAAATGTGTCGTTTTTCTTTTCGTATGAATAAAAAAAATAGACACAATTTGTGTCTATTTGGGCTACTTAGTTTCAGGTTTGTGTTTCATGTGTGGGAATAGGATAACGTCTCTAATGTTATTGACGTTACAGATTAACATGATGAATCTGTCAATACCAATCCCTAAACCACCAGCAGGTGGCATGCCATATTCTAAGGCTTCAACGAAATCAACGTCCATTTCGGTTGCTTCATCGTTACCTAATTCTTTTTCAACTAATTGACCTTCAAAACGTTCTCTTTGATCGACTGGGTCATTTAACTCAGAGAAAGCATTGGCATATTCTCTACCATCTATGAATAATTCAAAGCGGTCAGTAAATCTTGGGTTATCGGCATTCTTTTTAGCAAGTGGTGATACTTCAATCGCATGACCATAAACAAAGGTTGGTTGTGTAATGGTATCTTCAACGAATTCATCGAAGAAGGCTTGAATGATGTGACCTACTTGATAGTGTTTTTCAACTTTAATGTGTTTTTCTTTCGCTACTTTTGTCGCAGTTTCTAAGTCTTCAATTTGCCAGAAGTCAACACCGGTGATGTCTTTAATCGCATCTACCATGTGAACTCTACGCCATTTTGGTGCCATAGAAATTTGTTTTTCGCCATATTGAATGTCATAAGTACCTAAGACATTATAAGTAACAGTTGCCATCGCATCTTCCACTAAATCCATCATGCCTTGCATATCTGAATAAGCTAAGTATGCTTCAATCGTTGTGAATTCTGGATTGTGCTTCGCATCCATACCTTCATTACGGAATAATCTACCAATTTCATAGACCGCTTCCATACCACCAACGATCAAACGCTTTAATGGTAACTCAGTCGCAATTCTTAAGTAAAAAGGCATATCCAAGGTGTTGTGGTGTGTGACAAATGGTCTAGCTGCAGCCCCACCTAAGATTGGGTGTAAGACAGGTGTTTCAACTTCGATGAAGCCTCTACCATCAAAGTATTTTTGAATTTCTCTGATGATTCTTGGTCGTAACATCGCGATACGTCTAGCTTCTTCATTGACGATTAAGTCAACATAACGTCTACGTCTAGCTTCTTCCACGTCTTGTAAGCCGTGGAATTTGTCTGGTAGTGGTCTTAACGCTTTGGTTAAGTGTGTATATTCAGTCGCTTTAACGGTTAATTCATTGGTTTTAGTTCTGAATACATAGCCTTTTACCCCAACGATATCACCTAAGTCACCTGTAGCGAATACGTCAAACGCATCATCACCAACGGTGTCTTTTCTAACGTATACTTGAATGTTAGATTCTCTATCTTGAAGATGTAAGAAGCCGGCTTTACCTTGGTCACGTTTTCTGATAATTCTACCAGCAATCGTTACTTCAACGTGCATGCTTTCTAACTCATCGTGTGAATAAGATTCATAGCTATTTCTAATGTCTTTAGTTGTGGTTGTACGATCAAATCTAGAACCAAATGGATCAATCCCTTTAGCCCTTAAATCGTTCATTTTCTCGCGTCTAATACGCTCTTGTTCGGTTAAATCTTGATAATCCATATGGAAACCTCCTAAAAAATGCATTTCTATTATACATGATACTCATGAAAAAAGCCATAACTACGTTACGACTTCTTCATTTCACTGATGAGTTCAAACATCGCCTCATCGGTATTTCTTTTTGGTAATTCAGTTTGTAAGACTTTAACCACCAAGACCTTTAACCCAAAATGTAAGGTGATGATATCGCCTACTTTAAGGGTTGTAGCAGGTTTGGCTACTTTATCGTTTACTAATATTAAGTCAGCTAATGCCGCATCTTTGGCAACCGTGCGTCTTTTAATTAGTCTTGAAACTTTTAAATATTTATCGAGTCTCATCGGCTTTATCAAAAGGCGTTTCTTTTTTATCTAGTGGGTTTTCATCCACAGGGGTTGATTTGGGTTGAAGTTTACGTTCTTCCCACCAACCTAACTTACCAGTCTTAACGATTTCATCGATGTCTTGTTTATTCAAGGTTTCAACTTCTAGTAAGTAGTTTGTGATGGTGTCTAGTAATGTACGGTTTTCAATTAAGATTTGCTTAGCTTGTTCGTAACAATTTGTAATAATTTCTCTAACCTCTTTGTCGATTTCAAGTGCAACTTGGTCTGAGAAGTTCTTTTCTTTTAAGTAGTCTCTACCTAAGAAGACAGAACCTTGGTTAGATTCGTATTGGATTGGGCCTAAGTTTGACATACCATATTCAGTTACCATCGCTCTTGCGATCTTGGTTGCAGTTTGGAAGTCTTGGTAAGCACCGGTTGTAACATCACCGAAGATGAGTTCCTCAGCCACACGACCACCTAATAAACCAGTGATACGGGCAAGCAATGAGCTACGGCTATCTAGATAACCTTCTTCCTCAGGTAACATTAAGTTGTAACCACCCGCTCTACCACGAGCGACGATGGTCACTTTTTGAACGATGTTCGCGTGTTCTAGTTTAAGACCGATGACGGCATGACCAGCTTCATGATATGAGATGATCTTTCGTTCTTTTTCTGTGACTTTTCTTGAACGTTTTGCAGGGCCCATTAAGACTCTGTCAACGGCTTCATCGATGTCTGTTAATTCGATGACCTTACGATTAGCTCTAGCTGCAAGTAATGCGGCTTCGTTTAGTAAGTTCTCGATATCAGCACCAGAGAATCCAGGGATTCTGTGGGCAACGTCTTCATATTTCACATCTGGTGATACTTTTTTATTTCTAGCATGTACTTTAAGAATTGCTTCTCTACCGATGACATCTGGTAGATTGATGGTAATTTGTCTATCAAAACGACCTGGTCTTAATAAAGCTGGGTCTAGGACATCTGGACGGTTGGTTGCGGCCATAATGATGATACCAGCGTTAGGATTAAAGCCATCCATTTCAACTAATAAGGCATTTAAGGTTTGTTCACGTTCATCGTGTCCACCACCCATACCAGCGCCTCTTTGTCTACCGACGGCATCAATTTCATCAATGAAAATGATACAAGGTGCACTTTCTTTCGCCACTTTAAATAAGTCTCTAACACGGGAAGCACCAACGCCTACAAACATTTCAACGAAATCAGAACCTGAGATGGAGTAGAATGGTACGGACGCTTCGCCAGCAACGGCTTTTGCGAGTAAGGTTTTACCTGTACCAGGTGAACCAACTAACAAGATACCTTTTGGAATTCGGGCACCCATTTCTTTATATTTTCTTGGGAACTTCAAGAAGTCAATGACTTCCACTAATTCAGCTTTCTCTTCATCACAACCAGCAACATCTTTAAATGTCACGAGTTTGGAATTGGATAATCTTGCTCTAGATTTAGAGAATTCAAAGGCTTTGTTGTTGCCACCACCACCCATTGAACGGAATAAAATCACCACTAGGATGATGACTAACACAACTGGGAATATGATGTTGATCAATACGGTCCAAATGGTTATCGTTGACTTTTCAACATAGGTCAGTGTGATATTGTCGGTAGGTTCAATTTGATTGATGATGTCATTTAAAGCTGGCATGAATATTTCAAATTGATATTCAACGCCATCGTTATCAGAGATGGTCACTTTATAGGTGTTCGCATCTTCACCACCAATTGGTGAATATTTGATGGTCATGCCTGAAAACTCACCAGCGTTTAATTTTGTCTCAAACTCACTTGGTGTTAATGAATCAGGTGTATTGGGTTTAAATAGGTTTTGTAAAAAGAAGAAGCTTCCGAATAAGATGATGGCAAATAAAATATAGATGCCATAATTCATTGCAGGCTTCTTTTGATTTTTTGGATTTCTAGGTTCTTGCATGTTAAGCCCTCACTATTTCTTGTATATTTCTGGTTTTAAGATTCCAACATAAGGTATATTTCTATAAAGTTCATCATAGTCTAGACCATATCCAACGACGAATGCTTTTGGAATGGTAACACCAATATATTTAGGTGTGAATGGGATGACTCTACCGGCTGGTTTGTCTAGTAGTGTAACAACTTCGACAGATTTAGCACCACGGTGTGTTAATAGTTTAACGATGGTATCTAATGTTTTACCTGTATCGACGATATCTTCAGCAATTAAAATGTCTCTACCAGAAACGGATGTATTCATGTCTTTACGGATTTTGACATCACCGGATGATGTAATAGAACCGTGGTAACTAGATACGTCCATATATTCAATTTCAATTGGTAAATCAATGTGCTTTTGTAGGTCGCTCATAAAAGGCACACAGCCCTTTAATAAACCAAGTAGAATTGGTCTTTCCACGCCTTTGTAATCCTCAGTGATCTGTTTGCCTAATCGTTCTGCGATTTCTGCAATTTCTTTTTCACTGACTAAAATGCTTTCAATGTTGTCATGTAAACTCATAATATCCCTCGCTTGTATCTAAGTTTAATTGAATCCGTTAAATCTGTACTTTGATTATAATATCTGCCTAAGACCGCTAAGATGCGATTGTGATTATCTGTAATGACGATATCCTTATCCCGTTGGTCTAAAGGTATCTTTTTATCAATATAGAAATCTTTTAGCTTCTTGTGTCCAAAAGGCATCTCAAGTATATCGCCAGATTCTCTATGCCTTGCCCATAGGGGCAATGCTAATTTATTATAACATAGTTTTATTTCATAAACCGATATATTGCTAGTATCATCTAAAAATGTGACATAGCCCATATTGTCGAAGACATTAAATGCGTTTAGATCAAGCACTTGTCTAAACGGTGTAGGTGAGAAGATTTTTTCAATGACGACCTTTTGGTACTTTCTTTTTAAATGATAGTCTTTGGTGATCATATAAGATTGATTTGGACCTGAGGTCTTCAAAAAGCTTAACATTGCATCCAATTTTAACTGGTTAAATGGTAGTTCAAGTGATTCCATTAAAAGTGCTAGTATATCCTTTTGAACCACTACGTCTTGTTCAAAAAAGGTATCAATTAGTATGGCGTTTTTATGGGCACTTAGATAGGATTTAGATAAACTTCTGATAAAGGAAAAGGCTTCATATAGATGATTACTGTATTGCATCACCTTGTCTAAAAATAGCGGATTTTCTTCCACTAATTGATTGACCACCAAATGTCTATAGCGATTTCTTGTGTAGGTCAAATCAGCGTTTGAAGCGTCCTCGAAAAATTGAATTTGATTGTTTTTAGCATACTGATAAAGGTCAATCTTTTTTAGGTGTAATAAAGGCTTAATGTAAATATAATCACCTCTATGGACGACTTTTTGTAAGCCGCTATAACCAAATAAATTAGAACCCCTAGATAGCTTCATTAAAACCGTTTCTGCTAGATCATTTAAGTGATGTGCAGTTAGAATAATATTGGTTTTATATTTGTTAGCGGTCTCTTCAAGGTACTTAAATCTTGCTTTTCTGGCTTCATCTTGGAAGTTTTGATTGGGTAGATTTAATATAAAATATTCATAGGGGATATTGTTTTCTTTACAGAAATTTTGAAGGTAATTGGCTTCTTCAATTGAGGCTTCTCTTTTTTGATGGTTAAAATGGACCACCACAATGTTTTTGGTTTTCGCTAATACAAGATAGAGTAAAACCATGGAATCGACGCCTGTTGAAACAGACAATACCCATGTTTTATCTAAGTAAGGATTCAGTTCATTGAATGAAATATCTTGCATTATATCCCTCTTTTACTTGATAATTATATCATAATAGGGTTAGAAAAATTATGAGTAATAAATTTTATTTCGTGTGATATAATGAATTGACTGGAGGGTTTACATGTTAATTTTAGCGAGTAATTCACCCCGCCGAAAGAAATTGTTAGAAGATTGTGGGTTAACGTTCAAAGTGGTTTCACTGGATGTCGATGAGACAGTCACGGAAACGATGCGTCCTGAAAAGCTAGTAACAATGCTTGCTTTAAAGAAAGCCAAAAGTGTGTTTGAACTTTATCCAGATGATACCATCATATCAGCTGATACAGTGGTTGTGTATGAAGGTGAAGTACTGGGTAAACCAAAGGATGAAGCTGATGCATATAGAATGCTTAAAATGCTATCTGGTAACTTACATGAGGTATACACAGGGGTTTGTATTTTAAAGAAAGACAAAGAAGTGATATTTCATACGATGGCGGAAGTATGGATGAACGACTATCATGATTTACAAATATATGATTATATCAAAACCGGTGAACCAATGGATAAAGCAGGTTCATATGCCATCCAAGGATTGGGTAAAGATTTTGTCTCTCATTACACAGGGGATTTCTTTACAATCGTAGGGCTACCACTTAAACAACTTTTACAAGAATTGAAGGCACTAGAGACCGAGTAAAGGTCTCTTTTATTTTTTAAAAAAATAACACCCCAAGGTGTTATTTGTCTTTTAATGTGATCAATTCTTGTTCATCAAAATGATATTTTTTATGACAAAAGTGGCAGACAATTTCTGCACCTTTGTCTTCATAAATCATCGAATCCAAGGTTTGTTTATCAATTTTACTTAAAGAGATACCAAACTTTTCTTTTGAACAGTTACAGTAGTATTGAATTGGTTGTTCCTTTAGTAAGTTTTGTGTGCCATCTGCTAATAAACATAAGAAATCTTCAAGTGTGACGCCTTGTTCAAATAAATCTGTTACAGCGTTCATATTGGATAAGACATGTTCTATTTTTGTGATTGTTTCATCGGTTGCACTTGGTAGTAGTTGGATGATAAAACCACCAGCATGGCGGATGGTACTATCTGGATTGACTAAGACACCTAAGCCAACGGCAGAAGGCGTTTGTTCGGATGATGTGAAGTAATAAGTAAAATCATCACCAATTTCACCCGTTTGTAAGTCAATTGAAGATGTAAACATGTTTTTCATCTTTAAATCTTTGGTGACGTGTAGTAACCCCTCACCAACGGCTTTACCTACAGCCAGTTTACCCTCTTTTGGACCACTATTATATGTTAAATAGACCTCAGGGTTCTTAATGTCACCTCTGACATCGCCTTTAGCGTTTGCTTCAACCAGCATAAACCCAATTGGACCATCCCCTTCAATTCTAAGGGTAATAGATTCTTCCTCTTTATACATTAACCCCATCATTGCAGATACAGTCAAAAAGCGACCTAGTGCTGCGGATGCAGTTGGCCATGTCCCGTGAATGACTCTAGCATCTTCTACAAGATTCGTTGATTTAGCCACGTAAATACGGGCTTGTCCTTGATAGGCAGTTGCGATTAAACATTTGTCGTTCATATATAAACACCTCGACCATTATTTTATCATAAAGCACATCTTTGTTGATAAAAATTGCGTATGTGATAAAATACTTCGTGAAAGTAGGTTTTAATATGTCTTTTAAGATTAGAGATATTGAAATCACCTCTAAAGTAGTACTTGCCCCTATGGCAGGTGTGTCAAATGCCTCTTACCGCTTAATTTCTAGAAAACTAGGTGCGGGGATTGTATTTGCAGAGATGGTTTCAGATAAAGGTTTAATGCATGACAATACAAAAACAAAAGAGCTATTGGCTAGTTTGCCAGGTGAACATCCGTATGCTCAACAAATATTTGGATCAGATATCGACACGATGGTAGAAGCTGCCAAATATGTTGATCAAAACTCGGATTGCGATATCATCGATATCAATATGGGTTGTCCAGTCCCTAAAGTAGCTCAAAGAGCACAAGCTGGTGCTGCCTTATTAAAAGATCCAGATAAGATCTATGACATCATAAAGGCCATCAAAGAACAAGTCAAAAAGCCTGTCACTGTTAAAATTAGAACTGGTTGGGACCATACGTGTATCAATGCAGTTGCGATTGCCAAAAAGGCAGAAGCAGCTGGCGCGGATGCAATCACCATACATGGCCGTACCAGAAGTCAAATGTATACAGGTAAGGCAGATTTAGATGTCATTAAAGCAGTCAAAGCAGCAGTCAAGATTCCTGTCATCGGTAATGGTGATGTTAAAGATGGTAAAACAGCCAAATACATGTTAGATTATACTGGCGTGGATGCGGTGATGGTTGGTAGAGCTGCCCTAGGTAATCCTTGGGTATTCTATGAAATCAACCATTTCTTAGAAACGGGTGTAGTACCTGACAAACCGAGTTTAAAAGAAATCAAAGATATGATGATTGAACATGCCGATTCACTTATGTTATTAAAGGGTGAACATTTGGCGATGCTTCAAATGAGGGGCCAAGCGACTTGGTACTTTAAAGGTTTAAAAGAAGCCAAAGAAACGAAAGCCAAGCTATCTAAAGTATCTAAGTATGATGAATTTAGACAAATCCTGGATGAGTATTTCGATCACCAAATAGACTAACAAAAACGCACATCAAACCAATTTAGGTCGGATGTGCGTTTTACTTATTTTAAGTAGGTTTTTAAGGCAGGTATTTGTTTTTCATATAAGGACACTTTTAAAGTTGTCCCGGACTCATCATAAGATTTATCCAGTATGTCCGTGTCTTCTTCAAGGATGGATAAAATGCCATGCTCACTGAAAGGGATGAAAAACTGAACGGTTGTTTTCTTACCATATACTTTCTGGTATATCTTTTCGATTAATAGATCGACATGTTCCAAGGTTTTATTGGAGATGACAACATCTGCGTTGTTGGTCAACTGATCACCAAGCATTAAGTCTTTTTTGGTATACACACGTAAGCTTGGGATTTGATCTGCATTTAAGTCTTTTAAGACGGCTTTTGTTGTGTCTTCTTGCATATCTTTTAA
>CAKMJY010000069.1 GCA_927433595.1 uncultured Acholeplasmatales bacterium | reverse complement strand
TCACAGAATGATGATGGCACTTTGTAGCATTTATTAACTGCCTTTTTTCAACATTTTCATATCGCTCTTTTAATACATTTTCAAAACGCTATTGACATAAGACAATTTAGGACCTGGAATGAGATCCTGATCGATGTTATTTGAGTAAGCTCGGTATAGATTTTGTTTTTGAGCTGAAGTCATTATTGGGTATATGAATACAATTTCCTAATAAACAAGAAAAAATGCACCATATAGTGCATTTATTTTAAGGTGTTGGTTTCAATTCTGTGTTTTAAGTTTAAGACCTTTTGTCTGATGATTTCTGCGGTTTGATAGAATGCTTCATCCGGTAAACCCGATGGGTCATCTAAGCCCCAATCTTCACGGTGGATACTCGGTAAATAAGGACATTCTACATTACAACCCATGGTGATGACGATATCAATTTCTGGTAAGTCATCGATCAGCTTTGAATGTTGGGTTTCGTTCATATCCACATTATAAATATCTTTGATGATCCTTACCGCATCTTGGTTAATTTTTGGTTTGGTTTCAGTCCCCGCAGAAAAAGCGTCATAAGTATCTTTTGCCAGTTCTTTAGAGATGGCTTCTGCCATTTGGCTTCTACAGCTATTGTGTACGCATATAAATGCAACTCTTGGTTTCATAGTGACCTCCTAATACACCCTTATTATAACAAAAAGAAGGCCTTGGCCTTCGTAAAATACTTGTAAAACTAGCGACTCTTTTCGATTTCTGTGATTAAACTCACAAAAAACGTTTTATCCATTGTATATTGATCCCTGTCTTTTGGGTGTTTTTTTAACAGTTCTACTTTCAAGGCTTCATAGGTTTTTGCGAGATTTGGGTTTCTCAATAAAGCATCTCTGAAATAGACTTCATCTAGGCCTTCATATCTAACATGTAAGTGAAACACATGATTGCTATAGCCATGAATGGTGTAACCTTTATTAAAGGATAACTGAAATGGTTTTTCTTTTTCATTCATCAAAAGATACCCTTGGTTGGTTAGTTTTTCAGTGATATCTTTTTTGTCTATCTTTTTATCCAATATCAACAAGATATCGACGATTGGTTTGGATAGAATCGTTGGAATGGCGGTAGACCCAATGTGTTCGATGAATAGTGCATCTTCATGAAATAAACCATAAAGGGCATGTCTTTCTGATTCAAATTGTACTTTATAGTTATCTTTATAAGGCACCAATGTGATTGGAAACAAGTCATATAACTCACGTCTCGTTAAGTCTTTTAACTGTTTCATCACAAGGCCTCTTCATTTCTTTTTAACCGATGTTCAGTATAAAGTATCGAGCCTAACATAAACAAAAGTGGCGTAAAGAATAACACATAGTATATATCAAAACGATAAGGTCTAAGTAAGAACACCGTTATTAAGAATAAACCATTTAGTAAGATGGCTAAAAAGATGCCACCTTTATACCATAAAGCCCCACACACTTGATGGGCAAAAGCCCATGCTTTTTTAGAGGCAGTTGAGCGTTTTGTTCGGTATCCATAAGCGAAATTAATGCTTTTTGGTGGTTTATACATAAACACATGACCAAAGAAAATAATCATGGCTGGTATGAAATTGATTAATAAGAAATATAGTATATCCATATAAGTCCCACCTTATCGATAACAATTTATCACATATTTAACTATTAATCAACCCTTATTTTTAAACTAAGGGATAGTCGTTTGATAATACATAGCGCCACCAAAGAAACCACCACAATGGCTAAATATAAGTAAACCGTTTTACCGACATAATCCAAGATTGCACCAGATAATAAGTGGCCAAATAGCGCAGCCACCCCATAAGCTGTGAATAATACACCATAATAGCTGGCATATAAATCTTTACCATAATATGTCTTGATGACTTGAGGCATCAAGGATAAGAATGCACCTAGATTAAACCAATATAAACTAAAAGAAATACCATATAGTAAAATCGATTGGCCTTGATTGATTAGTCCAATGAAGCTCGCCAATATGATTAAACCAATCGATAGCCTGGCAGAAAACTGAAAGCCAAATTTATCCATCAAATACCCGAATAGGGGTCTAGATAATCCGTTAAATACGGCAAATATCGATAACAACAAGGTAATATGATTGAGATTAAATGCATAAAGCGTACCAACTTGTACAGATAAACCAATCATCATTAATCCAACTGAAGTGCCTAAAACAAATAGTATATATAATAGCATAAATGGTTGGTCCCAAATGACTTTATGCTTAACCCGTTTGATTTTAGCTTCTTTATGATAAATTAACCCGATTGGAGATAACACCAAGAATAAGATAGACATATAAAGGAGTGCTTCTTTTAATCCAAAGCTTAAGAACCATTTAATCAAATTCGCCGTTACAAGCGGGGATGCCCCAAAGCCTAATAAGATTAACCCTGTATAAAAACCAGTGTGCGTACTCTTTCTTTGTTGGAGTCTGAAGATTGGGACACTATAGGTTAAGCCAACCCCAAACCCGGCAAAGACGCCATACCCAGCAATCAACATCCAAAGTTGATTAGAAAGACTTGCCACAAAAAAGCCAAGTGAAATCGTTAATAAGCCTAAGACTGCGATCAAAGACGTATTATCTCGTTTGATGATTTTACCTGTGACAAACATCGATATGGCATAAAAGGCTAGTGCAGTCATATAAGGCAAGCCGCTTAAGAATAAGTTAATATTATAGTAAGCCATGACTTCTGATCTAAACACACTATAGGCATATATACTGCCCATAAACAACATGAGCACCATGCTCAAAATAATCTCAATCCATTTTTTCATACATACCTCTAATACTTTGAATTTCAAATCTTTTATAGGATATCACATACTTTGGCCTCATACAAGTATAATGTTTCATTTTTCAATGGCATAAAACCTCATTACTATGCTAGAATTGAACTAACACCCCTTAAGCGTGGACATATTTCCACGCCTTAAGGGTTACGTTTCTATCCACGGTTGGTTATGATATTGGCAGGAGGTATTTTCATGGATACAATAAAAACAGGTGCATTACTGAAATCCTTACGGGTCTCAAAAGGCTTAACCCAGCAACAAGTCGCAGATCAGTTATTCTTAAGTCCAAAAACCATTTCAAAGTGGGAAAATGGGGATGGTTTACCAGATATCACAATCATATCGAGTGTTGCAGCACTTTATGGGGTAACGGTAGATGAATTATTAAATGGTAAAGTTTCGAAAGAGGTTACCATCAAGAAAACCGCACAGCTTCAAACGGGTATGACCTTAAGACTCATCCAAAAATGTCAAAAATACTTATTTACAGGTATGGCCATCCATGGGATTGGGACACTCATATCTTTAAGCTTCTTCTATCTAGGTTATCGATTTTTAGGTTTAATGTTGGCACTGATCTTTTTGGTTGCAAGTATCATCACTGCTAAGTTTGGCCACATGAATTATAAAAGTGCGGCAACCTTTGAACAAGATGAACATTTACTTTTAGCCTATCAGGCATCCAAAAAACAAGTCAGATTAGAAATATTAACCTATAGTCTTGTGACTTACGTGTTATATGTCATTGGGTTTTATCTCCAATTAGCACTAGATATAGATGGCCTGTTTAACGGTGAGTCTGAATATGCGATGGTGTTAGCTGTATTTTTTGAAGTGTTATTAGTTGGCTTCATATTCTATAGATTACATCAACTGATAAAAAAAGATGCCCCTAAGGTACAGTATTTCAACTTGCTTATTAGCATATCTGCATTATTGACATTATACGTATTCGCATTCAGTTATAGTATCTATCCAACTGATTCAGGTCAAGCATTTAACATATTAGTTTACTACTGGTTCACTTATTTAGATCAAGCTTATACTTATCGAGTGATATCACTTGTGATTACTTTAGTGATGCTATTGTCACATGTGCTTATCCTAAGATTCAAACCACTATTCTATCTTTTACCGGTACTAAATATCGCTGCATTTATAGGTGCCTATATCATGCCAAAAGATTTGCTTAATGTAACTCAGTTTGATGATGGTTACTATGTTTATCATACGCCTTTGTTATTCATATATGGTGTATGCTTCATCTTACTATTCATCCTTTTAATTAAAATAAGACCCAATATGACAGAAAACAGCAACCCTTAGGCTGCTGTTCTTTTATACTTCAAATTCGTATGATGGCTCTAAAAGGATAGGTTCCTGTAGTAATTCATCCATCTTATGGAGTTTTCTAATACCAAAGTAAAACCATGTGCCTGTTAATATAACAGAGATCACATCGGCCACAGGTGCGGCATAAAGGATACCTTCAAACCCAAAGAAATGCGATAACAACAAGACAGCCGGAATTAAGATTAAGACTTGTCTGGTTAAAGTTAAGAACATCGCAGAATGACTTCTACCAATCGCTTGGAAGAAGTTTGCAGCAATGATTTGGAAGCCAACTACTGGAAGTAACCAGAACCATGTGATGATCCCAGATGTACCGATATCGATTAAGGCTGCTTCACTGTTAAACATTCTAACGATTTGTTCTGGGAAGAACCGTGTTAGAATCCAACCGATCACAACTATGATGGTTGCGACTTTAACGGCTAATTTAATCGCTTCAACGACACGTTTATATTGTTTTGCGCCGAAATTGTAACTCACGATTGGTTGAACCCCTTGGTTTAACCCAATGATTGGCATTAGTAATAAAGTTTGAACACTATTGATGACACCCATGGCAGAAATCGCGATATTACCACCATACTCGAATAGGGTTTTATTCAATACCACGTTTAAAATACTATTGCTGATTTGGAGTAAGAATCCAGGTAAGCCTAACGCAATGATTTTAATGACAATGAGCTTTTCAAGGACCATGTTTTTAACATAGATATGATGATTGGCTTTTTTACCAAAGAAATAATTCAAAATCCAAATCATCGAGATGAATTGGGATAAGATTGTTGCAAGCGCAGCCCCAGCCATACCCATCTTGAATACATAAATGAATAATGGATCTAATAGGATATTAACCCCTGCACCAACAAACATCGTAATCATGGCGAGCTTTGGTTTACCGTCAGCACGCAAGAAACTGTTTAACCCTAAGGATACAATTTGAAAGATTGCCCCAAAGAAGATCCAGCGCATGTAACTGGTAGCGTATGGTAAGACCTCACTATCTGCACCAAATAGACTTAATAATGGGCTTAAGAAGATTTGTCCGATGATTAAGAACAATGCCCCACTGATCAGTAGTAAGGTAAAACTGTTACCTAATACCAATTCTGCTTCTTTTGATTTATGTTCACCTAAACGGATAGAGAACAACGTTGCCCCACCAACACCGAATAAAATCCCAACTGCAATTAATACAATCATGATTGGGAAGGCTACTGTGATCCCTGCTAACCCATTTGACCCTAAGTCAGGGGCATTACCGATATAAATTCTATCGACAATATTATAAAGGGCATTGACCATCATCCCGATGATGGCAGGCACTGAAAATTTTAGTAATAGGGTCGATATTTTTTCGACACCAATAGGATTTGTTTTAGTCATGTTTCGCTCCTTCTGGCTTTAAGTCCAATACTTCTAATCTTAAGACCATCTTTTCTAGTACATGAAACATGGTTTCGACATCTTTAGGATCAATGTCTTCGATTAATAGGTCATTCCAACCTTTTAAAATAGACCTGATGCTTGTTTCTAACTGCTTGCCTTTTATAGATAGATAGATGCGGTTTGCGCGTTTATCCACATCATCTTTTTCCTTAATGATTAACCCTTTATCTAGTAATGAAACAATCGCTCTAGCAATCGCTGCTTTATCAATTAAGAGATAATGGCTCATTTCATCTTGTGTGACCCCATCACTATGGTATAAGCATAATAAAGAAGACATTTCGGTCGCAGTAATGTCTAGTGGTTTTAATGCTTGATTCAAATATACTTGATTCTTTCTATAAAGAATAGAGACGAGTCTCCCGACACTTTTGTTCATGTTAACACCTCAATTATTAGTTGTTTCGACAACTATTATACCGATAGTTAGTTGTCTTGTCAACTAATTTGAACCTGTGTTTTTTTTATCACATAATCTGTAAATAAAGTCATTCGAGTCACCGATTATACGCTATATAGATGTCACAAATTGTCATTTCTATGTAAATGCATTGATAAGTAAGTCAATAACCATTATACTTAGTCATAAATAGGACATATATTTAAGAAAGGACATCATACAATGAAAGCAATCATTTTAAAACGTTATGGTGGGGTTGATCAACTTCAATTAACTGAGGTACCAAAACCAAGTATCAAACCCAATGAATTACTGATTTCAGTTAAAGCTGTTAACATAGCCAGTGGTGATTATAAAATCAACACCTTGAATGTTAACGTCTTATTAAAGCCGATATTAAGATTGGTGTTTGGGTTATTTAGACCTAGACAACAAATAAGAGGTATTACTGCGTCAGGGGTAATCGCACAACTTGGCAGTAAAGTCACTAACCATCTAGTTGGTGATGAGGTCTATTTCATTAATTCTATGGGTGCTGGTTGTTTAGCTGATTATGTCAAATTAAAAGATACTGCTGTTATGGTGAAAAAGCCTGCTAATATATCTTTTATAGAAGCCGCACCAATCGCCTTTGGGGCGATGTCTGCTCTTCACTTTATCAACGACAAAACCATTCATAAAGATCAAAACGTCTTGATTTATGGCGCAAGCGGTAGTGTAGGTAGTTACGCTTTACAAATTGCCAAATACTATGGCGCAAAGGTAACTGCTGTATCCAGTCAAAAAAACCATCAAGCCTTATTAGGTTTAGGTGCGGATCAGGTTATCGATTATAAAAAAACTGATATTTCTACACTTGATTTCAAGTATGATCTTATATTTGATGCTGTCGGTAAAATCAAGAAAAAACACGTCAAACATCTTTTAAGTGAAACTGGTAAATTCTACTCTATTTTATTACCCACCAAAGAGGATAAACAAAGATTAATCGTTTTAAATCAAATGATTGAAGCAGGTAAACTCAAAACGCTATTAGACGGCAAATACAACATCAACCAATATAAAACTGCTCACCAAAAAGTATATGATGGCCATAAAGTGGGTAATGTTGTGATTGAGTGGGTCTAAAACAAAAAAATGTACGTTAGGCATATTTAATGCCATCAAACGTACATTTTTTATTGATTGTTATTTTTTTAGGCCAGGGAAAATCATTGGTACACGTTTGGTATAATCTGCCCAACCTGCATACTTCGCCATATGTGCTTCTAGTAATGGTGTCGATACTTTGATCAATACCGTACTCATCACGAGTGGTGAAATGATCATACCTAAATAGAAAAACACATTGATTGAATCGGTTATGACTAAACTGAATCCTGTGATATAAAGACCAATCCAAATCAAGATTTCACCAAAATAGTTCGGGTGTCTCGTGATTGACCATAAGCCTTTATCCATTAAAGTTTTAGTACCTTTTTTGATGTGACGTCTTAATTGTTCGTCGCCTACCACTTCAAAGAAAAGACCGGTTGCTGCAACGACTAAGCCTACAACAACTAATACTAGCGGTAATACGTCATCACTCATGACGTTATATTTAATGGTTGAATAACTTGCAGCACCCACAATGAAGTTAATGATACCTTGAATCATAAAGACCCTAAAGAATGCGATCAAGACTGCTTGATTGCCCCATTCTTTACGCCACTGTGCATATCTGAAATCCTCAGGTCTGCCCCAGTTTCTTCTGATCAATCTGATGGATAATCTTAAACCCCAAACTGTAATAAAACCAACGACTAGATAGGATACTAACGTTGGGTTTGGTGTAGTTAGTAAAGTTGCCCATGCACCAATCACAAAACCAAT
>CAKMJY010000068.1 GCA_927433595.1 uncultured Acholeplasmatales bacterium | reverse complement strand
TCAGCAGGTATCACGATTACCACAGCGATTCTATCGGCTGTTTCAAACAAGAAGATTAGAAAAGACGTTGGTATGACAGGTGAAATGACCTTAAGAGGGTATGTATTACCAATTGGTGGTTTAAGAGAAAAATCCATTGCTGCACACAGAAGTGGTTTAAAGACCATCATTATCCCGAAAGAAAACGAAAAGGATATTGAAGAAATTCCAACTGAAGTTAAAAACGCTATAAAGATCATTCCAGTATCTAATATCACTGAAGTATTTGATATCGCGTTCTTATAACCACACTTAAAGCCCGTTTCTAAGAAATGGGCTTTTCTTTCGCCCTTTCTTAGATTCGCAAATAACGGGATTACTCTTTATTTAAATCGGTTTCTTTGATATAATGGATTGGAAAAGAGGGTTACTATGTTAATAATAAAATCCGCTGAATTTATCAAAAGCGGCACGGATGAGACACACTATCCCGACCCAATTGGCCTTGAGTATTTATTCTTAGGTCGTAGCAACGTCGGAAAGAGTTCTTTAATCAATGCCATTTTAAATAGAAAAAGTTTAGCTAGAACATCGCGCGAACCTGGTAAAACGGTGACACTAAATTTCTTTTTAGTGAACGAACAATTTTACTTAGTTGATGCACCAGGTTATGGCTATGCTAGAAGAAGTCATACACAAATTGAAACATTTCAAAAAATGATCACAAGATACTTGCAAAAGCGTGATGAATTAAGACGCGTGTTCTTACTCATCGATATGAAAGTAGGGGCGACGAGAGATGATATTGAGATGTATCAGTATTTATCTCGATTTAACCTTGAAATGGTGATTATTCTAACCAAAATGGACAAATGTAATCAATCAGAACGCATTAAAAATGTAGCGAAAATCAAACAAGATTTAGAAAACTTCGATATCAAGATGATTCAAACATCCAGTGATGCAAAACGTGGTATCGACAAAATACTAGAAATATTTGAGGAGGATTTACATGAACAAAGTAGTGATCATGGCGGATTCGACGAGTGATTTAACACAGACATTGATTCAATCAAGAGACATTAAAATTATCCCATTATATGTGAATTTTGGTGAACAAAGCTATAAAGATGGTACAGATATTACAACTGAAGAACTTTATAAAAAAGTCGACGAATTAGGCTATCTACCTAAATCTTCAGCCATTTCACCTGGTGATTTCATGATGGCATTTGAACCATATATTGAACAAGGGTATGACATTGTTTTACTAACCATTGGATCAAAACTATCTGGTACATACCAAGCAGCGCTAGTTGCAAAAGACACGGTTGAAGCAAATCGTGTTCATATCATTGATACAAATAATTTATCCTCAGGTGGTGGGTTATTGGTTCTAAAAGCATGTGACTTAAGAGACCAAGGCTTAAGTGCAAGTGATATCAAACAAGCAGTCGATCAGATTACACCACGTGTGAGAAGCCAATTTGCGATTCAAACCATGGACTACTTATATAAAGGCGGCAGATGTAGTGCGCTATCGATGTTTTTAGGCAGCGTATTAGCCATTAAGCCTATCATTCAAGTCAATGACGGCAAATTAGATGTCTATAAGAAATCGGTCGGTAAAATGACTAGAGCACTGGATATCATGCTGGAAGATTATTTTAATTTGTTTGATCAAATCGATAAAGATTACGTGATGATTACACATTCACTAGCCGATAAATCTGCTGAATACATGAAAAACCAAATCATGGAAAAAGGGCTAGTACCTAATCAATTATTAGAAACACAAGCGGGTTGTGTCATCTCAACACACTGTGGTAAAGGAACAATCGGTATTCTTTATATCTTAAAAGACTAGTCTATTTACAAAGTATCAAATATGTGTTATCATTTAAAAAACGAAGAATGGGAAGAGTAAGCGAAAAACGACTTATAGAGACAGATTGGTTGGTGAAAAATCTGAGCGTGATTGCCGAAGGTAGCCCTGGAGTTGATTTAGTGAAATCGTAGTAACTAAATTCGGGAACGCCCGTTAAAGCGAATGAAGTGCTACTAGCAATAGTAGAATTAAGGTGGTACCGCGATATGTCGTCCTTAAGATTAATTTCTTAAGGACTTTTTTTATTTTTTATAGGAGGCCAATATGGACCGTATTGTGACATCAAGGTTGATTTTAAGAACCTTAGCATCAAGTGATTCAAGTGATATGTTTGATTATGCCAAACTAGACACAGTCGGACCGAACGCAGGCTGGCAACCGCATAAAGATGAACAAGAAACGCTAAAAACCATCGAATGGATGATCAAATCAGAAGAAATCTGGGCAATTGTGTTAAAAGACACTCAAAAAGTGATTGGTTCAATTGGTCTACATAAAAGAGAACACAAACCAAACGAACAAGAAATAGGGTATGTCTTAAATCCACATTACTGGCACAATGGCTATATGCAAGAAGCAGTCAAAGCTTTGATCATTTATAGTTTTGAACACCTTGACCTTGAGAAACTACACTGTGCTCATTTTGACGGCAATATCGCCAGTCAAAAAGTCATTGAGCGAACTGGTTTCCAAAAGGTAGGTCAATCTAAAACTACCATCAATTTATATGGCTTTCAAATCGAAAAAGTAAGCCTTCAATACGAATTATCAAAAGCATCATACGAAAGGAAACAACTACCATGGCAACAACATTAGAAACCAAATACAATCATCAAGCCGTTGAACAAGATTTATATCAGTTTTGGCTAGAAAAGGATTATTTTAAAGCAACCGGCAAAAAAAGTATCCCTTTTACCATTGTGATTCCACCACCAAATGTCACTGGTAAACTCCACTTAGGCCACGCCTGGGACGGGACTTTACAAGATATCATCATCAGAAGAAAACGCATGCAAGGCTACGATGCTCTTTTCTTGCCTGGTATGGACCATGCCGGGATTGCCACACAAGCCAAAGTCGATGAACGTCTCAAGAAAATGGGCATTTCAAGATATGACATCGGCAGAGAAAAATTCTTAGAACAAGCATGGGCATGGAAAGACGAATATGCAGCCCATATTAAGAAACAATGGGGTGTTTTAGGGTTATCATTAGACTATTCTAAAGAACGTTTTACATTAGATGAGACCTTATCAGATGCCGTTCAAGAAGTATTCATTTCACTATACAATAAAGGCTTAATTTACCGTGGTAATCGCATCATCAACTGGGACGTTGAAGCCAAAACAGCCTTATCTAACATCGAAGTAGAATTTGTTGAGACCAAGAGTAAACTCTATTATTTTAGATACCCATTTGTCAATGAATCCGGGTATTTAGTGATCGCAACCACCAGACCAGAAACCATGTTTGCCGACCAAGCATTGATGGTTCATCCAGAGGATACAAGATACCAATCTTATATTGGTAAAAAAGTATATATTCCTAATACATTAGTTGAAATTCCAGTCATTTCAGATGACTATGTTGATATGACATTTGGGACAGGGGTTGTAAAAGTCACACCAGCCCATGACCCGAATGACTTTGAAGTCGGTAAGAGACATCACCTTGCAATGCCACTGTGTATGCATGAAGATGGCACGATGAATGAGATGGCATTCCAATATAACGGCATGGAACGTTTTGCTTGCCGAAAAGCATTGGTCAAAGACTTAGAAACAGTTCAATTAGTTGAAAAAATTGAAGATTATACCAATAGCGTCGGTCATTCAGAAAGAACTGGTGTCGTCGTTGAACCAAGATTATCCCTACAATGGTTTGTTTCAATGAAGCCGTTGGTAGATCAAGCGTTAGAAAAATCGACCACTGAGTTTGTCCCTAAACGATTTGACAAAGTCTATAAGAACTGGTTAGAAAACATTGAAGACTGGTGCATTAGTAGACAATTATGGTGGGGCCACCGCATTCCAGTTTGGTATAAAGGCGATAAAATCGTGGTTAGTAAAGAAAACCCAGGCGATGGCTACCATCAAGATGAAGATGTCCTAGACACATGGTTTTCATCGGCTTTATGGCCATTCTCAACACTTGGTTGGCCAAATCAGACAGAAGATTATAAGCATTTCTATCCAACACAAGTATTGGTAACGGGTTATGATATCATTTTCTTCTGGGTTGCTAGAATGTTATTCCAAGGGATTGAGTTCACAGGCACATCACCATTTAAAGAAGTTTTAATTCATGGCTTAGTCAGAGATGAACAAGGCAGAAAGATGAGCAAATCATTGGGCAATGGTGTCGATCCAATGGATGTATCGGAAACCTATGGGACAGATGCCCTTAGATATTTCCTATCCACCAATGCGGCACCTGGGCAAGATTTAAGATATGAAACTGAAAAAGTTGAATCCAGCTGGAACTTCATCAACAAACTGTGGAACATCGCACGTTTTATTGATATGAACGTCGAGGATGCGAATGATCACTTTGATCAAAGTGATTTAACGCTATTTGACAAGTGGATCCTAACCAGATTAAACCAAGTCATCACTGAATGTGATATCAATTATGAGAAGTATGAGTTTGGCGAAGTATCCAGAGCCCTTTATAACTTTATTTGGGATGAATTTGCTAGCTGGTATGTTGAGATTGCGAAACTTGCATTAAAAGATAACCGTAAAGCAAACACCGAAAGAGTCTTGATCTACGTTTTAAAACAAATCCTTAAACTCTTACATCCATTCATGCCATTTGTCACAGAAAGACTTTATCAAAGCATTCTAAAAGAAGAAACCATCGTGACATCTAGCTGGCCAGTTGTATCAGAAATAAATAGCGAATCTAGTTTAAAAGACATGCAAATCATCACTGAAATGATTATCAAAGTGAGACAACTAAGACAAGAAATGAACATTGTCCCATCTAAACCACTCACAATCGAAATCATCACTAAGGATCTTTTCGTCAAAGAAAATGAAGCCATGCTTGCCCATTTCTTAAGAAGTGGTGAACTATTGATCAATCTAAAACCTACCTTAAAAGAAGAAACCATTTTAGTCACAGGTAGTGGCTTTGAACTACATATTTTAAAGCGCGATATCATCAGTGAAGCAGAAGAAAAACAAAAACTAGAAAAAGAATTAGATACCCTAGAAAAAGAGTTAACACGTGTTAAAAATATGTTATCTAATCCAAACTTCTTGAATAAAGCGAAACCTGAAAAAGTATTAGAAGAAAAACAAAAGCTTGAGAATTATCAATCGCAATACGATGCGATCAAGAAGCGCATGGCATAATATGTTTACAACCTTAAAAGATGCTGTTAATTGGATTGAAAGTCAAGTCAAGTTTAAACCTAAAGCGGATTTAAACAGAATAAAACAAGCTCAAACCATGTTAAATTATCCCGATCAAGCGTATCAAATCATTCACGTTGGTGGGACAAATGGCAAAGGGTCTGTTTGTAGCTATTTAGCACATATATTAACCAAACATTATAAGGTTGGGGTATTTACCTCACCTTATATTGTTAAGTTTAATGAACGCATTAAAATCAATTTAGATATGATCAGTGATCAGGATTTATTGATTGAAATCAATGACATTAAAACATTTAATGATGCCTTTACATTGTCTTATGGCGAGCCCCTATCTTTTTTTGAACTCATCACATTGATTGCCTTAAAGTATTTTAAAAAAAAACAAGTCGATGTCGTTATTTTAGAAGTAGGGATTGGTGGGCTCTTAGATTCAACCAACATCGTCAATGCGGATTTAGCCATCATCACATCGATTGGTTATGATCATATGCAACAATTAGGCGATACCCTCGAATTGATTGCCTTTAACAAGCTTGGGATTGTAAAAGAAAACACACCACTGATCACAGCGGTGGATAAAGCATTATACCCACAATTTATTAAGCATACGACAAATACCAACTCGAAAGTACTTTTTATCGATGACGAAAATATCCAAATTACAAACGATAATCCACTTGAGTTTCAGTATGAGTATCATACTTACAAACCTCAACTATTAGGGCTTCACCAAGCGAAAAATGCGGCTTTAGCGATTGCTGCGGTTAATTATTTGTTTCCAAAAATACCGGTTAAAGATATTAAAGCAGGTATCCTAAACACCACTTGGCCAGGCAGATTTGAAGTCATGCTTGAAAATCCTTTGGTGATCTTAGATGGGGCACACAATACACATGGCATTGATGCATTAATTAAAACGATTGAAGCCTATTATCAAGATCGAAACGTACATATCTTGTTTTGTGCGATGGCTGATAAAGATACAAAGCACATGCTTCAAAGTTTGAGTCAAGTTGCAAAAACGATGCATCTGACCCACTTTGATTATAAACGTGTCTTGGACTTACCAAGTCTACTTGAACAAACACCACATAAAGATAAACACGCACACGAAGACCCGTTTAAAGCAGTTGATATGTTAATTGACCGCTATCATGCGGATGTCATCATCATCACAGGCTCACTTTATTTTGTTAGTTTAATGAGACCATATTTAATCGAAAAATCTAGTATCTAGAAAGTACATGTGCTGTACTTTCTTTTTTTGATGTAGTCGTTGGTATATATCATATGGGTGATAAATATGTTTTTTATAAAAGAAATACCAGAATCAGAACGACCAAGAGAACGACTATGTAAATATGGTCCATCCAAACTCTCGAATGTGGAGTTATTGGCCATATTACTTCAAACAGGCACTAAGACTTATTCAGTGATTGAACTATCGAAAAAACTCCTATATAAACTCGATAGTTTAAGCAGTTTTAATGACATCACAATGGCAGAGTTGACGTCAATTGAAGGCATTGGCATCGCAAAAGCATCTAGCGTGATAGCCGCCCTTGAATTATCCAGACGGGTATTTGATCAAATGATTGAAAAAAGGCCGCAGATAGGCTCAGCAAAGGATATATACGAGCGATTTAAAACAACGCTTGATAAACTCGATCAGGAACACTTCTATACGGTTTACCTTGACACTAAAAATCAGATCATTGCGGAAAAACTCATTTACATTGGTACACTCAACCAAAGTGTCATACATCCTAGAGAAATCTTTAGACACGCCGTTAAAGTGTCTGCATATGGCGTCATCTTCGTCCATAACCATCCTAGTGGCGATACAACCCCCTCACAGGCAGATATCAAAGCAACCCATCAGCTTGAAATGAGTGGTTCCATCATGGGCATTCAAATCATCGACCACATCATCATTGGTAAAAAAGAGTGTTATTCAATTAAAGAAAACCAAAAATATCATTTTTGATTATTATGTTATATAATAAGATAAAGGATGTGTTAGTATGGCGAAACAACCGAAAGAACTCACCTATACACCAGATGAAAAAGAAATAAAGAAAAAGAAAAAAACACCCATTAAAAATAAGAGTACCAAATTTTGGATCGCTATTGCATTTGGCGTTATCCTACTATTCTTATTGATTTTGGTGTCATCGATCATCGATATTGGTGAACGTTTAAGAAATATCCATGCCTATGTCGAATATGGCTTTTATGTGATTGCCTTTTTACTCACGTATTTATTGGTCATTAACCCAGTCAGGATCATTTTAGTCTCACCTGCCTTTTCAATTGAAACTGTCATGGATGACAAGCCAAGTCATAGACGCTATATGACTTATAAAAAAGTGTCCAAGAACTTAATGGAAAGACATGAAATCTCACAAACCGAAAAAGACAAATTAAAAGATAACATGGGTGATGCCGTACTACTTCAACAAACCTTGAATGAAATCTACAATTCAACGATGAAGAAGAAGATGAATCAAGTCATCATGCGTCATGCAAAAACCGTTTTAATTTCAACAGCCATCTCTCAAAATGGCCGTTTAGACTTATTTACAGTCGTCGTGGTAAACATCAGAATGATCAAAGAATTGGTTCAAATCTGTGGGTTTAGACCGAGCTATAAGAACTTAGCTAAACTGACCATTAATGTGTTCACAACCGCACTCCTTAACACCATTATATAACGAAAAACACACTTTCAATTAAGAAAGTGTGTCAATATTAATCAATAAATTCAAATTCGTATTCAAATACTCTGACGTTATCGCCGTTT
>CAKMJY010000067.1 GCA_927433595.1 uncultured Acholeplasmatales bacterium | reverse complement strand
TAAATTTAAGATGATGGCACATTTATTACCGTGGGATAACAACATCAAGACACAATTTAAAATGAAAGAAACCTCTAGATAGCCAAAACTTGGTGCTAGAGGTTTTCACTTTATATGAGACGTGCTATTTTAAACGCTCACTAATATGTACAAAGAAAGTGGTCATCCATCGGCTTAATTGATTCAATATTATACCGATTTGAGTGAATAGCCAAATGGGTGTTTTATATAGTATGAACTTAAACAACACAGTAGCTAATCCATAGAGTAACAAATATATAAATACATAACCATTGATAATAAATTGATAAATCGGTTCTTGAAATGACTTAAAACCATATTTGATGGCTGAAAGTATGTATATAGTGAGATCAATAATTCGTCCATAACACCATTTAATGGCTTTATATAGTGCGATAACAACGGTTCTTATAACAAGATACAAGTTTTTGATCAACCAAGTTAATGTGTGATAAATACATAACCAAATCCACTTCAGGATATAGTAGACGCCTTGACTCACATACTGGATAATCGACCAAAACCCTTTTAAAATTACGCAAACAATAGGATAAATGAATCTATATATTTTTTTCACAATGAACTTGAAAAACAGATATATTGGACGGATGATGCGTTTGTATATAAACAATAATAAAGCACTGAGTATATGAACAAGATATGCAGATACACGTTTTAAAAAAATCACCACATGTCTAGTAACAAATGTCAAAAACTGATAGATACTTGTAGTGATAATTTTAAAGAATAGATATATATATTTGAATATATATTGCCACAACCATTTGAGTACCGATTTAATGATTCGGAAAATTGTGACTACTACCATTTTGATAAATATACCGATTGGTCTTAGCAGGTATCTATATAATTTGAGTGATATCAATCTTATTGCCAAAGCAATCTTTAGCGCTAACCAAGTAAAAGCTGTTATTAGCGCATGTATGAGCCTTTTAGAAAACTGAAAAACCACTTTTATCAAGTAGCCAACCGGTCTTAGCAATGCATATATAAACCTACCAAATGCTTCAAACAGAACTTTAAAAATAGACATATTAATCTCCCAAAAACCATCGTTATATTTAATCGCTTTTTTTATTTCTATTATACGCTAATTTAAACTAAAAAAAAACACCTACATGAGTAGATGTTTTTAAAATCACTTTTCTTAGAAGAACTTCGCTCTTGCTTGTTCTTTGACTTCTTTACTTGCTGTGAAAGGAATTCTAGTTGTATACCCTGCTTTAGCAGCAACAATCATCTTAGTTGGCCAAGCGAATATGTCTGAGTTCCATTTTAACACTGTATCATTGTAAACTTCTCTTGCAGCTGTAATTTCTTTTTGAAGATAGCTGTTTTGTTGCATCGCATCTGCTAAAGCACGGTGTGCTTTTAAATCAGGGTATGCTTCGAATGCCACATTAATGCTTCTCATTGCTGAGTCTAGTTGTGATGATACTTCACTTCTGTTTGCTTCATCAGGGTGTACGCCACCTCTAAATGCTGCAACACTCTTCATGACATCTTTGTCTAAATCAACGGATTTTTCAACGATACCAACCACATTTTGTAAGATTTGAACGCGTTGTTCAAGGTAGTTATCAATTTGTGATGCATTATTTTGAATACGTTGTTGTAGTTGTCTGAAATACTTTTGAGCATTGATCTTCATGAATAAGAAAATCAAACCAGGGAAAATACCTAAAACCCATAAAACAACTTCAAATACGATTGAACCAACGCCAGTTTTCACAGGAATTTGTTTTTCAATCACGTTAACGTCTCTACCAGCTTCGTTTACTGGTCCAGTTATTTCATCTAATTCGTTTGCCATGTTAATCCCTCCATTTATTTTATTTTATCATACTTACTTGTCTTTTAAGACATGGGCAACAAATGAACTTAGCATAAAGACGTCTTTTTCATTGACTTCTTTATTTTTTAAATCTTCAAATAATTTTCTAAAACGGTCTTGATGGGTTTCTGTTTGTTCAGTTTCTACCACATTAACCTCAACTTTGGATGCTTGTTCAACCGGAATATATTCGGTCCAGTGGACTGGTATCGTATGCATTCTACCATCGCCACCCATCTTATTGATATAATCGGTTCTTTGTTCAGTTCTATATCCATACGCAACGACTTTTACAACATCGGCTTGTGCTTTACTTTCTACTACCTTTGTTTTAAGGATGTTACGAGTGGTTGAGAGTGGATGTTTGAATTCGTGTTCATTCATGTGATTGACCACGCGTTCATGTTCATAGAATGATACATAAGACTCGTATAAGTCTTTATAGATATATTCTTGTGGTAACGTGTGTTGATAAAGTGGTATCGCAAGGACTGGTGCGAATGTGAAATAGATTCTCTTGAAATAATCGGTTGTATACGCTATGAACTTCTCTTTAATCGCATCAATGTCATAACCCCAGTAATAGGGTGGCATGACATCAAACTCAAATTGATGTAAATGTTCTGGATATACACGGTTGATTTTTTTATGTTTCACAAAGTCAAAGTCATCGCCATAGCCAATCTCTTTATCTTTCATAATTTCAAGTAATTCTCTTTGAGCGAGTGGTGTAAATAGTAATCTAAATTGGACTTCATGGTTTCTGTTGGTTGCACCAAACAATACTTCAAATTCACTGTTAGCTAAAACCGTGTAGTTTGAGCCTTGTGTGACACTCTTCTCTGCCTTTTTAGATAACTTCTTAATGTCTTTGTTGACTTGTTTTTCAATTTGTTTTTCACTCATATGCTCAGCATCAGAATCTTGTCTTGAGAAAATCAAGTCTGGTGCGGCATCATTGGCATAGACCAAATAAGGTTGTTCATAATATCTTGGACATGGTTTTGTGACCGTTGCAGTTAACACTTGGCTGTGATGGTTGGTCACACGTTTACCGTTGACGGTTGATGTGGTTGTCCAGTGGATCGTGATAGAACCTGAATAGGTTTCAGTCCCTAATACATGAACCAAGTCTTCACAAATGAAGAATGGGTTACCATTGATTTCACCTGATTGTACGAAAAGGGTTGAACGATCTTTATCGTAAATGTCAGCTAAGCCAAACTTATTGACCATGTAATCATAACGTCTTGAATCAAACATTTTATCCATTTTGATTAATGGTATGGTTTCTTGAAATAGCTTTTTAGCAATGCCGTATTCAAATAAGTCATTGAGTGGTTTCATTTGGGCATATGCTTCTTGATATAAGACTTTAATCTTATCATCGACGACTGCCTTTAACCCTTTTAGTTCTTTGATTTTGGGGTTGATCTTTTTTCTAATCAAAAAGATGAATAGTATCGCAACTACTAATAACACCGGGATTAGCGCAACATATAATACGTTATATCCAAGTTGGTATAATTGGAAACCTGAAAAAATCGCCCCTGCAAATAAAAGCACAGTTAAGAATATCAAAAATCCTTTTAACCCATTTTGTTTTTTAATGTGCTTAACCAGTAAGTCTCGTTCGGCTTCTTGTTTGCGGATTTTCTTAACGGTTTCACGGTTTTGATTAACATCGACCTGTGACTTTTCAATCAATGCGTCTATGTACTTAGTCGCATTTTCTTTATGCAAGTCTTTGTATACCTTTTGATACTGATCTAGTGGTTCATCTATATACATGCCATCCTGTGTATCTGACATATCATCGCCTCCAATTCAATTTATTTTTTTATACTAGAAAGGGTTCAAACTTCATGAGAATGAAATATGAAGTAATCATCTATTTTTAGTTTACTCTTTTTCGCTCTATTGTCAATAGAATTGCGGAAAAAGCCTGTCATATCTCAAATAAAATAAGATATGTGTGATAGAGAAAAACAACCTGACAAACGCATTTGTCAGGTTGTTTATTAGTCATTAATCAACATATGGTAAACTGCATCTCTTAATAACTGTGCTATGCCTGCTTGGTGCTGATCATAATACTGTTTGAACCGGTCATCACTTAAATACATGTCAACGATATTTAAGTGTGCATCCATATCGTATGACCCCCATGCTTGACTCAACCACAATTGGTGAGATTTCGCTGCTTTTTGAGCCATCATTGATGTCGGGTCTCCACCTTCATGCAATGCTTTCTTCAAATAGGTTATGATATCTATAGATAACTGTTCAAATGCTTTATAGTCTTGTTCGCTCATCTTGCTAAAAGCATTTTTTGATTGTTGATAGGCATTTTCGCCATATTGTTTAATCACTTCGTTTTTATATTGTTTTTCGTTGTCATCGAGCATCTTTTGTTTGAAGCCTTCAAACTTTTCTTGATTTGTCATATCTATTACTCCTTTTTCATATAGGATGGTTTTTCTTACTGTGTTGATTAATACCTCAATGGCTGCTTTTTCTTTTTCTAACGCCTTTAAATGTTTGGTTAGTTCAACTGTTTTTATGACCGATTTATCTCGAATTAGGCGTTTGATATCGTCAAGTTCAAATCCCAAGCGCTTGTAAAATAGAATATGTTGTAAGGTATCAATGTCTTTTTTTTGATATATGCGGTAGTTGGATTCAGTTTCTCTAATAGGCTTTAATAACCCTAGTTCTTCATAGTATCTAATCGTACGTTTAGATACATTGGCTATTTTTGACAGTTCATCGATTCTCATATCATCACCACCTTTATTCTAAACCTTTACGCTGCGTTAATGTCAAGCAGAAAAAATAAATTGCACAAAATGTGCAATATAATTACATCAATTATCTATCTTGGCCATGCATATAATAATCCGATGATGAGTGACATCACTATAATTGGATAATAGTACCATGATTGTTTTGTCTTATACACAATCCCTAGAATTGTCAGGAAAATGATTGAGACCAACGGTATAGCAATGTACAGTTTATCATAGAAAGTTAGAACAACTGTAACATTGGTCACTGTGAGTGGTCCACATAACAAAAATGCTTTTATGAAATCACTTAATTTGGTCTTTAAAACCCAAAAATAAACAACAACTAAAAGTAAGCACGAGCTAATTCTTAAAGTACCAGCTGGCATTTGTTGAACATTCTCATGATAAAATAGTTTTTCTACCGAAAGATAAATCATCAGATACACGATGAAACAGCAGACGATCACTAAAAACCCCAATATTAAAAGGTATAATGCTTCTAGTAGTTGTTTCCATGGTTTAGACATCGTATCACCCACTAATATTGTATACCTAAATTGTTAAAATTAGTCTTTCCGCCAAAAAGTTTTTAGTTCTCTCTTATCTTGAATATTATAATCAATGATACTTCTTAATAAATCTAGGTTTATAACTACATCATTTGGGATTCTAAAAATCATTTGTGTGTAAGCATAATTGGCATCCTCTAGTTGCTTTTTAAATGCGATGATGCCTTTTTGTTCAGGTGAGACAGCGATGTGTTTCTTTGAGACTGAAAACGCGATGATGAATGTATCCTTATAAGTATACATGGGTTGATGCCATGCAATTCTGCCCTTTAAGTTTGGATAATTTTGATCGATGAATGTGAATATCGTTTCTAGACGCTCTTTTTGCAAGAGATTGTCGATGCCCTCTAGGTATGGTTTGAAAAGTTGAAGTGAATCCATGTATACCTCCTATAATAATACTGTTAACTCATTTTACCACAGTTTAATCAATCATGTTATAATGGCACTAGGGTGATAATATGATAAACTTTCGGAATGATTACAGCGATATCGCACATCCTGCAATCTTAGAAAAATTAATGACATTAAAAGATGAAAAAAATATAGGTTATGGTTTAGACCAACATGTGATAAAGGCTAAATCATTGATCCAAAACCATTTCAGTAGTGAGGTAGATGTCCATCTAATGGGTGGCGGTACGATCACGAATAAAACGGTGATTTCTCACTTATTAAGGCCTTATGAAGCCATTATTTCAGCGGATACTGGGCATATTTTCGTTCATGAAACCGGGGCAATTGAACAAACTGGACACAAGATTATTGCAGTAAAAACAGAAAGTGGTAAATTGACACCTGCTTTAATTGATCAAGTGATTAAGGGCCATACCGATGAACATATGGTTAAACCAAAAATGGTTTATATTTCAAATTCGACTGAAACAGGCTTCATCTATTCTAAAACAGAATTGATGCAGTTATATAAATACACTCAAGCTAATCACCTTTATTTATTTGTCGATGGGGCTAGATTAGGTGTAGCATTAACATCTAAAGATAACGATTTGACCTTAGATTTCATCAGAGAATGCAGTGACTGTTTCTATATTGGTGGGACCAAAAATGGGGCACTTTTAGGTGAAGCGTTGATCATTAAAGATAAAACTTTATCTGAAAATTTTAGATATTCAGTTAAGCAAAATGGTGGTTTACTCGCTAAGGGATTCTTAGTTGGTATTCAATTAGAATGCTTATTTACCGATAACTTATTCTTTGACATTGGCTATCAAGCCAATCATGCATCCAATCTCTTAAAAGAGAAATTGGTAAACGCAGGCATTGATTTTACACCGACACCGACTAACCAACAGTTTATTAAACTAGATAACCGTGTGGTTGATCTTTTAAGTCAATCCTATTTATTTGAAATTTGGACAGACTATGGCGATACCAAGATGATTCGCTTGGTCACAACTTACCAGACCACTGAAGCTGAAATTAACCAATTTATATCCGATTTAACGAATGCCATATAATAGAAAACCCTACCGATTTTTAACGGTAGGGCATTTTTTTAGTTCCAACGTCTTGGATCACCTTTGATTTGGTCTAAAAACGCCATATCTTCTGGTTTAATTTCAAAATCTACTTCCTTGTTCATAATGATACGCGCCTCATGCGTTGATTTTGGTAGTGGTGCTGTATCTTTTTGTAGGCAGTAACGAATACATATTTGAGCTGGTGATACTTGGTATTTCTCGGCTGTTTTAATGATGTCTTCGTTTTTAAGTAGGTAACCTATGCCTAACGGTGAATAAGCTTCTACGACAATGTTATGCTTTCTGCAGTATTCAATGGTTGCTTTTTGGTCTAAGCCAATGAAATAAGCAATTTGATTAACATGCGGTACGATTTCACAATGATTGAGGATATTATCTAAGTCATCTGGTGAGAAATTAGATACCCCAATGGCACGGATTTTCCCCGCCTTGTAAAGTGATTCCATAGCTTTAAACGCTTCAACGTTCCCTGCTTTACAGTCTTTGCCAATTTCGCTCCATGGCCATGGTGCGTGAATTAAGAATAAATCTAGGTATTCAAAATCTAGCGCTTTAAGTGTTTGTTCGAATGCTTTTAGTGCACCCTCATAGGATTTGATGTGTGATTCTAATTTGGATGTGACAAATATCTCTTCACGTGGAATCCCTGAATCTTTGATGGCTCTACCAACAGATGCTTCATTTTGATAGCCTTCTGCTGTATCGATGTGGCGATACCCGTTTTTAAGTGCCATTAATACAGAATGATAGGCTTCATCGCCATCTTTGACTTGCCAAGTACCTAATCCGATTTTAGGTAGTTTCACACCATTACTCAGTGTAAAATATTGATTGATTGCTTTCATATGATCAACTCCTTAGGTTTATTATAACATGTTATGCGCTGGTTTATATGTCTTAAATACATCTAGAAACCTTTCTTTTGTCCTTTAAATGGCGGTTCTACTTGATTTAAGAACTCATCTACACTTGGTCCTTTTAAGCTATTTAATCTAAGGATACCGTATATGTAGCTAAGTGCTAACACAATCAGTAATGCTGGCATTCCAATGATGGTATCTAGCGCAATTAAGCCATCTTTATAATTCACAAAGTAAAAGTAGATTTCTGCCATACTTCTAATGAAAAACATAAACAACCAAAAGAATGTTACTTCCATATAAGCTGGTTTAATGTCTTTTATTTCAAACCAAGCCAGTGGCCAACCTCTCGTGATATGCGATAAATAAGCCGCTAGCGGTTTTTCAAACAAAATTGAAAACAAGGATACCAGTAGGATAAATAGATTACTGATAATGCCCGGCAAAAAGTAATTGGTTGAGTTTTGATTGATATATGCAAGACTAGCCGCAATTACCACAAACACTAACCCAAAGGTTGCGTAAAAACTATTTTGTCTTTTGAGTTTTCGGTAGAAAAACACGACTGTGGTATAAGTCACTGACCCCACAATTGCCCATTCTAATGAAACCAAATTATAGACGATGTAAAAAACAATTGGTGAGAAAAACGTATCTAACGTTTTTCCCTTAAAAATCATGATAAACTCATCTTTAACGTCTTTTAGTATTTGCATATTATACCCCACTGAAGAATTTAGTCATATCGCCTTTTGATTTAATTAGGTGGTATAAAACGAACAATGCGCCTGTGAAAAAACCAAACACCATCATGGCGATAAACCATAAGATTCTTTCTAACGGTTTTTTCGTTTTATGAAATATGAAAATGGTGAATAAGAAAAAGCCAACGTATAAATCCACCATGGAAACAATGCCCCATGGGTTACTTAAAATCAGGCTACCATCTGTAAAGAAATTACCAAAGATAAAGCCATAAAGCAATACTGCGGTCATACTTAATAATCCAATGATACTGACTGTTTTTGCGTAGGTCATAATAAGGCTCCTTTTTATGGTTTAATTATAATTATTTTTCATACATTTGCCAGAAATTTGCAAGTGTCTCACTTAAATCTGCTTGGTGTTTGATGATGGTATAGGGTTTCCATACTTTAGGCATTAAATCTTGGTAAACCCCATTTTGGAAACGATCATCTAAAAGAATCGCAATCCCATAATCGCTTTGTCTTCTTATGACTCTACCCACCGCTTGGATGACTTTATTCATCCCTGGGTATGTATAGGCATAGTGAAACCCATTGTCAAAAGTATCTTGGTAATATGCCCTTAACTGTTCAGTTTCATCGTTAAAGTTTGGTAAACCAACCCCAACCACGATGACGCCATTGAGCATGTCACCAACATAGTCAATCCCTTCAGAAAACATGCCACCTAAGACAAAGAAGGCGACTTGACTATAGGGTTTTTCTTGTCTTAATTGATCCAAAATTTCTTTTCTACTGTCGATATCTGTTATCCGGTTTTGAATTAAGTACCGAACCGATTTAATCTCTTTTACCTCACTTAACACTTGGTCCATGTATTGATAAGAAGGAAAGAAACAAATGTAGTTACCTTTTTTACTAGATGTGACTGTTTGAATGGTGTCGATGATGGTTTCAACAGAGTCTTTTCGTTTACTATACCTCGTGTCTAGTCGATAAGTCATGACTCTCAACCTTTTTTTGTCAAACGGTTGTGGGATGATGATCGATTCACCCTGTTTTTGTGATAATAAAGTCGAATAGTAATCAAGCGGGTATAGTGTTGCAGAAAATAATATGGTCCCAAATGCCTTTTTCGTCATGATGTCTTTTAAAAATTGACTGGCATCTAAGCATTGTAAGGTGATTTTAACATCATCGTCAACGGTGATATTTGTCCGGTAAGCTTGGTTGTAATATTCAAACATATTTTCAAACTGTAATAGCTTGAAATACCCATCCATGATCAATGACTTCTTAGGGTGATTAGGTGTGATTGAAAATGATTTTTGAAGCTTCTTGATGTTTAAGTTAACCAAATCCATCAAATCTTTACTAGGTGATGGATAGGCTTGAAACCCAGTATGAAGGTAGTTCTCAAAGTGATGAATGAGCTTATTGATAGAATGTGTGATACTTGGTTTTAATGTTCTTGCAGCACGTCTTAAATCGATTAACTCGCTTTTTAAGAGGGTGCTTGAGAACATTTCTTTTGAACGAGATACTAAGTTATGTGCCTCATCGATCAATAAAATAGGTTGATAGTTGGCTTCATCAAAATACCTGATTAAATGCGCTCTTGGGTCAAACACATAGTTATAATCACATAAAATGATGTCACAATAATTAGATACGCTCAAAGAGAACTCAAAAGGACAAACGGTATGCTTTTGGGCATAGGCCTCGATGATGTCTCTTGTCATGATATCCTCATGTTGATAGATATCGATGATGGCATCTCTTAACCTGTCAAAGAACCCCTTGGCAAAAGGACATATAGCAGGATCACAATTACGTTCGGTCAAAAAACAAATGGTGTCTTTTGAGGTGAGTTCTAGCATTTTAACTTTTAAACCTTTGTCATGCATTAACTGAACTGCTTCAATGGCTACTTTCTTGCCTTCGTTTTTCGCAGTTAAATAAAAGATCTTTTCATTTGGTTCTTTGAGTGTTTTGATGGTTGAAAACAAACTTGCCATCGTTTTGCCTATCCCAGTTGGGGCAATCGCATATAAAATACCTTGCTCATTAACTGTATGATAGATAGCCTTCATAAATTCGCGCTGTCCAGTTCGATAGGTTTCAAATGGAAATGCTAATTGGTCAATGGAGTCATGTCTTTTAATTTCATGGGCTTGTTGTAAGGTTAACCACTTGATGTAAATCATAATTGCCTCATCAAAAAATGACGCCAACGTTTCTACATCAAATACATATGAAAAAGACTTTGTATCATAATCAATTAAAGAAATATAAGTCAATTGGCCTTTGATTTCTATTAAGTCATGATTTTTCATATACATATAGGCATAAAACTTCAACTGAGCCAAATGTTCCAGTCTTTCTACAAACAACAAATCCAATCCACTTTTGGTGGATTTGATTTCAAGAATGGTTTGATTGCTTAATAAGCCATCCATTCTGCCTTGTAGCCTTAAACTGATGCCATCAATATCTGTTTCATAATAAATGCTGACTTCTTTTTGATCATCTGATTTAAACTGTTTTTGAAGATATTGATGTGCTTTGATGCCTTCAAGTTGTGAGACATTCTGAAAATTATCAGCAGATAGATCACCACTCATATAGATAAACGATACAATTTCTGTGATGCTAATGGTATAAGTCATGGTCTCACCCTTCATCATTAATTATAACTTAATATCAGTTTTTAGAACAAAGAGGTGATAAATCACCCTTTAATGAATGATTTATAGTTATACCTCTTAACGACATAAATCGTCTTATTTCAAACCTACATACCAAATAAGTATGTACGCTTAGGAGTGTTCACTCCCTTATCCCCTATCCATAAGGCATCGGGATTACCTTTTTGAGTCATGTTTAATGCAGCATTTTGATCGGCATTGATCAAAGTGCCTTTTTTACTTCTGTATAACCCTCTTTTAACTCTCAGACCGGAGAACTCACCCTTGACGAGTTTATCTTGATCGGATGGGTAGTTGAAATAGATATAGTCTTGATGAGGACATAAATTTTGCCGAGCAATTAACTCAGGGACAAAGTCTTAAGTAATCTAACTCCAAAAAAATCCATTCAAAACTTAAACAGATCCTCAGAGAGCGAAAATTTCTAAACAAATATGATGTATTTTGGATTTAAATATTGATCGAGGAATTCTGTAATGATTATTTTAAAATGAGATGATTGCAATATTTCCTCAGTCGTTTTTTCAGCTTTTAGTT